>JBKOWZ010000077.1:0-14654 GCA_046724665.1 Actinomycetota bacterium
CCCTAGGGACGAGCTGATGCGCTGATGCAGATCCCTCAGTTGACGTTCAGCGCGGTGTCATCGACCACGAAGGACGTCTGCAACGAGCTGTCCTCCGTCCCGAGGAACTTCACGCTGACCGTCTGGCCGATGTACGGGGCCAGGCTGAACGAGTGGGAGACGTAGCCGGTGGCATGGTTCAGGTTGCTGTACGTCGCCAGCGTGGCGAGCACGGTCCCGGACGAGTTCAGCACCTGCACGCTCAGCTTGTCGAAGGCCGTGGTGGTCGTGGTCTCGGACGTGTCGATGTGCACGAAGAAGGAGAACGTCGCCGTGGTGCAGCCGGCCGGGATCGACACCGCCTGCGCGGCGGAGTCGGTGTGGGTGGTGCCGTAGCCGTCCATCCAGGCGTCCCAGCTACCGGTGCGCGCCGGCTCGGAGGTCGAGTTGTTCAGCACGCCCGCCGTGAGGGTCCACGGAGCGGCGCTGCCGGTCTCGAAGCCCGGGTTGCCCAGCAGCTGCGCGGCCGTGCAGCCGCCGGTCGAGCTGACCGTCAGGGTGAACGGGGTCGCGTGTGTCGCCGAGGTTCCGGTGCCTGTGATGGTCACCGTGTAGGTGCCGACAGGTGTGGTGCTGACCGTGCGCAGCGTCAGCGTGGAGGAGGAGCCGGAGGTCACCGACGCCGGGCTGAAGGACGCGGTGGCGCCGCTCGGCAGGCCCGAGGCGGTCAGGTTGACCGTCTGCGCCGAGCCGCTGGTGAGCGTCGTGGATACGGTCGCGGTCAGCGAGCCGCCGGGCAGGACCGAGCCCGAGGTCGGTGAGACCGCGATGGAGAAGTCGCTGGCGCCGGTCGTGCAGGTCGGGTCGGCGGTCTGCGCCGGAACGCTCACCGCGTCCCATGCCGCCTTCACCGTGTTGAACTGCGCGCAGGTGGCGTCGAGGTTCTTGGCCGCCTGCAACGTCCAGGTGCGGTACTTCAGGTAGGACGAGGAGGTGGTCTTCATCAGCATGGCGTTGTACATGATCTTCATTGCGTTCTGCACGCCGACGCCGGTGACCGTCGAGCCGTTGCAGGTCGGGCTGGTCGGCTGGCCGTTGGTCGGGTTGCTGCCCTCGGCGACCAGGTAGAACCAGTGGTTGCCTGGGCCGGCCGCGGCGTGCACCTCGGTGCTGGGGATGGAGCTGGAGTAGCAGTTCGGGTCGCCGATCGCCGACGGGTTGTACATGTTGCGGATCGGGCCCGAACCCACCAGGTTGATCCGGTCGCCGACCAGGAAGTCCGGGGTGTCGTACGGCGAGGGCTCGTTGGCGAACCACTCGGTGGACGCGCCGAACGTGTCGGCCACGAACTCCTGGGTGCCGCCGCCCGAGATGCTGCCCGGGGTGTGGTCGTCGATGCCGTGGCCCATCTCGTGGGCGATCACGTCGATCGAGCCGATCCACTGGTTGGCGTTGTTGTGGCCGATCTGGACCTGCGTGCCGTCGTAGTAGGCGTTGACGTCGGCCAGGCCGACGCGGATCGGCCAGGCACCGCCGGCGCCGTCCATGCCGTTGCGGCCGAGCCACTGCGAGAGCATCTTGATCTCGGTCTGGGCGCCGAACAGGGCATCGACACAGCCGGTCTCCCGGTTGGTCGCGTCACCGTTGCCCCAGGTGTCGGTCGTCTTGGTGAACGTCGTGTTGGTCGAGGCGTTCTGGCAGGGCATGTTGTTGAAGTTCGGCGTGGTCATCGAGTAGGTGCTGCCGGACAGCGTGGTGTCGATGTGCAGCGGCTCGGGTCCGCTCCAGACCGCGGTGCCGCTGCCGTGCATCACGTGCTCCTGCGTGTGCAGGACGGCCCCGGTCTTCGCGTCGACGTCGACGGTCAGCCGGCTGTAGCCATCGCTGCCGGTGCCGACCAGCGTGCTCTCCCACGCCAGCGCGGCGGGCCCGGAGCCCAGCGCGTACACCGCCAGGTGGGTGCCCTCGACCTTCGACACCGACCTCAGCTGGGTCGCGGCGATGGACTGCGCCTTGGCGCTGCTCAGGGCCGGGCTGGTGGCGAGGTTCCCGATCGAGTGTTCCTGCGCGACCGAGTTGAACACCACCTGGCCGGCGTTGTTCGTCACGATGACGAAGTCGCCGCCCACCACCGGCAGGCCACCGTAGGTGCGCTGGTAGGGCACGTACTGGTTGTTGCCGGAGGCGACGACCTGCTGCCGGACGAACACGTCGTTCGCCGTGGCGTGCAGGAACGCCGGGCGGGCGGCCACGAGCGTGTCGGCGCTCTGGACGGCCAGGGACTGTGCGTTGGGAGCGGCGGACGGCGTCGCGGCGGCGGCCGTCCCGGTGGTGACGGCCAGCGCGGTGACGCTGGCGGCGATGGTGGTACCGGCGGTTACGGTAGCCGCGAACAGCCGGGGCAGTCTCCGGGGCTTGCGGTACGGGTATTGCGATCTCACGGGCTTCCTTTCGCGTGGGTGGTGCGGAAGGGTGCGAGAGCGCGCGGCGATGCTTTGTGGCATGGCCAGGGCGCGGACCGTCGGGATTCCTGTGGGTAGATTAAGAATCCTGACGTCCGATGCGGACGGTAGCGGTGGACGCGCGGGGCGTCAACGGCGAGCAATGGCTGAAGTAGGCTGATACAAGGCGAGACCACTGAATATAACGGCTGCGTTACCTCGGAGGAGGCCTGGTGAAACGGGCAGGGTTGCGAACAACTCGGACACCGTCCTCGGCAGCGGCGGCCATACTTATTATCAGTCTATTGACTATCTGCTCGTGCGCTTCGCGGGACGGCGTCTCAAGCCGGGTCGGTTCCGGAAGTCCGACCCCCAAGTCCGAGCTGCCGCCGATCACCATCCAGCGCACCGGTGGCTTCGCCGGCGTCAAGGACACGGTGGTGATCGACCCGCACGGCGGGTGGACGTCCGCCAATCGCGGCGGGACGAGCGCCGGCGGTCGGCTTGCTGCGGATCAGATTACTGCCATCAAGACACTGGCCGCTGATCCGCGGCTGACAGAGGAAGCGGAGCGCACCCCGGCACCCACCAGGTGCAGCGACGCCTTCAACTACGAATTGACCGTCGGCACCACTCACGTCAGCTACGTGGACTGTCCGGCAGACCCGGACCAGCCCACGGCGAGTATGGCCCTTGTCAGTAAGGCTTTGCAGTACACGTTGCTCAATCACGGGTGACGTACTGCGGTTTCTAGGCGGGGGCGCCCTGCGTCGCGAAGGTCAGATCCGCCTCGGACAGCGGTCGGCCCGCGTCCACCGATCCGCCGATCGCGAACGGCGGGTCGGCGCCGACGCGCTCGCAGGTGAGCGCGGAGATCAGCACGGCCTCGTCAACGGTCTCGGCGAGCAGATCGGCAGGGCACCGACTGAGCTGCTCGGGCGTGTACATCTCGCGCCGCACAAGGCCGCCGAGCAGGCCTGAGGTGAAGGCGTCGCCGGCGCCGATGGTGTCCGCCAACCGGATTCTCCTGCCTGGTCGTCGCGTCGGCGCCGTGTTCGCTCGCAGCAGGTGCGCTCCATTCGGTCCGTCCGTGATGACCACGACCAGCGCGCCCAGGTCCAGCCAGCGGTCGCCGATCCGCGCGAGATCGGCTCCCGGATAGAGCCATTCGACGTCCTCGCGGCTCGCCTTCACCAGATGCGCCACCGCCACGAAGTCCTCGACGAGCGGCCGTGCCCGCTCGGGCCCGCCCAGAAGCAATGGGCGTATGTTCGGGTCATAGCTGATCAGTGTGCTGCCACGCTCGCGCAGTCGCGCCGTGGCGGCGCGGATGCGACCGCAGCCCGGCTGTGTCCACGCGGCGAGCGAGCCGACGTGCAGTACCGCGGTGTCCGCCGGGACCCGCGCCAGTTCCGCGTCAGACCACTGCCAGTCGGCGGTGCCCTCGAGGTAGAAGTCGTACCCGGCGTGGCCTTCGGCGTCCAGGGAGACCACCGCTAGCGTGGTCGGCTCCGTGGCGTGTGGCGCGCCGGCGAGGTCTACGCCCTCGGCCGCGGCGTATCCGCGCAGCAGTCTGCCAAAGGCGTTGTCCGCGAGCCGGGCCATCAGGGCTGCGCGATGCCCGAGGCGCGACAGGCCGATCGCCACGTTGAACGGACTGCCGCCCGGACGCGCGCGGTAGTCGCCGGGGCCGGAACCCGGCACCAGGTCGATGAGGGCTTCCCCGATCACGGTCAGCCTCGGCCGGCCGGGCGGCGCGTCGAACCGATCGGCCGCGACGCCGCCGGCCGGGAATCGCTGCGGCGCGAGGTCGCCATTCACGGTTTCACTGTTCACGGCTTTGTCATTCAGCGCTTTGTCATTCACGGCCTTGTCATTCACAGCTTTGTCAATCACCGGGCGCCGCCGGGCCCGCGATCTCGCCCGAGCCGCGCGTGATCAGGCGCGTAGGCACGATGTGCGTGCTCGTCGGCGAACCGTCACCGTCCAGCCGGTTGAACAGGATCTGCGCCGCGAGCTTGCCGAGCGCCTCGATGTCCTGCGCGACGACCGTGATCCCCGGCCGCAGCATGTCCGCGAGCGGGAAGTCGTCGAACCCGACCATCGCCACCTCGTCCTGGAGACCCAGCGCGCGAAGCGCCCGGCTCGCGCCGATGGTGACCAGGTTCTGCCCGGTGAACAGCGCGGTCGGCGGATCGGGCAGGCGCAGCATCCGCTCGGTCGCCTCGATCGCGGCCCGCTCCGAACTCGCCTCGTGCCACACGATCCGCTCGTCCAGGCTCACCCGCGCGAGCTCCAGCGCGTGCCGATAACCGTCGAAGCGCTGCGCAGCGGTGGAGATGGACAGCCGGTCACCGAGGTAGGCGATCCGCCGGTGCCCGCCGACGAGCAGGTGGTTCACCGCGTTGATCGCGCCGGTCCGGTTGTCCGAGAGCACCGAGTCGGCGTCCAACTGCCTCGGCTCGCGGTCGACGAACACCAGGCAGGTCCCGGCCGCCCGCTCCTTGATCAGGTAGCTGTGATCGCTGCCCGCCGGAACGATCAGCAGGCCGTCCACCCGGCGGTCGATCAGCGCCCCGGCCAGCTCGCGCTCGCGCGCCGCGTCCTCGTCCAGGCTGCCGAACAGCGCCAGTACGCCGCGCCGCCGCGCCGTGTCCTCGACCGCCCGCATCAGCGCGGCGGAGAACGGGTTCGCCGCGTCCTCGACCAGCACCCCGATCGTCGCGGTGCGCCCGTCGCCGCGGCGCAGGTTGCTCGCCGTCAGATTCGGCCGGTAGCCCAGCTTGTCGGCCGCCTCGCGGACCCTGGCCGCGAGCGCCGGATCGACCGTGCTGACCCCGTTGACCACGCGGGAGACGGTCTTGATCGCCACCCCGGCGAGCGCCGCGACGTCTCGCATCGTGGGCCGTCCGACCAGCCGCGCTGGACGAGGTTCCGCGTGAGGCATCGTTGTCCTCCCTGGGGACGGCGTTACCGACTCGTTGTGCACGGGGTCGCTGCCTGTGGCTTGACGCATTCTCGCATACGAGGGAGTATCCCGACGAGACAACGTTGTCCCGAGGTTCTTCGGTACGCCTCGCTCCGCGAAAGTTCTCGCTCGAGCCTCGCCGGGACAACGTCAGACCGGACCTCCGGAGCTCCGGACCACCTCACTTCGCGCACGTCCCAGAGAGGCTTCAACTATGGACAGCTCGACGACGAGCACCCGCGCCCCGCGTCCGAGCCGGCGCGTCCGTGCGGCCGCGGCCGTGACCGCGCTGGGCGCGGCCGCCGCCCTCGCGGCTTGCAGCTCCTCCTCCGGCGGCGCTTCCGCCGGTTCCGGCGGCTCGGGAGCAGGCTCTCCGGTGGGCGTGTCGCTGATTCTCAAGACGCTGACGAATCCGTACTTCGTGAGCATGGAGAACGACGCCAAGAAGGCCGCGGCCAAGGACAACGTGAAGCTGACCGTGGCGGCGGGCACCAAGGACGGCGACACCCAGAGCCAGATCACCGCGATCGACAACGCGATCTCCCGCGGCGACAAGGGCATCCTGATCACCACCAACGGCGACGCGGTCAACGCCGCGCTCAACCAGGCCAAGCAGGCCGGACTGTTCGTCATCGCGCTGGACACCGCGCCGAACCCGCCGAGCGTCGCGGACATCACCTACGCCACCGACAACACCCAGGCGGGAAAGCTCGACGGCCAGTACGCGGCCGCCGCCCTCGGCGGCAAGCCGGCCGTGATCGCCATGCTCGACCTGTTCAACAACCAGGTCGTCTCGGTCGATATCGAACGCGACCACGGCTTCCTCCAGGGCATGGGCATCGACCCGGGCAGCGCCACCGAGAACGGCAAGGAGGCGAAGACCGGCTCGTACACCGGCGGCGGCTCGTACACCATCGCCTGCCACCAGCCGACGCAGGGCGCGATCGACGGTGGCCGCACCGCGATGGAGAACTGCCTGTCGGCGAACCCGAACATCAACGTCGTGTACGCGATCAACGAGCCGGCCGCCGAGGGCGCGTACAACGCGCTGAAGGCCGCGGGCAAGCAGGACCAGGTCGCGGTCTACGCCATCGACGGCAGCTGCTCCGGCCTCAAGCTTGTGACCAGCGGCGAGTTCACCGCCGACGCGGTGCAGTACCCCGGCAAGATGGCCGCGCTCGGTGTGGACTCGATCGCCACGCTGGCCCGCGGCGGTTCGAAGCCGAGCGTGACGCAGGGCAAGGACTTCTTCGACACCGGCACCGCGCTGGTCGCGACCAAGGCGGCCGGCGGCGTGACCATCCAGTCGCCGACCGACGCCGCGTCGGCCTGCTGGGGCAGCTGACGCCGGGCGCGGCCCTGACGGGGGCGCGAGCCGCCATCCATTCCGCATCGGACCGACAACAACGTTCCGCTGGTCACCATCGAAGGGGATCGCCGTGACCATCTCGCTCGACGGCCAGGCCGCACCGGCCACGGCCGAGGACTTCCTCAACCGGCCGCTGACCGTGAGCCAGCGCGTCCATGCCGTGCTGCACAAGCAGCCCGCGCTGAGCCCGGCCATCGTGCTGGTGCTCGCCGCGGTCGCGTTCGGCCTGCTCAACACGCGGTTCTACCACCTACAGAACCTTTCGCTGGTAGCCCAGCAGGTCGCCGTGGTCGGCTCGCTCGCGGCCGGGCAGACCCTGGTCGTCCTCACCGCGGGCATCGACCTGTCGATCGGCGCGGTCATGGTGCTCGCCTCGCTCGTCATGTCGAAGCTCGTCTACGACCAGCACCTGCCCGGCGTGCTCGCGCTGCTCGTCGGGGCGGTCGTCGCGGTGCTCGCGCAAGCCGTCAACGGCTTGCTGGTGACGCGGATCAAGCTGCCGCCGTTCATCGTCACCCTCGGTAGCCTGAGCATCTTCACCGCGATCACCCTCATCTACGCCAAGGGCCAGACGATCACGCTCCAGCCCGGCGCGTTCCTGCTGTGGACCGGCGACACGGTCTCCCTCGGCGCGCTGCACCTGACCTACGGCGTGCTGCTGATGATCGGCCTCTACATCGTGATCGGCTTCGCGCTGCGCTACACCGCCTGGGGACGCCACCTCTACGCGGTCGGCGACGACGCGGAAGCTTCGCGGCTGGCCGGCATCAGGGTCAGCAGGGTGTTGCTGAGCGCTTACCTGGTCGCCGGATTCGCGATCGCGGTGGCCGCGTGGATCCTGATCGGCCGGGTCGGCGGCGGCGACCCGAACAGCGGTCTGAACGCCAACCTCGAGTCGATCACCGCCGTGGTCATCGGCGGCACCAGCCTGTTCGGCGGCCGCGGCGTCGTGGTCGGCTCGCTGATCGGCGCGCTGATCGTGCAGGTCTTCGACAACGGACTCGCGCTGGCCGGGCTCGATCCGAACTACCAGGTGCTCGCGGTCGGCCTGCTGGTGATCGCCGCGGTGTCCGTAGACCAGTGGATCCGGAGCGTGAAGGCATGAGCGCGGACACTCTTCCGGTACTCGAGGCCAGGGGCCTGGTCAAGCTGTTCGGGCGCGTCGTCGGGCTCGACGACGTGGACCTGGCGCTGTACCCGGGCGAGGTGCTGGCCGTCATCGGCGACAACGGCGCCGGCAAGTCGACGCTGATCAAGTGCCTGTCCGGGGCGCTGGTCCCGGACCACGGCAGCATCCTGGTCAACGGAACCGAGGTGCACTTCCGGCGGCCGCAGGACGCCCGCGACGCGGGCATCGAGACGGTGTATCAGACCCTTGCGGTCGCCCCGGCGCTGGACATCGCGAGCAATCTGTACCTCGCCCGGGAGGTACGCCGCAAGGGCCTGCTCGGCTCGGTGCTGCGGATGCTGGACACCGGTGAGATGAGGCGGCGCTCCGCCGAGCACATCAGGCACCTCGGCATCAGCACCCTGCAAAACATCGGCCAGGCGGTCGAGACGCTCTCCGGCGGCCAGCGCCAAGCGGTCGCGGTCGCCCGCGCCGGCGCGTTCGGCAGCCGGGTCGTCATCCTCGACGAGCCGACCGCCGCGCTCGGCGTGCGGGAAACCGGCCAGGTGCTCAGGCTGATCCGCGAACTGCGCGACAGCGGGCTCGCGATCATCCTGGTCAGTCACAACATGCCGAACGTCTTCGAGGTCGCCGACCGCATCCACATCCAGCGCCTCGGCGCCCGCGCGGGCGTCATCACCCCGAAGTCGCACACGATGCAGGACGCTGTCGCGATCATGACCGGCGCGAAGAAGCTCACCCCGGCCGCCCTGGACTGACGACGGCGCCGGCGTCGCCAGTCCAGGGCGGGGCGTGGGTTGGGCAAATCAGCCGCAGGCCGTCCCGTTGACGCTGAAGGCGGTTGGTGAGCTGTCGTTGCTGGTGAAGGTGCCCTGGAATCCGAAGGAGGTGTTGCCGCCCGGGGCGATCGTGGCGTTGTAGCCCACGTTGACCGCCGTCACTGCGGCACCGGACTGGGTGACCGTGGCGTTCCACGCGTTGGTCACCTTCTGGTCACCGGGGAAGCTCCAGGTGACGGTCCAGCCGTTGATGGTGCTGGTGCCGGTGTTGTTGACGATCACGTTGGCGGTGAACCCGCCCGACCACTCGGAGGTGCGCTGGTAGTCCACGTGGCAGGTGCCGCCGGTTGTGGCGGGACTGACCGTCCACGTGAACGATGCGGAGCCCGATGCGCCGGTGGTGTCAGTGGCCGTGGCCGTTACGTTGAAGGATCCTGCGGTGGTCGGTGTTCCGGTGATCAGGCCCGCGGAACTGATCGACAGACCCGGCGGCAGGCCGGTGGCCGCGTACGTCAAGGTCTGGCCGGAGGCGGAGTCGGCAGCTTGGATCTGTACGGCGCTGATCGGCGTGCCGACCTTGCCGGATTGGTTGCCGGGGCTGGTGACCGTCACCGTGTTGCCGGTACCGCCTGTGATCGTCCAGGTGAAGCTCGCCGCCCCGGATGCACCGGTGGTGTCGGTAGCTGTGACCGTTACGTTGAAGGTCCCTACGGTGGTCGGTGTGCCGGAGATCAGACCCGCGGAACTGATCGACAGACCCGGCGGCAGTCCGGTGGCCGCGTAGGTCAGCGTCTGACCGGAGGCGGAGTCGGCAGCTTGGATCTGTACGGCGCTGACCGCTTGGCCCACCACCGTGGTCATGTTGCCCGGGCTGGTCACCGTCACGGTGTTGCCCGTGGGCAGGGTGTTGCCGCTCAGGCCGATGGTCATGTTGCCGAGCTGCTTGTAGCTGGTCGCCCGGGTGCCGGTGACCGGGGCGAACGGCAGGGAGGTGGTCAGCGCGGTCGGGCGCTCGACCAGGTAGGTCTGGCCGGCGGTGACCGGGACGCTCAGGGTCGAGGCGGTGGTCGGCGAGACGACGACCGCGCCGGTCGAGCCGTTGACCACCTCGGCCTGCTGCCCGGGCCAGGGGTTGCGCACGCTCATCGTCGTGCTCGATCCGGCCTCGATCGCGGCGGTGGCCAGAGTGCCGCCCTCGACCTGGACGTCCACCTTCGAGCTGCCCTGGATGTAGACCGAGCCCGAGCCGTCCCAGCCCGACGGCCAGGCCGGGGCGAAGCGCAGCGTCCCGTCATAGTCGGTGGCGAACGCCTCGTCCAGGGTCGCGGCGATGTTCGAAGCCTGCTCGATGTACGGCTCGTCCGGGGAGCCGGGGTTCCAGGCGGCCAGGCCGGAGGGGTAGACCTGGTACGACTTGATGTTCGCGACCAGGTCGTTGGCGACCTCCGAGCTCAGGCCCAGGCGGGCGGCCTGGATCGCGTCGTACGACCAGTCGTTGTTGTTGACGTACTGGCGGTGCTGATAGGTGCGCACGGCCAGCGCGGTGAGGTTGTCGCCGTTGACGACGGTGTTGTCGCCGATCAGGTTGAACGGCCAGACCGGTTCCAGGCCGAGGTTCTCCACGTTGTGGACGCCCGCGGTCGGCTGGTACGAGTTGCCGATCACGTCGGTGCCGGAGGCGTCGGCGGACGGGCCGAGCAGTTGGCTGTGGGTGTTCTGGTCGGTGCGTGCGTACGGCTCGATGTGCGTCAGGGCGCTGCGTAGCTGGGAGACCAGCGAGGAATCGGTGTTCAGGATCGTCGCGGCGTCGATGGTCGCGGTGAACAGGGCCTGGTCGGCGGCGATGTCGGTGGTGGGGTCCTGCACCGCCCACTGGGTCTCGTGTGCGTTCGCGACGGCGTGCAGGTAGCCGTCAGAGCCGACCGTCTGCCAGGCGTTGAGGAAGATCGCGCTCTGCTGGATCACCGGGTAGTACTTGCTCAGGAAGCTGCGATCGCCGGTGTACAGGTACTGCTGCCAGATCCACAGCGCGATCTCCGCGCCGCTCGTGATCGTCTCGGCGTTGAAGCTCGGGCTGGACGCGGTCGCGCAGGAGGCGTTGCTGCTGATGCCGCCGCCCCAGTAGTAGCCGTTGCCGTTGAACCGCATCGTCTCCGGAACGCAGGCGCCCGGCTTGCCGTTCATGTTCGCGCGGGTCCACGACTCGATCGCCGGCAGATCGTTGAGATACATGTCGAAGATGGGGATGTTCTGCGCGAACTCGCCGGAGTCGAGGTTCGCCTGGATCTGCCCGCGCAGGTTCCACAGCCAGTACCCGGCCGGATACCAGTCCTGCTGGTCCCGGGAATACGCGTACAGGTCCGCGAGCCCGGCCTGGCTGCCCGGGTACTGCCCGGAGTGCATGATCCCGGCCTCGAAGTACAGGTAGAGGGTGTGCAGGTTCTCCATGTACTGCGCCGTGCCGTCCGCCGAGGAGGCCTCGATCAGCCCGCTGTGTGCCCAGTAGCCGTTCCACCAGCTCGACTGCGTCGCAAGGAGCGAGGACTCGCTCGCGGTGGTGTCGCCGCCGATCAGGGTGGACGCGGTGGAGGTCGCGGTACCGCCGGTCCACGAGGGGGAGGCCGCGATCACCCGGAACGAGCCGTCGGTGTTCGGGTTGAACGCCACCTGCACCTGGGTGGAGTTGACCACGGAGGCCGACACGTTCGACCCGCCCGCGGTGACCGCGGCCATCGCGCCGAAGGTCTGCCCCGACCATCCCGACTGGGAGTTGTCCACCCACGTCTGCGCGAGCGCGCCGATCGCGCCGGAGGCCGACGCCGTGGGCGTGCGCCCGCTTTGCAGGTTCACGTTCGCCGTCTGCCGGGTGCCCGGGTTGGCCCCGGTCACATCGACGACCAGTTCGTCCTTGCCGGCCGGGACCCACGCCGTCAGGCTCATCCCGCCGCCGGACTCGTGCAGCACGCCGTTGTACAGGTCGAGGTAGCCCACGAAGTTCGACGCCGAGGTCATCGCCGACAGCCCCGGGATGTTCAGCTGGCCCGGCGAGAGCCGGTTCGGCATCGTGTCGCTGCGGTTCAGCTGCGCGGTGAACCCGTTCGCCGCCCACGCGGCGACGCCGAGCGAGCCGTTGCCCAGCGGCAGGAACTGGTTGGCCGACGAGTTCGCCCGGCCGATCACCACATTCGAGCGGGAGACGATCCCGCCCACGTTCTGCGAGAAGGAGCCGTTCTGCCACGCGGTCGTGGTGGTGGCGGCCTCGGCCGGCCGGCTCAGCGCGACGGCGGCCGCCAGCGGCGGGGCGAGTAAGAGTGTTGTGATCCCGGCGAGAAATCTCAGCCGGGCGGTATGAGCGGACACAGGTCCTCCTGATGCGTCGTTGCGTCGTGTTGATGCGGCACAACCGCGGACACATCGGATGTGTTGTACTGCAACTCGCATGGCACGTCCAGATCTCCTGCCTAAGTCACAGCGTGCCGCGAGAGAAAATCGGATTCATAGGATCTATACGTTCGAGAATTGAGCGAAGGAATCGGCTCGACCGGGGAAAGTTTCACATCACCGGGCGGCGCGCCGCGAACGGTCGGGTGGCCGTCTCGAGAGCAAAACCCAGCCGCGACCTGTGTGGAATCCAACCGGCGACGCATGGTCGGGCCACGCGGAGCGATGTCCCCCCTTGAGGTTACGCAACGGCTTTGGCAGCCTCACCGGGCGATGCGACACAACACGCGCCCCCATCCGATCACTTGCCCGAATGGCGAGCCGCAAGCACTGATGTTAGCGCTAACAATTCATGGTTCGTCGAAATCATCGACCCCAGGAGCGTTCCTGTGAGCCTCATCCATCGCCGACCATGGTTGGCGGCCGCCGGCGCGATCGCGGTGGCTGCCACCGGATTGACCGTCACGGCGGTGACGTCCGCGCAGGCCGCCACCGGCTGTCAGGTCTCGTACGCGGTCTCGAGCCAGTGGCCGGGCGGCTTCGGCGCCAACGTCACCATCACCAACCTGGGCAGCCCCACCACCAGCTGGACCCTGACATGGTCCTACACCGCAGGGCAGACGATCACGCAGCTGTGGAACGGCAGCTACACCCAGACCGGCGGCAACGTGACCGTCACCAACGCCGCGTACAACGGCGCCATCGCCACCGGCGGCAACACCAGCTTCGGATTCAACGGGACGTGGAACGGCAGCAACCCCACCCCGTCCTCGTTCGCGCTCAACGGCACGACCTGCACCGGAGCGGTGAACTCCGGCTCACCAACGCCCAGCCCGAGCAACTCGCCGAGTAGCTCGCCGAGCGCGAGCACCAGCCCCAGCGCCAGCGCCTCCGCGAGCGCCTCGCCGAGCCCCAGCCCGAGCAGCACCTCCACCGCGCCCTGGCCGCCCTCGTCCACGTTCAGCAACCCGGTGCTGTGGGAGGACTTCCCGGACAACGACGTCTTCCGGCTCGGCAACGCCTACTACTACTCCGCCTCCTCCTTCCACGAGTCGCCCGGCGCCCCGATCATGCGGTCCTACGACCTCGTGCACTGGGAGGTGGTCGGCCACTCGGTGCCCAGCCTCGCGTTCGGCTCGAACTACGACCTGAACGGCGGACGCGCGTACGTCAAGGGCATCTGGGCCTCGACCCTGCGCTACCGGCAGAGCAACAGCACGTTCTACTGGCTCGGCTGCATCGACTTCAACAAGACCTACGTCTACACCTCGACCTCGATCGGCACAGGCTGGCAGCAGCGTTCTGTCATCAACAACTGCTACTACGACGCCGGCATGCTCATCGACGACAACGACACCATGTACGTCGCCTACGGCAGCGGCACCCACTACGTCGCCCAGCTGTCCGCCGACGGTCTGACCCAGGTCAAGACACAGGCGGTGTTCACCGATCCGTCCAGCACCGGATCGACCGAGGGCAACCGCATGTACAAGATCAACGGGAACTACTACATCCTCGTCGATCACCCGGCGAACGCCGAGTACGTGCTCAAGTCCACCAGTGGACCCTTCGGCCCGTACACGGAGCAGCCGCTGGAAGTGAACGTCGGCAGCCCGGTCCCCGGCGGCGGCATCCCGCACCAGGGCAGCCTCGTGCAGACCGCCAACGGCGACTGGTACTACATGGCCTTCGTCGACGCCTACCCCGGCGGCCGGATCCCGGTGCTCGCCCCGGTCACCTTCAACGCCCAGGGCTGGCCCGTCCTCCAGACGGTCAACGGCGCGTGGGGCACCACGTATCCATACCCGAACGTCCCGCCGCCGCCCGGCCCGACCGCGTCGCCGACGGGCACCGACACCTTCTCCGGGACCACGCTCGACCCGCAATGGGAGTGGAGCCACAACCCTGACAACACCAAGTGGTCCGTCAACAACGGCCTGACACTACAGGCCGCCACGGTGACGAACGACCTGTACTCGGCGCGCAACACCCTTACGCACCGGATCCTCGGGCCGTCGTCCACCGCCACCATCCAGCTGAACTACGGCAGCATGCACGACGGCGACCGCGCCGGACTCGCCCTCTTCCGCAACTCCTCGGCGTGGATCGGCGTAGCGCGCGACAACGGCGCCACCAAGGTCGTGATGACCAACAACCTCACCATGGACGGCAGCTGGAACACCACCGGCACCGGCACCCAGCAGGCCAGCGCGCCGGTCTCCGGCGGCAAGATCTGGCTGCGCGTCAACGCCAACATCAAGCCGGGCCCCGGTGACCAGGGGCACTTCTCCTACAGCACCGACGGAGTCAACTTCACCTCGCTCGGTCTCGCCCTGACCCTGGACAACTCCTGGCAGTTCTTCCTCGGCTACCGGTTCGCGATCTTCAACTACGCCACCCAAGCCCTCGGAGGCTCCGTGAACGTCAGCCAGTTCACGCTCTCCACCCCGTGAGCACATAGATACCGGGTTCGACGGCCGCGGTGACAATGTGACCGCGGCCCGCGAACCACCTGTACCACGGGAGAGTACGTCACCCGCCCTGGCCC
>JBKOWZ010000042.1:0-9766 GCA_046724665.1 Actinomycetota bacterium
TTGCGCGCCTGCGCGGCCCGGCGCGCCTCGCCGCGTTCGGCCCGCTCGCGCCGCGCGGCCAGCCACTCCTCGACACGCGGCGGCACCTCGTCGGTCTCGGGTACCGCGCCGCCGGACCAGAGCAGCAGCAGGCCGAGCGCGTGCTTGCACGGGAACTTGCGCGAGGGGCAGGTGCACGCGTACCCGGGCGCCGCCTGGCCCTCGGCCAGCTCGACAGTGACCTGATACGGCTTCGCCCCGCTGCCCCGGCAGTCGCCCCACACCAGACCCGTCGCGCTGCGTGCGCCGTACCCGCTCCACGGCCGCGGGTTGGCGAGTTTCACGCCCGCCGCGCGCGACGCCGCATCCGGCGCCAGGGCGTGCACTCGTTCCGCCGGCCAGGGACGAGGCCCGGCGGAGTTGATCGCTCCTGCCATGAGCGAGACACTATGCGATCGCGCCGACAGAAGTCAGATCCCGTGCAGCCGCGGGCAAGTGTGCCAAGAGGTAGACTCCTGGCGCGGCAGGTGGGGAGGCGGCGGCGTGGGTCTGGAGATCGAGCTCGAGTACGACGACACCCAGGACGGCGTGTGGTCTGCGGCGCAGGAGGTGCAGGACTCCGGGCCGCTGCGCGCGCGGCTCGACCGGCACTGGTCCCCGGGCCGGTCCGCGGGCCGGCTGGCCGGCAGTGCGCTGCTCGTCCACCTCGGCATCGCGCTCGCCGCGCTGGCCCTCGGCGCGTCTGCGACGGCGGGGCTGCTCGCCGGGCGCACGGCCGTGCACGACCGCTCGGTCACCCTGCTGCACCTCGGCCCGATATCGCCGTTCGCGGTGCAGGCCCTGCCCGCGACGCCAGAGCTGCCGCCGACCGTCGAGCAGCTGCTCGCGACGCCGTGGACGAACACCTTCGATCGCGACGTGTCCCTCACCGTGGTCAACGACGGCCCCGATCCGGTCACCGTGCTCGGCGCGACGGTCGCCGCCATGCAGTTCGAATCCACCGCGCTGACCCCGGCGAGCAGCGCGCCGACCGCGCCGGGCGGTGTCAGCGTGCTGCGCGGCCGGGCCCACGTCGTCTGCGGCGACTTTCCGGCGGCCGACCAGAGCGCCACGATCGCGCGGCTGCGCGTGCGCGCCGGCGACGGCCTGATCCACGGGGAAACGCTGATGGTGGACCACTTCAGCGAGATCGCCGAGCAGTCGGTCTGCCAGCGGATGACCGGCCCGCAGGTCGTGCGCGCGACGACGTTCCCGGCCACGCCGACCGCAGTTCCGGGCATGTACACGGCCGAGATCACCGCCACCAACCGCGCGCCGTTCCCGCTGCGCATGGCCGTGCCGCAGGCCGCCCTCCAGAACTGGAGCAGCGGCGGCGGCCTCGAGCTGGCGACCTCCGGCGACGTCGTCATCCCGCCGCACGGCACCGGCACCATCGCGATCACGGCGAAGGTCGTGGACTGCCCGGCGGCGATCGACGCCGCCACGAACCACTTCGCGTACGACACGCTGGCCTTCAGCGACGGCCGCCACACCGCGAACTACCCGCTGGCGCGGCTGATGCTCCAAGCGCTCCCGGTGACCAACCTGGAACCGATCATGACGTACTGCGTGAGCGAGGGCTCCAGGTGACGACGATGACCGACGCCATGCAGTTCGTCCGCCGCCGCAGCGGGATCGTGGCCGCCGTGACGGCCGCCGTGAGCTTCACGCTCGGCGGACTGGGGACGTACTACGTCGCACACACGCACCCCGCCGCGCCGCGGATACTGTTGCGCCAGGCGACCGAGGGCGACCCGATGGCCAGCTTCGACGGGACGCCGGGCGCCGGCGGCATGCTGATACTCCTGCGCAACGACAGCGCCGTGCCGGTCGAGGTGATCGACGCGGCGTTCTCGCGCACCTCGGCGGCGCCGCCGCTGTACATCGCCCCCGAGACGGTGCAGCCCGGCGCGGACGTGAACGTCTTCGTGCCGATACCCGGCAGGTGCACCGTCGCGGACCCGGCGACAGCCCCGAACGCTCCACCGGTTCGAATCCTGGTCGGCGCGCATCAGCCGGGTAAGCCCGTGCAGTCCGTGCCGGTCGAGGTCGTCGGCATGCTCGCGAGCATCATGGCCAGCTGCTCACGCACCAGCGCCAGCAGTGACAACGGCACCGCCAGCAGCAGCGCCAACGGCTGACGCGGGCTCAGGACGCGGCGGCGACCGTCGGCCCGAGCCGCTCCTTCACCCAGTCCACGATCGTCTGCGTCGGCGTGCCCGGCGTGAAGACCGCGGCGATGCCTGCGTCGTGCAGCAGCTGAACGTCGTCCTCCGGGATGATCCCGCCGACGAAGACCTTGATGTCCGCCGCGTCGCGCTCGCGCAGCAGCTCGACCACCTTCGGGCACAGCGTCATGTGCGCCCCGGACAGGATGGACAGGCCGATCCCGTCGGCATCCTCCTGGATCGCGGTGGCCACGATCTGCTCCGGCATCTGGTGCAGCCCGGTGTACACGACCTCGATCCCGGCGTCGCGCAGTGCCCGCGCCACCACCTTCGCGCCGCGGTCGTGACCGTCCAGCCCAGGCTTCGCGATCACCACGCGGATCGGTGCGGACTCGCTCATCTGGGCACTCCCTGCTCTGTCGCGTCATCGCGTCGAGGACTCGCTCGCCTACGCTTCGAAGACTAACCGAGCCGGGCCGCGTCGGGTTCTGTGACACCTGACACTCGTGCCGGCCCCACCCCGCCGGAAGGGTGGCCGCGCCCTCGCGGCGCGCTCTACTACTCTCCGTCAACGCGCTTTGCGCTGTGTGTTTGCCCTCCCTCCCGCCCTGCTCCGCGCCCTCGCTTCGCTCGGCCGCTACGCGAACCCAAGGCGCTACCGCACACGGGCTCCGCTACGCTCCGCCCTGAACGCTGCGCTAGCCGATGGCACGCGTCTTCACTGATACCTGCGGCCGCGATTCGCCTATGGTTGGCATCTGTTGTACGCGCACCCATCACGCTGGCCGGTAGATGTCGGATCGGTGATCAACACGAGGCACGCGGATCACCCGCTGCTCCTCCTCGACGCGGAAGATAACAACGCGGTACTCACCGCGCCGAGCACCGCGGCGCAACCGTTCCACTCAGCGGCGCCCGGCCCCGGAGCGGAGGGGTGGCGAGCCCCGACGCGAGAGCCGAGCGCCGCGTCGCTTCGGAGCGGAGGGGGGTGGGCGGGCCTCAGTCCCGGCGGAGCCGGGTTAGCCGCAGGCGGAAGCGAAGCGACAGTGCGCGAGGACGAAGGAGCGCGCGCGTCCGAAACCACACCGCACTCGGTCACCAGGCAAGTGGAACTCGTGCGGCGTCACAGCTTTTCCAGCGGGGCGAAGGCGAGGACGAGCTTGCGCACGCCCGACGAGCCGAAGTCAACCGTCGCGTGCTCGCCGGTGCGGCCCTCTACCGAGACGACGGTGCCGAGGCCGTACGTATCGTGCACGACGCGGTCGCCGGGGGCGACCGAGATCGGCTCGCGGTTGCCCGGGCCGGCCGGCTTGAAGCCCTTCGCACGGCTGCGCTCGGCCGCGGCGGTGAGCGACGGGGTCATCGTGCCGTAGGAGCTGGACTGCGGCGCGGGGGCGGTGCGCTGCCAGTCGATCAGCTTGTCGGGCACCTCGCTGAGGAAGCGCGACTCGGGGTTGTACGAGGGCGAGCCCCAGGCCGAGCGCATCACCGCGCGGGTGAAGTAGAGGCGCTGGCGGGCCCGGGTGATGCCGACGTAGGCCAGTCGGCGCTCCTCCTCGAGCTCCTTGGCGTTGCCCATCGCCCGGGTGTGCGGGAACACGCCCTCCTCAAGACCGGTGAGGAAGACGACCGGGAACTCCAGGCCCTTGGCGGTGTGCAGGGTCATGAGGGTGACCACGCCGCCGTTGCCGTCCTGGCTGTTCTGGCCGTTCTGGCCGTTCTGGCCGTTCCCGGTGCGCTGACCGGCTTGGCCGTTCGCGTTCTGGTTCTGCTGGTCGGGGATCTGGTCGGCGTCGGCGACCAGGGCCACCCGCTCCAGGAAGCCGGTCACGCCGCCTTCCGGGTCGGTCTGCTCGTACTCGTGCGCGACCGCGACCAGTTCCTGGAGGTTCTCCACGCGGCTCTCGTCCTGCGGGTCGGTGGACTCCTGGAGCTCGGCGATGTAGCCGGTGCGCTCGAGCAGCGCCTCGAGCAGGGCCGCCGGGCCCGCGCCCTCGGCCATCGTCTCGCGCAGCCCGGCCAGCAGCTTGGCGAAGCCCTTGATCGCGTTCAGTGACCGCGCCGCCAGGCCGTACGCCTCGTCGGCGCGGTCGATCGCCGCGCCGAAGGAGATCCGCTCGCGGCCAGCCAGCGCGTCGAGCATCGCCTCCGCGCGCTCGCCGATACCGCGCTTGGGAACGTTGATGATGCGGCGCAGCGATACGGAGTCGTCCGGGTTCGCCAGAGCGCGCAGGTACGCCAGCGCATCCTTCACCTCCTTGCGCTCATAGAAGCGGACACCGCCGACCACCCGGTAAGGCAGACCCACCCGGATGAACAGTTCCTCGAAGACTCGGGACTGGGCGTTGGTCCGATAGAAAACCGCTACGTCGCCGGGTTTCGCAAGCCCCTCGTCGGTGAGACGGTCCACTTCGTTGGCGACGTAGGCCGCCTCGTCGTGCTCGTTGTCGCCGACGTATCCGGTGATCAGGGCGCCGCCGCCGGCCTCGGTCCACAGGTTCTTGGCGCGTCGGCCCTTGTTGCGGTCGATCACCGCGTTGGCCGCGCTCAGGATCGTCTGCGTCGAGCGGTAGTTCTGCTCGAGCAGGATCGTCGTCGCGTCCGGGTAGTCGGCCTCGAATTCGAGGATGTTGCGGATGGTCGCGCCACGGAAGGCGTAGATGGCCTGGTCGGCGTCGCCGACGACGCAGAGTTCGGCAGGCGGGACGTCGCCGGAGGGGGGAGCGGAGCCCGCGTGGTCCGGACGGGCGCCGACCAGGTCGCCGTCGATCGTGTACTTCGGGGCCTGTGACGTCGCGCCGCCGACCAGCTCGCGCACCAGGACGTACTGCGCGTGGTTGGTGTCCTGGTACTCGTCCACCAGCACGTGCCGGAAACGGCGGCGGTACGACTCGGCGACCGCGGGGAAGGCCTGGAACAGGTTGACCGTGGTCATGATCAGGTCGTCGAAGTCCAGCGCCTTGGCCGCGATCAGCCGCTGCTGGTAGTCGGCGTAGACGCCGGCGATCAGCCGCTCCTGCTCGCTGGACGCCTTGTCTCTCGCGGTCTCGTGGTCGATCAGCTCGTTCTTGAGCGAGGAGATCTGCGCCAGCAGGCCGCGCGGCGGGTGCCGCTTCACGTCCAGTTCGTGGTCGCGGGCGACCGCGGTGATCAGCCGGCGCGAGTCGTCCGCGTCGTAGATGGTGAAGGACGAGGGCAGGCCGAGGTGGCTGTGCTCGCGGCGCAGGATGCGCACGCAGGCGGAGTGGAACGTGGAGACCCACATGATCTTGGCGCGCGGGCCGACCAGCGCGGCGACGCGCTCCTTCATCTCGGCGGCGGCCTTGTTGGTGAAGGTGATCGCCAGGATCTCGCCGGGGTGCACGTCCCGCTCGGCCAGCAGGTAGGCGATGCGGTGGGTCAGCACCCTGGTCTTGCCCGAGCCGGCGCCGGCCACGATGAGCAGCGGGCCACCGGTGTGCACGACCGCCTCGCGCTGGGCCGGGTTGAGCCCGGCGAGCAGGGCTTCGGGGTCGATCCCGGTGCGGCGTCCGGACGGCGCGAACTCGCGCCGCGACTCGACGCGCTCGTGCTCCTCGTCGGGCGGGGGCGGCGGCGCCGACTCCTCGTCGTCCCAGGGCTCGTGCGGCTCGCCCTCGACGGGGAAGGCGGCGGAGGAGAGCGACGGCAGCGCGGCTTCGGCCCGCGTGCGAGCCGGTGGCGGCGGCTTCGGCAGGTCGAAGAGGGGGGCGCCGTACGAAGCTGAGGCACTGCTGGAACTGCTCATCGAGCACGAGTCTAGGACGTTCGGCCGACACACATTCCTGCTTCCGGTTCGTTCGGGGCTTCGTGCGGGAACAGGGGTGGGGGAAGCGGGGTTGAAGGCACCAGGAGGCACTCAAGACGCGCCAGGGCGCCATCAGTTCGAGAAAAGCGCCAGCGGGTAAAGCAATAGTCGAACAAAACCGTATGGAACTAGACGGCTACGCATACGGACGGACGCCCGGCGCAGGGCCGTCGAAGCCTGATGGCGGGCCCTGAGATACCGCCGAATTTTACCGACAGCACGTCGGTAAGCGCCCGGCCGCGCCCAGTGAGTTCGGCGGCGTATGCGCACCGTCCGTTTTGCCGCGAAAACCCGCTGGGCGAAACGGACAATCGCCCACGAACCACGGGGCCGCACGCGGCGCGCGGGTGGCGTCGCGCCAGGGCCGCGCCAGGGGCAACACGGCAAAGCTGAGTCAAAATCCGCCGCCCCAAACCCGCCATTCGAACGACATCTCGCTAAGGTTACGGCCCAGAAGTCAGCGAGCCTGCCGGTCCCCCGCACCGGCCGCGGACTTCCGCGCCGAATCCCAGGCGTTGCCAGGACCGGAATATGCGCCCTCTCCCCCAAAGGGGCCGTAGTCCGCCGGGCGACGTCGAGGAGCCGGGGACCCACACCGTCCCCCGGGGTGAGTCGCCGCGCCAGTCGCACCGGTCGGTCCGGAGCGTCGGGCGGGGCGTAGGGCGACTTCTTCCGCCCGAACCCGTCAGCTAACCCGGTAGGCGCCGTCGGAAGAAGGAGTTATGGCGTCCCACCGCGCCCCGAAGGTATCCGGCAGGGCCACCGCGACCGCAGCGACCGTGGTCGGTGTCACCGCCGGGACCGTCGCGCTGCTCCCGGGCACCAGCCAGGCCACGCCCACGCCGAGCCTCACCCAGGTCAAGGCCGAGGTACAGCAGCTCAACACGCAGGCCGAGCAGGCGACGGAGAAGTACGACGCGGCCAAGGAGCAGTACGCGAAGCTCCAGCAGAAGGTAGACGGGCTCCAGGCGCAGATCACCCAGGAGCAGGCCGAGCTCAACTAGTTGCAGACCTCGATGGGTCTCCAGGCGGCGGCCGCGTACCGCACCGGCGGCATCTCCCCGACCTTGCAGCTGGCGCTGAACTCCAGCCCCGACAAGTACCTCAGCCAGGCCGGGATCGAGAGCCAGCAGGCCGCGCAGGAGGCCGTGCTGATGCGCTCGGTCGCGCAGGAGAAGGCGCAGCTGGCCCTGGACAAGAAGTTCGCCGCCGAGGCGCTGGCCCAGCAGCAGCAGGTGCTCGCCCAGGCGCAGACGGCCAAGAGCCAGGTCGAGTCGAAGCTGTCGCAGAAGAAGCAGCTGATGAGCACGCTGACCGCGGCCCAGCAGGAGCAGGTCAACAGCGCCGGCGGCACCACGAGCTACTCCGGAGTGCTGCCCTCGGTCTCCGGCCGGGCCGGCGCCGCCGTCGCCTACGCCAAGTCCAAGCTCGGCGACCCCTATGTGTGGGGCGCCACCGGCCCCGACTCGTTCGACTGCTCGGGTCTGACCTCCGCCGCGTGGGCCTACGCCGGCGTGCAAATACCGCGCACCTCGGAAGAGCAGTACTCCGGTCTCAGCCGGTTCTACAGCGCCTCGCAGCTCCAGCCGGGCGACCTGATCTTCTTCGAGGGCAACCCGCCCGGCCACGTCGCGATCTACGTCGGCGGTGGGATGTACATCCACGCACCGCACAGCGGCACCGTGGTCCAGTACGGCTCGCTGGACCCGGGTTCGCAGTACTACGGCTACATGTCCGTCACCGGCTACGCCCGAGTCGGCTGACCCGATCGTCGGCGGGCCGCCAGTCGGTTCATTCGGACCGAGGCAGGCTCGCCGTCGAGCACACCCACAATCTCGACCGGTTTTCCGAACCCCCCGAAGAAGCGGGTGGGTGCGTTCAGGTCGGCCCCCTCCCCTGATCCGGCCTGGCGATCCCGCCCCGTATCGCGCCCGGACCGCCGAACCGCCGCAGCCACCCACCACCTCAAGCGGCACGTACCCACCCGGCGGTCCGGGCGCATACGCGTGCGGGGGCAGGGGTCTTGGACGTCGGTCAGACTTCGGCGGAAACCTCGGCGAAGGCGGACCACAGGCGCGCGTACGTTTCGTTGGCCGCGAGCAACTCGTCGTGCGTGCCGTCCTCGACGACGCTGCCGCCGTCGAGCACCAGGATCCGATCCGCACGAGCCGCCGTGGTCAGCCGGTGCGCGACAACGAGTGTCGTGCGGGCACGCGCGACGGTGTCCATGGCCTTGGTGACCGCGGCTTCGGTCGAGAGGTCGAGGGCCGCGGTCGCCTCGTCGAGCAGCAGGATGTCCGGATCGACCAGATACGCGCGGGCCAGCGCGAGCATCTGGCGCTGACCGGCCGACAGGTTCCGACCGCGCTCACCGACCTGATGCAGGTAGCCGTCGGGAAGCCGGGCCACCAGGTCGTGCGCGCCGACCGCACGCGCCGCGGCCTCGACGTCGGCGTCGGTGGCGTCCGGCCGTCCGTAGGCGATGGCGTCGCGGACCGTGCCGGGGAACAGGAACGCCTCCTGCGGCACGACGCCGAGCCGCGCGCGGTACGCCGACAGGTCGTACTCACGCAGATCGATGCCGTCCACGCACACCGCACCGGACGTCGCGTCGTAGTACCGCGCGACCAGCTTGACGAAGGTGGACTTGCCCGCGCCGGTCTCGCCGACGAGCGCGACGGTCGTGCCCGGCTCGATGGCCACATTCACGCCGCGCAACGCCTCAGGCGCGTCCGCCGCGTACGCGAACCGCACGTCGCGGAACTCGATGCGGCCACGCAGCGGCTCGGTCACGGGCACCGGGTCGGCGGGCAGCGGCGTACTCGTCGGCGTGCGCATCAGGTCCCGGATGCGGCGCAGGCCGACGTTCGCCTGCTGATAGCCGTCGAAGACCTGGGAGAGCTGCTGCACCGGCGCGAAGATCATGCCCACGTACAGCAGATAGGCGATCAGCGCGCCGGTGGTCAGCGTGTGCTGCCCGACCCGGTGCGCACCGTAGACCAGCACCAGCGCCCCGGCCAGGTCGCCGAGGAACTGCACGAACGGGAAGTAGGTCGCGATGTACTTCTGCGCCCGCACCCGCGAGGCCCGGTAGGCGTCGGCCTTCCCGGCGAAGCGGTCGCGGTTGACGCCCTCGCGGCGGAAGGCCTGGGTGATCCGCATCCCGGCGACGTTCTCCTGGAGGTCGGCGTTGACCGCGCTGATCCGCTCGCGCGCCTCGGTGTAGGCGACCTTGGACTTGCTGCGGAACACCAGCGTCGCGGCGATCAGGACCGGCAGCACCGCGTAGACCACCAGCGCCATCCTCCAGTCGATCACCAGCAGCGCCGCGGCGATGCCGAAGAAGGTGAGCAGCGAGACCACGGCGGTCGAGACGCCGTTCTGGAGGAACGAGGCGAGCGCGTCGATGTCGGTGGTCATCCGGGTCATGATCCGGCCGCCCATCTCCCGCTCGTAGTAGTCGAGCCCGAGCCGCTGGAGCTGGCTGAAGGACTTGACCCGCAGCAGGTAGAGCAGGCGCTCGCCGGTACGGCCGGTGACCAGGGTCTGTACGGACTCGACGATCCAGTCCGCGGCGACCAGCAGCAGGCCGAGGATCGACATGGTGGCGATGACGTGGTACGCGGCGCCCTCGATGCCGCGGTCCACCGCCGTGCGCACCAGGGCCGGAATCAGCAGCGCGGCGAGCGCGTCGGCCGCTTCGAGCAGCAGGCCGAGGGCGAGCAGCCACAGGAACGGCCGCAGCAGCCTGCGC
>JBKOWZ010000116.1:0-15216 GCA_046724665.1 Actinomycetota bacterium
ACCGCGGGTCTCGTGGGCTCGGAGATGTGTATAAGAGACAGGAGGTCGCGCCGGGGCCGCCGGAGGCCGCGGCCGTGGGGACGGGCGCCGCGGCCAGCGCCGGGGTTCCGGCCGCGAGCAGGGCGAGTGCGGCGGCGGACGCGAGCGCGGCCGACCGTCTTGCGGAGAGTCGTTTCACCGTTGAAACCTCATCCATGTCGAAGCAGTACGAAAACGGCACAGAAGAGCCCGGTTCGGGACGGCGCTCGGCCGCCCCGAACCGGGCCTCGCGATCAGTTCAGCGCGCTCAGATCGGCGTCAAGCCCGCCCTCGTCAGGCCTTGGCACCGGCCTTCAGGTCGAACCGGTCGAGGTTCATCACCTTGTCCCACGCGGCCACGAAGTCGGTCACGAACTTCTCCTTCGCGTCGTCGCTCGCGTAGACCTCGGCGAGCGCGCGCAGCTCGGAGTTCGAGCCGAAGACCAGGTCAACGCGGCTGCCGGTCCACTTGACCTCGCCGGTGGCGCGGTCGCGGCCCTCGAAGGTCTCCGCGTCCTCGGTGACCGGCGCCCACACCGTGCCCATGTCGAGCAGGTTGACGAAGAAGTCGTTGGTCAGCGACCCCGGCTTCGCGGTGAAGACGCCCAGCGTGGACTGCGCCGTGTTCGCGCCGAGCACGCGCAGGCCGCCGACCAGCACGGCCATCTCCGGCGCGCTCAGCGTCAGCAGGTTCGCGCGGTCGATCAGCAGGTACTCGGACGGCAGCCGGTTGCCCTTGCCGCGGTAGTTGCGGAACCCGTCGGCGACCGGCTCGAGCGCGGCGAAGGACTCGACGTCCGTCTGCTCCTGCGTCGCGTCCGCGCGCCCCGGGGTGAACGGGACGGTGACCTCGACGCCGGCCGCCTTCGCGGCCTGCTCGACCGCGGCGGCGCCGCCGAGCACGATCAGGTCGGCCAGCGAGATCCGCTTGCCCCCGGCCTGCGCGCCGTTGAAGTCCTGCTGGATGCCCTCCAGGGTGCGCAGCACCGCCGCCAGGGTGTCGGGGTCGTTGACCTCCCACTCGCGCTGCGGCTCGAGGCGGATGCGCGCCCCGTTCGCCCCGCCGCGCTTGTCGCTGCCGCGGAAGGTCGAGGCCGACGCCCAGGCGGCGGACACCAGCTGCGCCACGGTCAGGCCGGAGGCCAGGACGCGGCTCTTGAGCTCGGCGACGTCCTGCTCGCCGACCAGCTCGTGCGTCACCGCGGGGATGACGTCCTGCCAGATCAGCTCCTCCTGCGGCACCAGCGGGCCGAGGTAGCGCACCCGCGGGCCCATGTCGCGGTGCGTGAGCTTGAACCAGGCGCGGGCGAACGCGTCGGCGAGCTGCTCCGGGTGCTCGAGGAAGCGCCGGGAGATCTGCTCGTAGATCGGGTCGAACCGCAGCGCCAGGTCCGTGGTCAGCATGCCCGGGGCGCGGTTGCGGGTGCCGTCCTCGGGGTCGGGCACGGTGTTCGCCCCGGCGCCGTCCTTCGGCTTCCACTGGTGCGCGCCGGCCGGGCTCTTGGTCAGCTCCCACTCGTAGCCGAACAGGTTCTCCAGGAAGCTGTTGCTCCACCGGGTCGGCGTGGCGGTCCAGGTGACCTCGATGCCGCTGGTGATCGCGTCGCGGCCCTTGCCGCTGCCGTAGCTGCTCTTCCAGCCGAGGCCCTGCTCCTCGAGCGGCGCGCCCTCGGGCTCGGGGCCGTGGTGCTTGTTGCCGTCCGCCGCGCCGTGCGTCTTGCCGAAGGAGTGGCCGCCGACGATCAGCGCGACGGTCTCCTCGTCGTTCATCGCCATCCGGCGGAAGGTCTCGCGAATGTCCCGGGCCGCGGCCAGCGGGTCCGGCACGCCGTTCGGGCCCTCGGGGTTGACGTAGATCAGGCCCATCTGCACCGCGGCCAGCGGCTTCTCCAGCTCGCGGTCGCCGCTGTAGCGCTGGTCGGCGAGCCAGGCCTGCTCCGGGCCCCAGTAGACGTCCTCGTCCGGCTCCCAGACGTCGGCGCGGCCGCCGGCGAAGCCGAAGGTCTTGAAGCCCATCGACTCGAGCGCGCGGTTGCCCGCGAAGATCATCAGGTCGGCCCAGGAGATCTGCCGGCCGTACTTCTTCTTCACCGGCCACAGCAGCCGGCGCGCCTTGTCCAGGTTGCCGTTGTCCGGCCAGCTGTTGAGCGGGGCGAAGCGCTGCATGCCCGCGCCGGCCCCGCCGCGGCCGTCGTTGATGCGGTAGGTGCCCGCGCTGTGCCAGGCCATCCGGATCATGAACGGCCCGTAGTGGCCGAAGTCGGCGGGCCACCACTCCTGCGAGGTGGTCAGCACCTCGTCCACGTCGCGCGCCAGGGCGTCGAGGTCCAGGCCTTCGAACGCGGCGGCGTAGTCGAAGTCGCCACCCATCGGGTTCGCTGTCTCGGGGTGTTTGCGCAGGATCGCGAGGTTGAGCCGGTTCGGCCACCAGTCGCGGATCCCCCCACCCTCGGTGGGGTGCTTGATCCGGCTGACCACAGCCTCGGGAGTGTCGGACATGGGAGTCCTTTCCAGGATCGGGGGTGTCCTCAGGAGCTGGATGCGGTGAAGCAGGCGGGGCACAGGCCCCAGTACACGACCTCGGCCTCGTAGATGGCGAAGCCGTGGTCGTCGGACGCGGTCAGGCACGGCGTCTCGCCGACCGCGCAGTCGGCGTCGGCTATCACTCCGCACGAGCGGCAGATGACGTGGTGGTGGTTGTCGCCGACCCGGGCCTCGTAGCGCGCCACCGAGCCGGCCGGCTGGATGCGCCGCAGCAGGCCGGCGTCGGTCAGCGCCCGCAGCACGTCGTAGACCGCCTGGCGGGAGACCTCGGGCAGGTCGGCGCGCACGACGCCGATGATCGAGTCCGTGTCGGCATGCGGATTGCCGTGCACCGCGTCCAGCACCGCCAGCCGTGGCCTGGTCACTCGGAGTGCGGCTTCGCGCAGGATCCGCTCGAAGCCCGGAGTCTTGGGCATGGGCGTCAGTCTTGCCGCTTTTCTGGAATCAATCAAGTTTA
Organism: Actinomycetota bacterium; assembly: GCA_046724665.1. Lineage (GTDB taxonomy): Bacteria > Actinomycetota > Actinomycetes > Streptomycetales > Catenulisporaceae > Actinocrinis. The sequence goes on from JBKOWZ010000116.1 coordinate 3,020, forward strand.
CGGCGCAGCCGGATCGCGAGACGGCCCAAGTCGGCCAGGGCCGGTCACAGTTCTCCACGGGCCGGGTAGTCGTTCTCGTTCACCCAGCGCAGCGTCTCGATGACGTCTGGCAGCCTCGGGCGCATGAACGGCATGGTGCCGACAACCGAGGCGTACAGGGTGCCGTCCGGCTTGACGATGAACAGGCCGGGCTCGTTGTACGCGTCGGGCTGGTTCGCCCTGATGCCCTTGGACAGGTACAGGCCCCAGGCGCGCATCGAGTCCAGGCTGTGGCCGTAGCCGATCTGGACCCGGCGCAGGTCCCACTCCTGCACCGCCCGCTTCGCGTCGCCCTCCTCGTTGCCGGTGACGGCCACCAGGCTGGTCGCGCCCACCGCGGCGAAGTCGTCCACCAGCCGGTCGAGCTCGCCGATGTAGCCGCGGCAGATGTTGCAGTGCACGCCGCGGTAGAACACGATCACGGTCCATCGCTCGGGGCGCTGCTCGGCGAGCACCCAGCGGCCGCCGCCGACCAGTTCGACGTCGAGCGGGGGCACGGGCTGCCGTGGCTTGAGCATGTACGGCTCCTGAGAAAACTGGGGACGGCTGGCGTGTTCCCATCCTGGGGACGCGGATCGAGTGCTGTCAACGGCCGGGACTCCACCGCGCCACGCGCGGTACCGCAGTGCACGAAGGTTCGATGTCATTGCATTGACGTCCATTATGCGGACACTGATTGACCGCGCTCGTTCGGCCCGGGTTATGGTGTGCAGCGCCGCTTCGCATACCGAACATTTCGGCGGCCGCGGGGACGGACGTGCCAACGAGGGGATGGGGATGTCGGCACTGGAATCCGCACTGACCAGCATGACCTGCGAGACGCTTCCCGGCGGTGTCGCGCTCGTCCAGTTCACCGAGGCCCACGAGCAGAACCCGTTCAGCAGCGAGCGGATGCGCGAACTGACCGCCCTGATGCTCAGCCTCGACGCGGACGAGGACGTCGGCTGCGTGGTGCTCTACGGCGGCGCCGGCCGTTCCTTCGGCGCAGGCGGGGACTTCAACGAGGTCGCCGAGTTCCACGGCGGCGACGAGGTCGATGCGTGGATCGACGACATCACCGACCTCTACGCCACCGTCGCGGGGATCGCGAAGCCCGTCGTCGCGGCGATCGACGGCTACGCCATCGGCGTCGGGATGCAGATCGCGCTGTGCTGCGACCTGCGCATCGGCAGCAGCGCCTCGATCATGGTGATGCCCGAGTTCCGGGTCGGCATGGCGTGCAACTTCGGCGGCTACCTGCTCGAGCGGGTCGCCGGGCGCAGCGTCATGCAGCACCTGCTCTACACCTGCGCCGACTGGCCGGCCGAGCGGGCGCTCGCCGACCGGCTGCTGCACGAGGTGACCGCGCCGGAGGAACTGCTGGAACGAGCCCTTGAGCACGCCCGCCGCATCGCCGGCTACACCCGTGCCGCCGTGCAGTCCACCCGGCCGCGGGTCAACGGACCCTTCGTCGAGGGGCTGCGCCGGGTCCGCGAGGAGGGCAAGGTCGCGCACCGCACCACGTTGAGCGTCGGCGAGGCGCAGCAGCGAATGCGCCGGATCATCGGGAAGGCGGTCTGATCCGTGGCCCCGGTCAGCCGCTGGTGCGCCGTCACCACCGAGCCCGTCCCCGCGCTCGCCTCGCTCAGCCGACACCTCGACCTGGACAGCGGCCTGCACGTCTACTACCGCGGACCTGACGGCGTCGAGCTCGCCGCGGGTCGGCCGATCGAGCTCGACGTACGGACTCTGACGGCGCCGGCGGACCGCGACGCGGACGAGCCGGTGTCCGTGCTGCGCGTTGACGAGCACGAAGTCAGTGTTCGCATCTCAGCGCTCAACACCGACCCGGTTTACGTGGCCGCCGACCGGATCCGCGGGCGCGTCGCCTACTTCACCGACCTCTTCCTCGCCCCGATCGTCCTGCCGGCCATGGGTTTGCCGGTCGAAGTCATCGACGGCGCACCCACGCACCCGCGCGGCACGCTGCTGCGCGGCGTCGAGCGGCTTACCCACAGCACGGTCACGACGACCAGACGCGTGAGTGCGAGCACGGTCGCGGCTCGCTGGACGACGAGTACGGCCGAGGAGCCGGATCCGCTCGGCCAGTTCCTGGCGCCGCACCGTACCGACCTGCGCGAAGCCGGCGAAGCGCAGCTTGAGGCGCTGGCCGCGAGGATCGCCCGCTTCGGCGCCGACACGCCAGGCTCCGGCTTCGCCACGCTGCTTTCCGGCGGCATCGACTCCGGCACGGTGACCTGGCTCGCGGCGTCCAGCGGCATACCCGTGTCCCCGTACAGCATCGGCACGCCGTGGGGCGACGAGTTCGATGACGCAGCGCAGCTGTGCGACCACCTCGGCGTCGAGCTGCGGCCGGTGCAGCTGACCGAGGACGAGATCATCGCCTCGATCCCCGAGGCAGTGCGCTGGCTGGGCACCGCCGACGCCGAGAACGTCGAGGTCGCGCTCACCGCGACCAGCGCGCAGCGGGTCGGCGTCGTGCCGCCCGAGCTGCATCTGCTCACCGGTTACGGCAGCGACCTGATCAACGCGGGCCTGTATCAGCCCTTTGCTGAATCGGCCGAGCTGGTCGCGCAGGTGCTCGCCTCCGTGGACCGCACCCGGCTCAGCAACGAGCTCTCCAATCGGATGGCGCTGGCCTACGGGTCGGCGGTGAGCCATCCGTTCTGGAGCTGGTCGGTGATGCGCGTCGCGCTGGAGACCGCCCCCGAGTGCAAGGTGCGCGAGGGCCGCGAGAAGTTCCACCTGCGTACCGCGATGGCGGCGCGCGTGCCGCACGAGGTCGCGTGGCGGCGCAAGATCGCGGTGCATCACGGTGGCGGGTTGCAGCAGGGCGTGGCACGCAGGCTGGAGAAGGAGACCGGCGTCACCGACCGCGCCGCGCTCTACCGCGCCTGCTTCGCAGAGTTGGTCGATGCGGCGGCGAACGGTGACCTGGAGCCGGCCGACCACTGGCCGCTGTTCGAGCGCGCGGTGCGCCGTGTGCGTGCCGCCGGCGCGTAGCGTGTAGAAAGGGAAGGGAGCTGACGCAATGAGCACCACCGTGGCCCCGCTGACCGAGTCCGGCATGGGCGTCGTGCTCGACGCCGAGGACGACGTCGCAGCGCTCGGTTCGCGGGTGCGCGCCGCAGCCCTCGAACACGGCTGCGTGCTGGTGCGCGGGCTCGAACTCGACGAGCCGCGGTTCCAGTCCCTCGTGCACGCCATCGGCGACCTGGTGGACCACAAGTTCGGCGAGGGCAAGGCCGACCTGCTCAAGCTCGACGCCTCGCACGAGCCTGGCAAGGTGGTCACCGGTCGCGGCATGCTGCCGCTGCACACCGACGGCCTGCTGGTCGGCGAGCGCACCGACCTGATCATCCTGTACGCGCACGAGTTCGAGGACGAACCCGGCTCGGGGGAGACCTTCGTCTGCGACCAGCTCAGCGCGTGGGAGCAGATGCCTGACAGGCTGCGCTCGGTCCTCGACGGCGCCGGACGCCTCGAGTACCTGGTGGAGGAGCGCGGCTACTTTCCGAACGTGCCGAAAGACTGGTATCCGATCGACGTCGTGCGCGACTATGGCCGCGTGCGCTCGCTCAACCTTGCGCTGGCCTTCGATCCGGACGCCACGGCGCGCGGCTGGCAGGTGCGGGTTCCCGGACTGTCGGAGCAGGACTCAGATGCCTTCTTCGCCGACCTCGAGGAATACCTGAGCGGCCCGCGTTACACGTATCAGCACCGGTGGACCGAGGGCGACCTGCTGGTCATCGACAACCAGCGCACCCTGCACGGACGGACCGCGATCGGCGAGGGCGGGGTAAGGGTACTGTTCCGGGGGCAGATCCGGCTGTGATCTACTCCGCCTTCCGGACGGCCGCGCTCGCCACGCCCGACGCGGCGGCGGTCGTCGGCCACCGGGGAACCGTCACCAGCTACGGCGAGCTGCTCGCCGCCGTGGACGAGGCGGCCGCGCGGCTGGAGGAGCGCACCGGGCCCGGCGACGTGCTCGGCCTGGCCGTGGACGATCCCACCGCGTTCCTCGCGCTCTACATCGCCGCGGCCCGGGTCGGCCGGGTGGTGGTCCTGCTCGACAGCGAGCTGCCGGCCGCGCAGGCGAACCGCTTCGCAGACCGCTTCGACGTGACCGTCCTCGCCACCGACGCCGACGACTCCTTCGCGCTGCACGAGGTCGCCGACGCCGACGCGCACCGTCCCCGTGCCGCCGCGGCTTCGGGTTATCAGCCGGGCGACTTCGTCGTGCACTGCACGTCGGGATCGACCGGCGAGCCCAAGGGCATCGTGATGAGCCAGGACGCGATCGACGCCCGCGCGCGGCTGTGGGCCGGGGACCTGGAACTGACGGCGCGGGACGTCGTTCTCTGCGCTCTGCCGCTCTCGCACTGTCACGGTATCGATGTGCTGACCCTGCCGACCCTGATAAGCGGCGGCACCGTCGTGTTCGCCCGCGCGGGTCGGCTGACCGGCCGTGGCCTGGCCAATCGAATCGCGCAGTCCGGCGTCACGGTCATCAGTGGCCTGCCGATCATGTATCAGCTGTTGACCGGTGCCGCCGGCGTGTCTGCGGCGCAGCTCGAAACGCTGCGGCTGACCATGTCCGGCAGCGCACCGCTGCCCGTGAGCACTCAGCAGCTCTTCCACGACCGCTTCCAGAAGCCGCTGCGTCAGGTCTACGGCCTCTCCGAGATCGGCGTGATCTGCTACGACCGCCGGTACGTCGGCGGCGGATCGGTCGGGCTGCCGGTATCAGGCGTCGAGTGGCGTCTTGAGCCGCAGTCCGCACGTGACGCGGACGGCGCGCCGCTGCACGAGCTGTACGTGCGCGGCCCCGCACTGGCCCGCGGCTACTACCGCGACCCCGCCGCCGAAGCGGAGATGTTCGACGACGGATGGCTGCGTACCCGCGACCTGCTGCGTGCCGACGAAGAGGGCTGGTACGTGCGCGGCCGGCTCTCCGGCTTCATCAACGTGGCCGGGAACAAGGTCGGCCCGCTGGAGGTCGAGTCCGCGCTCTGCGAATGTCCGGGGGTGCGGGAGTGCGCCGTGCTCGGCGTGCAGGACAGCGCCGGCGGCGGCACCGAGAGCGTCGCGGCGCTGATCGTGGCCGACGGCGCGGCGCCGTTCGACCTCGCCGAGGTCAAGCGGGCCCTGGCCGGCCGGTTGCGGTCCTACCAGCTGCCGCGACACTACGAGATCGTCCAGGCGATACCGCGCACCCCGCTCGGCAAGACCGACTACGCCGCCGCGCGCCGACTGCTCGGTGCCGCTGTGTCCGATTCCACTGTGTCCGATACGACAGGGCCCGATACGACCGTGCCCGACACTACCGCGCTCGACGTGGCGGCGGCGACATGACCCTGCCGGACTTGCGCAGCCGGCTCGACACGGTCGCAGAGGGCTTGTACGAACGGATCCGCGCCACCGGGCCCGGCGAATACGAACTCGACAGCACTCCCGTGCTCGCCGCGCTCAAGGAGTCTCGCGCCACGGTCATGCTCGTGCCGCGCCGGTTCGGCGGTGGCGGGGTCAGCGCGGTTGACGCAGTGCTCTTCCAGGCCGCGCTCGGCGCGCTGGCACCCTCCGCCGCGATCGCTACGGCCATGCACCACTACAAGATCGCGGCGCTCGCCGACGTGGCCAGGGCCGGCAACGACGGCGCGGGAGCGATCCTCAAGGACATCGCGGGCGGCGCGAAGCTCGTCGCGTCCGGCGGCGCCGAATCGACCCCCGGCCGGGACCTGCGCTCGCTCGGCAGCCGCGCGGTTCGCGACGGCCACGGTGACGGCGCCGGGTATCGGGTCACGGGACTCAAGCGTCCGTGCAGCCTGTCCGCGTCGATGGACATCATGTCCCTGATGGTCGAGATCCGGTCCGCCGAAGGGGTCGCGGAAGGCTACGCGCAGGCGTTCCTCGACGCCGACTCCGAGGGGCTGCGGGTCGAGCCGTTCTGGCGCAGTCCGGTCTTCCGCGCCGCGCAGAGCCACGCGGTCCACCTCGACGGCGTGCGGCTGCCCGCCGAGCGGCTGTTCCCGCTGCGTGAGCGGGAAGGGCGGCGTTTCGCAGTGGGCTGCTACACCTGGTTCCAGCTGTTGATCAGCGCCGCGTATCTGGGAGTGGCCTACTGCGTGGCCCTGGCCGCCGACCCGCGACGCCGCGAAGACTCGCCGAGGTGGACCGGCGCGGTCGCTCAGCTTCGGCGGCTTGAGGACGGTGTCGTCGAGGCCGCACGTGCCATGGATGAGCGCGGCGCTGACAGTGAAGCGGACGACGGCGCGTGCCTCAACGAGTCCTTGCGCGCCCGCGACCGCCTTGAGGACGAACTGCCCGGCGTCGGCGGCCGCCTGCTGCGCGCCGCGGGCGGCACGGGCTTTGCCGGTGACGGCCTGTACACGGCGCTGACCGGTGCGCTCAACGCCCTTGCGTTCCACCCGCCACAGCGCGGTGCGCGCGAGGGCGTCGGCCTGGAACTGCTCGATCCCGAGCTCAAGGACGTGCCCTGAGATGTACACCAAGGAGCATTTCAGCATCCCGCTGGACGCGATGGTCGATTTCGTGCGCCACAAGTCCTTCGGCGTGCTCGCCACGCATCTCGGCGACGAGGTGTTCACCTCGCCGCTGCCGCTGGACCTGCGCGGCGAGGCGCCGGACGGCCTGTTCGTCGCCGCGCACATCGCGCGCGCCAACGGCATGCTGGCGGCCTTCGAGGACCGGCCGCACGCCACGATCACCGTGCTGGGGCCGGACACCTTCGTCCCCGCCGAGTGGTTCGGCACCCGCAGCCGCATCCCCACCTGGTTCTACTGCGCGGTGGAGATCTCCGGCCGGTTGGAGCCGAGCGACCCGGAGCTGACCAGGGCCGACGTGCTGGTGATGATGGACCGGTTGCAGAAGCGCGCGGTCGAGGGCTCGACCTGGACGCTCGACGAGATCCCGGACCACCTGAGCAGCGAGTATCTGAAGTACATCGCCGGGTTCCGGATCAATGATCCGACCCTGACGTCGTGCTTCCGGCTGAATCAGGGCAAGGATCACCGCGAGGACCTGGTCGCCGCGCTCGCCGCCAGCTCCGACCCGGCCTGCCGCGCACTCGCGCCGCTGGTCGAGCGGCCGCCGACCCTCCAACCGGCATGACTCCGGCAATCGGCTGGCGCGGCAGGACGCTGACGCATGCGGAACTGGCGCAGGCTGTTGACGAACTCGACGCCGTGCTGAGCACGCTCGATGCCGCGGGCGCTCACGTTCTGCTCTACGGACCGCTGTGCCCTGCCTACGTCGTCGGGCTGCGCGCCTGCCTGCGCAGCGGCGCCGTCCCAGTGCCCATAGACGCCGGGATGACCGCCGAGCAGTACGCGTGGATCGAGCGGATCACGCGACCCGCGCTGGTCATCAGCAGCGATGTCTCGACAACGGATCTGCATCGCGGCGCGGCCGGTCCCGCGGAGTTCGTTCTGGAGGCCGGTACCGGCCGGATCGTGCTCGACGTCACGGCGGGCCGGCTCAATCCCGGCGCCTTCCGGCACGCCGATCCCGACGCGGGCTATCTGATTCCGACGTCGGGATCGACCGGGCGCCCGAAGGCCGTGGTGGGCAGCCGGCGCGGCCTGAATGTGTTCCTGTCCTGGTTCACTGAGGAGTTCGGCCTCGGCCCGCACGACGTGTGCGCCGCCGCGACCCGAGTCTCCTTCGATCCCTCATTGCGCGAACTTCTCGCCGTGCTGGAAGTCGGCGGTCGGCTGCTGCTGCCCGAGGTTGACGCGCAGCTGGATCCGGCGAGCCTGGCGCGCCACTTGGCGAGCGACGGCGCGACTCTCGCGTTCCTTGTCCCGTCGCTCGCGCGTCGTACGGCGCAGGCGCTCGTCGATCAGGGCCTTGAGCTGCCGGCGCTGCGATACGGCTTCTTCGCCGGAGAACCGTTGCCTGGCCGGGTCGTCGCCGCGTGGAGTGCACTGGCTCCGGGTGCGGAATTCGTGAACCTCTACGGCATGACCGAGGGCACGCTCGCGCAGATGTACCGGCGCCGGGTGCGTGCGCAGGACGGGGCAGAGCACGGCGTGCCGGTGGGTCGGCCACGGCCCGGCGTGAACGTGACGATCGACCAGCCGGACGCGCGCGGTCACGGCGAAGTGCTGGTCCACAGCAGCGCTCCCGCGCTTGGGCTGCTGCACGGCGCGGCCACCGGCGATCCGGAAGCGCCGCTGCTGATCGAGCCGATGCCCGACGTGCTGCGCACCGGTGATCTCGGATTCGAAGACCCGAACGGCGAGATCGTGGTGATCGGGCGGCTCGGCGACGACATGAAGGTGTCGGGTCGGCGGGTGTCGTTCCACGCGCTTGTGGACGCGGTCGAAGCGTTGCCCGGAGTGACACAGTGCGTTGTCGTCGATATCGCAGACGACGGCGGGCCGCACGCCTTCCTCGCGGTCCACGAACCGGCGACGCAGGATGCTGATGCACTGATCACGCAGGTCCGGGACGTCGTCCGCGGTCTCGGACTGCCGCAACCTGCCATCCATCTGAGGCCGCAGCTGCCACTGCTGCGCAACGGCAAGGTGGACCGCGTCGCGCTCGCCGCGTCAGTCGTATCGACCACGACGAGCAATCCCGTCGCCGGGAGCGAGCGTGCGGCAGCGGCGGCCGAAGGCGCGACGGGTGACGTGACCGCGAACCTTCTCGCGCTGCTCGGCCCGGCCGCGCCTGCCAGCGCTTCGGCGAGCTTCGCGGAGGCGGGCCTGACCTCGCTGGAGCTGATGGACTTCACCCTCGAAGCCAATCGGCGGTACGGCACCGCGCTGACCGTGCGCGACTGCTACGACCTGCGCACCCTCGCCGGTGTCGCCGACGTCGTCAAGCAGGCCGCCGCGGGATCTCATCAGGCTGTCACGTCCGGCGCCGCCGACACCGCCGTCGGCATCGACATTGACGCAGGCGACGAATATCCGCTCTCGACCCGCCAACTCGCCTACATGGCCGTGTGTATGGCTGACGGCAACGCGAACTGGTGCAACCTGTCGCGCGAGGTTGTCGTGCCGGGCACGACCGATGCGGCGCAGGTTGAAGCGGCCGTCGCCGTGCTCATCGCCCGACACGACGTTCTGCGCCTGGCGCTGAGCGACGATGGCAGTCGGCTGACACACCTCGCACCGGCGAGCCTGCGCGTTCCGGTGTTTGTGGACCCGGGTCCGGCTGACTTCACTGACTCCGCTCACCGGGCACGCGTCGAAGCGGTCCGTGCCCGAACCGTCGCGCCTCTGCTCGATCCCACGGCACCGCCCCCGCTGCGCCTGGCCGTAGTCCCCGGTCCGGAGACGACCTCTGTCATCCTCGTCGGGCATCACCTGTTCCTCGACGGACTGAGCATGGACCTGGTTGCCGACGAGTTGCGCTCGCTCCTGCTCGGCCGCTCGCTCGATCCGGGCCCCGGTCAGAGCTATCGCGCCTACTGCGCCGGCACGCGCCGCCCGCCGCGTCAGGGCACGTCGTCGCCTGCCGCGCGGTACTGGCTCGATCTGCTCGCCGGAGCCGGACAGACCGAACTGCCCGAGGCCGAAGGCGACGGCGCACGTGCCGGCGAGCTGCTCTCCCTGCCCTTAGGACTGTCCCGATCCCGTGCCGCGCACCGGATCGCCGCCTCGGCCGGTGTCTCGGTCTTCGCGGTCGTGCTGGCCGCCTACTACCGCGCGGTCGCCGACGAGTTCTCACTCGGCCAATTCAGCATCGTGATACCTGCGCAGGTGCGTGAGGGCGTGCGCGCGGCCACGGCAGGGATGTACATGAGCCAGTTCGTCGTGCGCGGCGGCACCGCGCAGACTGCGCTCGCCGACAGCGCCCGTGAGTTCGCGCGCCAGCTGGACGAAGGATCGCGGCACAGCGACTTCGAGTTCGACGAGCGGACCGAGGCGCTGGGCTTCGGCCGCGCCTGGAAGACAGGGGCCGAACAGGTCGCGGCCCCCGACGCGGCCGGCTCGGACAGCTTCCCGCTCTCCACGGTCCTGTTCAACCAGCACCCGCACCGCCGCGGCCTGCGCCCCGACGCGCTCGGCGCCTGGAAACCCCGGACCCTCGGCCGCGACCTGCGCTACCAGTTGCAGGGCGAACTCCAGATTTCGGGCACTGAGATGGTGCTGACGTACTACTACCGGCGGGGCATCGCCGTGGACGCGGCCGCGCAGGTCGAGCGGGTGCACGCCCGCCTGCTCGCCGCCCTGGCCGAAGCCGAAGGAGGTCGCGATGACGCTCACAGCTGATCACGGCATATCGACGGGCACCGACGCGCCGCCGCTGTCTGATGACATGGCGCGCAGGCTGGTGCATCGGGCCGGCGGGACGCCGCTCTACGCGTATGACCGCGCCGCCTTAAGGGATTGCGCCGCACGAGTGCGCGCGGTATCGCCGCTGGGAGCGTTGATCTACTACTCGCTCAAGGCCAATCCGCACCCGGGCGTCGTCAATGCACTGACTGGCCTCGTGGACGGTTTCGACGTCTGCTCCACGGCCGAGCTCGAGACGGTTCTCAACACCGGGACCGACCCGGGTTCCGTGTTGTTCACCGGGCCCGCCAAGTCGCAGGCCGAGGCTGTCAGCGCCCTGGCGTCCGGCGTCGCCGTCACTGTCGAGTCACTCGGGCAGGCCAGGCTGTTCGCCCGCGTCGCCGAGCAGATCGGCGTGCCGGGGCGCGCGGTGCTGCGGATCAACACGCCCTATCCCGCGAGCGACCCCGAGCAGCCCGCCGAGCCGAACCAGTTCGGGCTCGCCGACGCCGACGTGATCGAAGCCGCCGCACTGCTCACGCGCTCGACGGTGCGCGTCGAGGGCATGCACCTGTTCTGGGGATCACAGCACTTTGACGCATCGGTCATCGCCGCGGCCCGCATCCGCGTCCTCGATCGCGCCCGGAGCCTGGCCGACCGCGCGGGCCTCACGCTGCGGTCGGTCATGATCGGCGGCGGGATCGGCCTGCCGTGGTGCGACGAGGACCCCGAAGTCGATTGGCCCGGCCTGCAAGGCGCCACGCAGGACCCTGCGTTCGGCGCGGTGTTCCCGCAGCCCGCGCCTACGATCGCCTGTGAGTACGGCCGCGCCATCGCCGGACCGTCCGGCACCCTGCTGACCAGCGTGCTCGACGTGAAGCAGGTCGAGGGCCGCCGCTACGTCCTGGTTGACGCCGGGCTGAACCACGCGATGCTCGTCAGCAGGCTGATCGCCGGGGGCCGACGCGGCGAGCCGCGGGTACGCGCGGTCGGCGCCCGCGATCCGCACACGCTGCACTGCACATGGGTCACCGGGCCGCTGTGCTCGCGGCTCGACGTGCTCGCCGCCGGCGTCGAACTGCCCGAGGTCGAGCCCGGTGACCTGCTCGCCTTCGCCGACCTCGGCGCCTACGGACCCACCTTCAGCCCGGCCGGATTCCTGAGCCGCGAACCCGCGCGGGAGATCGTGTACTGAGATGAACGTCGCCGTGCCCGAACTCGGCCCGATCCAGCGCGCCTACCTCGTCGGTGACCAGGAGGGGCTGGAACTGCGCGGATCAGCGCGCTACTACCTTCCATGCGACATCGATCCGGTCCTCGTGCCCGGGTTGGCGGAGCGTCTGCGCCGCCTGGCGCGCGAGCACCCGATCCTGCGCGCGAGCGTCGGGGCGGACTTCGAACTCTCCGTTCGTCCGGCGCAAGCCGCACAGCGCCTCGGCGTGGACGTGCACCACGTCGAAGACGACCGGTTCAGCGAGGCCAACGAGGCGATCCGGCAAGAACTGACCGACGACGAGTTCGAGTTCGAGCTCTGGCCTCAGCTGCGGTTGACCGTCGTCAGCTCGTCGGTCAGGGCGCGGCTGCACTTGGCGTACGCGCTGTGGATGATGGACGCCGCAGCGCTCGAAGTCTTCCTCGCCGCACTGGTCGCGCCGGACGAGCCGCAGGCTGCCGCCGAGGGCGCGACTGCGGCTCCGACCGTTGCGCGCCGCGACCGCACCGAGCGCGACGAGCGGTACTGGCGTGCCCGCGCCGCAACGCTGCCGGGTCCGGTCGAGCTGCCGCTGCGGCCCGACTGGCGGCATGCCGGACGGCGCGTCGGCCATCGCACCGTGGTCCTCGAACCGGCCGCCGGACGGCGAATCGCGGACGCCGCGGCCGCGCGGGGCCTGACCCCGGCGGCGGTCTACC
>JBKOWZ010000020.1:0-5428 GCA_046724665.1 Actinomycetota bacterium
TCGACTTGCATGTGTTAAGCACGCCGCCAGCGTTCGTCCTGAGCCAGGATCAAACTCTCCAAAAAAGAACACATTCATTCCCATGAAGAGAACAAACCCGGCCGATCATCCCGACGGGGGTCGGGACACCAACCAAACAAAACATAAAGGCATCGCAAACAAACCAATCGACACACTGTTGAGTTCTCAAGAAACAGACACACTGACAGAAACTAGTTCGTAGTCTCTACCGGGTGATTTTTCAACTGACGTGAATCCGTCTGAAGAAACTTTATCATGTCTCTCATGCTGCTCTTGCCGGATCGGCGAGTCTGGCGTACTGTGAAAGTTTCGCCCTGCTCGCTGCAACCGTTTTTGCAGCAACTCTCCTAGGCTAACCATCCGCACCGTGGCCGTCAAGCTGTTCTTGCAGAGCCGCTGTCTGGTTTGGGTTCGGTTGCACCCCTCGGAGGAGCTTGGACAGTATGCACCACGGCAGCCGCGCAACGCCAATCGGTTACTGGGCTTGGCAATCCCGGCCCCGACGGCCCGTCACACGGCGCATGAGGGATCGGCGCTAGCCGACGGCTGGCTGCTCGTCGGGGCGGTCTACCGCGTCAAGGTCTCCCGCTTCGCCGCGCAGGTACGCACGCTTGCCGATCACGAAGACGTAGGCCAGAAACGCCAGCTCGGCCGCGACGCCGACGGCGATGCGGGTCCACGCCGGGAGGGACGACGGCGTGACGAACGCCTCGATCGCGCCAGTGCACAGCAGCGTCAGCACCATACCGATGCCGACCACGGCGGCCGTGCGTCCTTCGTGCTCGAGCGCAGCCAGCCGGGTGCGCGGGCCGGGGTCCACGATCGTCCAGCCGAGGCGCAGTCCGACACCGGCCGCGATGAAGAGCGAGGTCATCTCGAGCAGGCCGTGCGGGGTAATGAGTGTGAAGAACACATCGCCACGACCGGCGGCCACCATGTACGCACCGTCCACGCCGAGGTTGGCGATGTTCTCCCAGAGGATGAACAGCACCGGGATCCCGAGGAGCACGCCCGAGAACAGCGTCTGTAGCGCCAGCCAGAAGTTGTTCGTCCACACCTGCGCCGCGAAGTCCCGTGCCGGGGCCGACGTGTAGTAGCTCTCGAAGTCGCCACCCGGTTGGGTTAGTTGGCCCACCTGCGGCGACGGGATCAGCGCGTTGCGCACGTCGGGGTGCGCGACCAGCCACCAGCCGAGAGCCAGCGAGGCGAGCAGGGAGAGCACCGCCGTCGTGCCCCACCACCACCGCGAACGGTAGATCGCCGCCGGCAGCTTGGTGCTGAAGAAGGTCCTGACCGTTCGCCAGCTCGCCACCCGCGGCGCCGTCAGGGCCGAGCGGGAGAGCGCGAGCGTCGCCGAGAGCCGGCCGACCAGCTCGGTGTCGGGGAGCGCGCTGCGAACCAGGGACAGATCCGTGGCGGTCGCCTGGTGCAGGGCGAGGAGCTCGTCTACCTCGGCGACCGTCAGGCGGCGACGGCGGGCCAGCCGGTCGAGGCGGTTCCACTGGGGCGCGCGGCGAATGACGAACGCGTCGATGTCGATCGGGCTCACCCCCTGCGCTCTGTGCCCGGTGTCCCCTACCGCGAACTGCCTGGGCCTACCGTAGTAGCGGGCGTGGCTCGCCGCCACGCTCTTACCTGGCCTACGGTGGTCCGGCAGCCGCCGTACACGGTACTGGGGGAATTCATGGCCGACCTGGTGATCGCTGAGGGCGTGGAGCTGGAGCTGCGGCCTGCACGCTTGGCGAGCCGCTTGACGGCCGCGCTGCTCGACTACCTGGTCCAGTCCGGGATCTTCGCGGTGTTCCTCTTCGTGACGGTCGCGCTGAACGCCGGATCCGGCAACGGGGACGCACAGCGGGCCGCGATGATTGTGATCATCGTTCTGGTGACCATCGGCTACCCGGTGCTCAGCGAGACGGTCTCTACCGGTCGTTCGATCGGTAAGGCCGCCGTGGGGCTACGTGTAGTGCGTGTTGACGGCGGGCCGGAGCGCTTCAGGCACGCTCTCACTCGCGCGCTGACCGGACTGTTCGCCGATCTGAACCTTCCGCTGCTCGGCGCGGTGCTGTTGGGGCAGCTGAGCGGCCTGTGGGCTTGCCTGGTCGGGCTGCCCGGGGTGATCGCCAGCGTTTCCTCGCGGCGCGGGCAGCGGATCGGCGACCTACTCGCGGGCACGCTCGTGGTGCGTGAGCGGACCGAGTACGGTCGCGGCACCCTGCCGATGCCTCCGCCGCCGGCCGTCGCCGCCTGGGCCGCGGGTGCGTCGGTCGGTGACGTGCCGACCGGGCTGATCGTCGCCGGACGGCAGCTGATCTCGCGGGTTTTCGAACTCGACCGGAAGGCCGCGGCGGAACTGGCCGAGGAGCTGGTGCGGCAGTACTCGACTTATGTGACGCCTGCGCCGCCGCCGGGGCTGCCCGCGTACCAGTACCTCGTCGCGGTGACCGGTGAGCGGTTCCGGCGAGAAGCCGGTGTCGTGTACGCATCGCTGACGCCGGTCGGCCCGGCTGCTTGGGGGCAACCGGGCCGACGGCATTAGGTCGTTCGCGCTACGGCGCGTTGATGCGTTAGGCGGGCTCAGTACCTGTAGTGGTCCGCCTTGAACGGGCCATCGGCCGAGATGCCGAGGTAAGCGGCCTGCTTGTCGGTGAGCGTGGTCAGCTTCACGCCGAGCGCGTCCAGGTGCAGACGCGCGACCTTCTCGTCGAGCTGCTTGGGCAACACGTAGACGCCGATCGGGTACTGCTCGGGCTTGGTGAACAGCTCGATCTGCGCGAGCACCTGGTTCGCGAAGGAGTTGGACATCACGAACGAGGGGTGTCCGGTGGCGTTGCCCAGGTTCAGCAGCCGGCCCTCGGACAGCACGATGATCGTGTGGCCGTCCGCGAAGCGCCACTCGTGGACCTGCGGCTTGACCTCGGTCCGGACCACGCCGGGCACCTTGGCGAGGCCGGCCATGTCGATCTCGTTGTCGAAGTGCCCGATGTTGCCGACGATCGCCTGGTGCTTCATCCGCGTCATGTGCTCCGCGGTGATGACGTCCCGGTTGCCGGTGCAGGTGACGAAGATGTCGGCGATGCTCACCACCTCGTCGAGGGTGGTGACCTGGTAGCCGTCCATCGCGGCCTGAAGCGCGCAGATCGGGTCGATCTCGGTGACGATCACCCGGGCGCCCTGGCCCCGGAGGGACTCGGCGCAGCCCTTGCCCACGTCGCCGTAGCCGCAGACCACCGCGACCTTGCCGCCGATCAGCACGTCGGTGGCCCGGTTGATTCCGTCGATCAGCGAGTGCCGGCAGCCGTACTTGTTGTCGAACTTGCTCTTGGTGACCGAGTCGTTGACGTTGATCGCCGGGAACTTCAGCGTGCCGGCCTCGAACATCTCATACAGCCGGTGCACGCCGGTGGTGGTCTCCTCGGTCACGCCCTTGATGGAGTCCACGACGGCGGTCCACTTCTTGCCGTCGGTCGCGAGGGAGGCCTTGAGGGCGGCCAGGATGATCTGCCACTCCTCCGAGTCGTCGGCCGCGGGCTCGGGCACCGCGCCGGCCGCCTCGAACTCGGCGCCCTTGTGCACGAAGAGCGTCGCGTCGCCGCCGTCGTCCAGGATCATGTTCGGCAGCTCGCCGTCCGGCCAGGTCAGCGCCTGCTCGGTGCACCACCAGTACTCTTCGAGCGTCTCGCCCTTCCAGGCGAACACCGGCACGCCCTTCGGCGAGTCGGCGGTGCCCTCCGGTCCGACGGCGACGGCCGCGGCGGCGTGGTCCTGCGTGGAGAAGATGTTGCAGGACGCCCAGCGCACCTGTGCGCCGAGCGAGACGAGAGTCTCGATGAGCACCGCGGTCTGCACCGTCATGTGCAGCGAGCCGGTGATACGCGCGCCGCGAAGCGGCTGGGTCTCGGCGTATTCACGCCGCACCGCCATAAGGCCGGGCATCTCGTGTTCAGCCAACTGGATCTCCTTACGACCGAAATCGGCCAGTGAGAGATCCGCGACCTTGAAGTCGGTGTGCGCCATGCGTCTCCTTCCAGAGTCCTCATGCAGAGTCTAGAAGGCCCGGGCGGCGTTCAGTCACCGCTCCACAAATTGCGCAGCTGCGATTCGGCGACCGTGTACGAACCGTGCGAATCATCCAGCACGGCCGCGATACGCAGCAGGACTACGTGCAGGTCTTCGGCGGCGAGGTCCCACACGTGCTGCTGGTACTGGTAGTTCATGGCCGCGGCACCGGCCCATTCGGCGACGAGCGGACGCAGCATGGTCCGCAGGTCCGCGAGTAGCGTGTCGATGTTCGCGGCCACGGCACGTACCGCGGCCGCCGCGCCTTCGATCTCGTCGAAGGTGACCGTGATCTCCCCGTTCGCTGCCACGGTCATACCGTATCGCGTGACAACGACACCTGACACACGCCTTGCGTTACCGCGCTCGTCGCCGCGTTACTGCGCGGTGCGAACGCGGTACTCGTCGATGATGCGCCCTTGATCAGGGCCGACGCCCACAAGCAACGCCAGATATGCGGCGGCGAAATCGGCGACGGCGATCAGGTGGGCAGCGCGCGCGAGCGGGTCGGGCTGCTCCGCGGTGAACATGGTGAGCGGAATGCCGCGATCGCGCACCAACGACTCGACGACGCTCAGCCGGGGGTCCGCACCGTCCTCGGCCAGCAGGACGACCGCAGCGGACCTGCTCGTGCCGTCCTCGAAGGGATCGCGGAAGATGTCGCCCGCCGCAGCGGCGAGCGGGCCGTCGAGCAGACTGAGCTGTCCACGGCCGAGGTCGGGCAGCGCGGCATGCGTGACCTGGAGCCCGGCGCGGAGCGCCGCCTGGTCCGCCAGCCGTTCCGCGGCGACCGCGGCGACCTGCCCGGAAGCCCACACTGCGGATGCCGACTCGCCGAAGCGTAAGGCGATCTCCTTAGCCGGATTGACGAAGGGCTCCTGGCTGGGGCGGCAGCGGATCGCGGCCTCGTCGGCGGCGGAGGCGGCCGAGTCGTAGCGCTGCGGCGGGATGACTCCGGTGATCTCGGCCGCGATGAGGGCGGGGACGGCGACGGACCACAGGCGGCACCAGACGGGAGCGATGTCGTCGGCCATGGCGATGAGCGTGCCGCGCACCTGCTTGCACAGGTCGCCGATCGGCGAGGCGGTCGGGGCGACGGCCACGATGCGGCTGCCCCGGCGTCCCGCCTCGGCCAGCGCGGCGGAGATCTCCGGGGCCCGGCCGGCGGTCGAGGCGACCACGACCATGTCGAGCGGCCCGACCCAGCCGGGCAACGCCGGGCCGGGGACCGGCACGACCGGGACCGTGGCGGCGGCCCCGGCGACCGCGGTCAGCAGCCGCGCGACCGTCGCACCGGTGCCGTAGCCGAGCACGATGAGCGCGCGGGGGCGGCCGTCCGCGGCCAGCT
>JBKOWZ010000181.1:0-14425 GCA_046724665.1 Actinomycetota bacterium
GGGACTCGGCCGGGCCGTCCGTCCGGCCGCGGCTGTCCGGGCGCCGCCTGCTGGCCGCGCTGCGCGACGACTGCCTGTCGGGCGCGTGGGTGTGCCCGACGGTCATCCTGTTCGCGGTCGCCATCCCGGCGGCGGCCGGCCCGCTGGCCCTGTGGGTGCTGCCGATCGCCGCCGCGCCGATCCTGGTGGTGCAGCGCTCGCTGCGCCGCTACGCCGAGATCAGCGCGACCTACCAGCAGACCGTCCGGGCGCTGTCGCGGGTGACCGATCTGGCCGATTACACCGAGCCGGGGCACGCCCGCCGGGTCTGCCACCTGGCCCTGGCCATCGGCCGCGACCTCGCGCTGCCCGACTCGCAGCTGCTCGACCTGGAGTACGCGGCGCTGCTGCACGACATCGGCCAGCTCTCGCTCACCGACCCGATCCCCGGCGGCGCGACCGTGCTGATCTCCCCGGAGCGGGCCGGCTCGATCGCCGCCCTCGGCGCGGACGTGGTGCGCCAGACCGGGGTGCTCGACCGGGTGGCCGACATCCTCGAACACCAGTCCCGGCCGTTCCGCCCCGAGCGCGCGGACGAGCCGGTGGCGCTGGCCGGGGCGATCATCCGGGCCGCGAACGCCTATGACGACCTGGTCGGCGGCTCCCTCGACCCCGGGCGCAGGCTGGCCGCGGTGCACCGGATCCGGCTCGGCACGGCCGCCGAGTACGACCCGCGGGTGGTCGAGTCGCTGACCCGGATCGTAGAGTGCACCGAGCCGCGTCCCGGCTGATCTCGCATATGCGACGATTTCCGCAGACCGGACGGCAACGCTACGGGAAGAGGTCCGCATGTCCGAGGTGGTCCGCGCCGAGATGGTGGCCAACGTCGCCGAGGTCAACGTCAAGGTCGGCGACCGGGTCGCGGCCGGCGCCTCGCTGGTGCTGCTCGAGTCGATGAAGATGGAGATCCCGGTGCTGTGCGAGATCGGCGGCACGGTGGCGGAGATCCACGTCGCGCCGGGCGACGTCATCCAGGAGGGCGATGTGATCGCCGTCCTGAGCTAGGGCTCGTTGGGCACGGCGATCAAGGACACTGACGCCTAGCGCGCCGCCGTCGGCAGCACGTCTGCCGCGCTCACGTCGCCGTGCTGCGAACAGCGCGCGGTCCAGCCGCCCGGCAGCACCTGCACGACCATCCGCCGTGCGCACTGCCCGCAGTAGCGCGGCGGCTCAAGTTCGAGCCTGGCGGCGCACGTGTCGTGCACCGCGTCGGCCAGCGGCTTGCCACACTGCCCGCAGTACGTCGGCCTCGGCGCCACTTCCGTCTCCAGTTCCATCGTGTACGCGAGCAGCGAGAGCCCCGGCCGCGCAGTCCAGTCGCGGTCGGTGTCGCGTGCGAACCCGAGCCGAGGGTACAAGCGCTGCGCGTCGATGAGATTCGGCGCCGTAGACAAAACGAGCCGGGGATTTCCGTCGGCCTTGGCCAGGGCTATGCAGGCGCGTACCAGCGCCTCACCGACCCCGCGCCCGCGCGCCGACTCCCGCACGCCGAGCATCCGGATCTCCGCCTCGTCGCCTACGGCGAGGTCACACCACGGCGAGCCGGGCGCCGCGTGCACGACGACACCGAGCAATCCCTCGGTCCCGTCGTCGAGCGCGACCAGCGTCGTCGTGGCCGGCGCCGTCCAGCGCGAGCGCGCGTCGCGCAGCACCGCAAGGTATTCGGAGCTGACCAGGCCGTCGTAGACCTCTACGGTCAGCGCGCCGATCTCGTCCAGTTCGCTCTCGCGGGCTTCCCGCACAACCACGTCCATGGCTCCCCATCCTCGCATCATGCGTCTCAGGGGAGCCACGGCATTGCGGTGGCCGCTACAGCGCAGCGGGCGCCACGGCCTTCTCGCCCTCGACCTCCTCGTAGTCGTAGTCCGCCGCCGCCGTCGAGTCCTCGCCGGCCGGCGCGCGCACCAGGCGGAGCACCAGGTTCGTCACCAGCAGCACCACCAGGTTGACCACCAGCGCGGTGACCGCGATGTACGCCTTATGGTGCGTCCACGGGATCTGCGCGACCTGGGAGCCGAAGTGATGCTGCGTCGGCGAGGTCTGCCACCACGCCACCAGCGCGCCGTACGTGATGCCCGACGCCCAGCCGAGCAGCAGCGCCCAGCGGTGGAAGTAGCGGGTGTAGAGGCCGAAGACGATCGCCGGGAAGGTCTGGAGGATCAGCACCCCGCCGAGCAGCTGGAAGTTGATCGCGCTGGTGGCGTCCAGGCCCAGCACGAAGGCCAGCGCGCCGAACTTCACCAGCAGCGAGACCAGCTGCGAGACCTGCGTCTGCTCGTGATGCGAGGCCTGCGGCCGCACGAAGTCCATCCACACGTTCCGGGTGAACAGGTTCGCCGCCGCGATCGACATGATCGCCGCCGGCACCAGCGCCCCGATCGCCACCGCCGAGAACGCCACCCCGGCGAACCAGGACGGGAACGCCCAGTCGAACAGCGCGGGCACCGCGTGCTGCGCGTTGCCGTTCAGCGAGGCCGTGGTGAAGTGCGCGGCGATGGCCATGTAGCCGAGCAGCGCGATCAGGCCGAGCATCAGCGAGTACGCGGTCAGCGCGGCCAGGTTGCGCCGCACCGTGTTGCGGCTCTTCGTCGCCAGCACGCCGACCTGCGCGTGCGGGTACATGAACAGCGCCATCGCCGAGCCGATCGCCAGCGTGGCGTACGGCACCGCGTTGCCCTTCGCCAGCAGTGTCGAGCCGGCCGGCTTCCCGGTCTTCGGGTTCGGCGTGGTCAGCTTGGTCTGCGCGGCGTCGAAGATGTGCGACCAGCCGCCCGGAATCCGCGTCGGGATGTAGATGACCGCCACGGCCACCGTCAGGTAGATCAGCGTGTCCTTCACGAACGCGATCAGCGCCGGAGCCCGCAGACCCGACGTGTACGTATACGCGGCGAGTACCGCGAACGCGATGAACAGCGGCAGGTCCTTGGCGAACTTGGACCCGTTACCGCCGATCCCGATGACGTCAAGGCAGGCCTGGATACCCACCAGCTGAAGCGCGATGTAGGGCATCGTCGCGACGATTCCGGTTATCGCGACCGCCAGGGACAGCGAACGCGATCCGTGCCGTGCCTTGACGAAGTCGGCCGGTGTCACGTAGCCGTGCTTGCGTGAGACCGACCACAGCCGCGGCAGGAAGATGAACACCAGCGGCCACACCATGATCGTGTACGGCACGGCGAAGAAGCTCAGCGCTCCCGCGCCGAACAGCGCCGCCGGCACCGCGACGAAGGTGTAGGCGGTGTACAGGTCGCCGCCGAGCAGGAACCAGGTGACGAAGCCGCCGAACGACCGGCCGCCGAGTCCCCATTCGTGCAAGTTCCTGCGGTCGGCCCCGGCCCGGCGCCAGCGCGCGGCCAGGAAGCCGAGCACGGCGACCGCGGCGAAGAAGAAGATCACGACGCCGAGCTCGGTGCCGTTGACCGGCTTGCCCTGCCCCTCGGCGAGCACCGCGCCCGACGGGCGCCCGGCCGGCGAATACGCATACATATATGTCGCCATCACCGCACGCCCGTCCCGTTGTCCGCGTCATCGGACGAGCGCGCGCCGCGTCGTGCCGCGCCGTCCCGCTTCAACGCCTCGACGGCGACCGCCATCAGCACGGCGGTGATCACGACCCACAACAGCTGATACCAGTAGAAGAACGGGAACCCGAGCAGCTTCGGGTTCGTCTTGTTGTACGAAGGGATCCACAACATCGCGACGAACGGCGCGATGACACAGACCGCCGCGACAGCACGCAGCGGGGAGAGGACCGGCCGGCTTCCGGTGGGCGGATCTGGCCGATCTGCGTCCAGACTCATCTCAACCTCCTGGCTAAATACGTCGGCGTTGACGTCGCCAGGGAGGTTATTGCCGAGTGCGTTGCGGCGAATGGAGCCGGCGCGTTGCGATTCGGTCAAGTCGTGCCGCGATGCGCTCAGCGGTGCGGCAGCCGCGCCTAACGGTCTTGCGGTCGGCTGTCAGCGAGAACGCAGTGCGTGGCTCGCCTTGAGCAGCGCCAGTGCCAGGACCAGCAGCAGCGTCAGCGCGTTCGCCGCGATCACCGCGGGCGCCGCCAGAATGAAGCCGTAGACCAGCCACACCCCGACCCCGGTGCCGAACATGGCGAACCAGACCCAGGCGAAGTCCTTCGTCGAACGCGTCCGGAACGCCCGCAGCACCTGCGGCAACCAAGACAAGGTGGTCAATGTGCCCGCGACCAGGCCGATCAGCGTGGCCGTCGACATCCTTCCGTCCTCCCCCTCCGCGAACCCGCGGTGACCGTGCCTCCGCGATCGCTGCCGATCCCTATTTTGTGCAGAGGCTGTACAAATACATAATCATACTGTGCCCCCCGATCTGTCCACCGCGTTGACGAGTACTGCGGGCAACGATCCGGCCAACAACGCGACCCGCCTGCTCACCGCGCTGCACCGGCGCGGCGGGACGGCGACGCGCGCGGAGTTGACCGCGCTGCTCGACTGCGGGCGCTCGGCGGTCAGCTACGCGCTGGCCGACCTCGTCGAGCGCGGCCTGGTCACCGTGGACGAGCACCCGCAGCCCTCCGCCGCTCCCGGCGCTGGGTCCTCCGGCCGTGGCCGTCCCTCGCACCTGGTCGCCGTCGCGCCGACGTCACCGATCGCACTCGCCGTGCACCTGCGCGTCGATACCCTCGACGTGGCCGCGTACGAGCTCGGCGGCCGGATGCTGCGGATCGAGCGCGAGGTGGTCGAGCCGTCGCCCGACCTCGACACGATGCTGCACCGGATCGGCCGGCTGGCCCGGCTGATCGCCGAGGAGGCGTGCCGGCCGTGCGTCGGCGTCGGGATCTCGGTTCCGTCGCCGGTGCGCGCCACAGACGGCTTCGCGCTCGCACCGCGCCACATGAACTGGCCGGGCATCGCGCTGCGGGAAATGGTGACGGCGGAGTTCGCCGGCGCGTCCGCGCTCGCCGGGCTGCCGGTGCACGTCGGCAACAACGCGAACCTGGCCGCGCTCGCCGAGCACCTGCGCGGCGCCGGCCGGGACGCGCACAACATGCTCTTCGTCACCACCGAGCACATCGGCATCGGCGGCGGCCTGGTCAGCGCCGGACGGCTGTTCATCGGCGCTAGCGGCTACGCGATGGAGGTCGGCCACACGACGGCGAACCCGGGCGGCGAGCCGTGCGCCTGCGGTGCCCGCGGCTGCCTGGAGACCGAGGCGGACTCACGCGCCCTGCTGCGCGCCGCCGGTCGGCCGGACACCCCGACGACCGGGCTGGAGTACCGGGCGCGGGTGGTGCTGGCCGATGCGGCGGCAGGTGACCCGATCGCGCGCAAGGCCGCCGACACGGTGGCCGCGCGCGTCGGCTCGGGCCTCGCGGTGCTGGTCAACCTGCTGGACCCGGACCGCATCGTGCTCGGCGGCCTGCTGGCCCGGGTGCTGGCGATCGCGCCGGAGCACCTGTCCGAGGCGCTGCACGAGGGCTCGTTCCTGGAACGCGCCGTGGCGGTGCCCGTGGTGCCCGCGCAGCTGTCCGCACCCGCGCTGGCC
The DNA here is from genome assembly GCA_046724665.1 of Actinomycetota bacterium. Taxonomy (GTDB): domain Bacteria; phylum Actinomycetota; class Actinomycetes; order Streptomycetales; family Catenulisporaceae; genus Actinocrinis. The sequence continues at coordinate 5,554 of JBKOWZ010000181.1, forward strand.
GGCGCCGCCGAACTCGCGCTCGCCCCGCTGCTGGCGTAACGCATCCGACGGCGCGTCAGCACAAGCCTGCACCTACAGCGTCGCGGACAACGCCTTGACGGGCATCGAAAGCCGGTCCAGCAGCGCCAGGTCCTCGGTCGCCGGGCGTCCCAGCGTCGTCAGGTAGTTTCCTACGATCACCGCGTTGATTCCGCCGAGCAGCCCCTGCTCGGTACCCAGATCGCCGAGGGTGATCTCCCGGCCGCCCGCGTAACGCAGGATCGTGCGCGGCATCGCGAGCCGGAACGCGGCGATGGTGCGTAGGGCGTCGCGGCCCTCGACCGGCTCGCGGTCGCCGAAGGGCGTGCCCGGCCGCGGATTGAGGAAGTTGAGCGGAACCTCGTCCGGGTCGAGCCGCGCCAGCTGCGCCGCGAACTCGGCGCGCTGCGCGAGCGTCTCACCCATGCCGACGATGCCGCCGCAGCACACCTCCATGCCCGCGTCACGCACCATCGTGAGCGTTTCCCAGCGCTCTTCCCACGTGTGCGTCGTCACGACGTTCGGGAAGAAGGAGCGGGCCGTCTCCAGGTTGTGGTTGTAGCGGTGCACGCCGATCTCGGCCAGCTCGTCCACCTGAGCCTGCGTCAGCATCCCGAGCGAGGCGGCGACGTTGATGTCCACGGCCGCCTTGATCGCCGCGACGCCCTCGCGCACCTGCGCCATCAGCCGCTCGTCCGGGCCGCGCACCGCCGCCACGATGCAGAACTCGGTCGCTCCGGTCGCCGCGGTCTCCTTCGCGGCCTCCACCAGCGACGGGATGTCCAGCCACGCCGCGCGCACCGGAGTGGGGAAGCGGCCGGACTGCGAACAGAAGTGGCAGTCCTCCGGGCAGCCGCCGGTCTTCACCGAGATGATGCCCTCGACCTCGACCTCGGGCCCGCACCACCGCTCACGCACCTCGTGCGCCAGCGCCAGCACCTCGTCCAGCCGCTCGTCCGGCAGTTCCAGCACCGCGAGCACCTGAGCCTCGTCCAGCCCGCGTCCCTGCTCCAGTACCTGCGTCCTGGCGACCGCCAGGACGTCCTCGGCGGCTTCGGCGCTGTTGCTGCTCTCCACGGCGACGGTCATGCGCGGCCCTTCCTACGGTGTTCCATGCTCGTCCTCAGGCAGTCTGCACCATCAGCACCCGAGGCGGCGGCGCGATCGACGTGCGGCCGGTCACACCTCGCGGTCCCGGCAGGCAGTCAGCGCGCGTAGCGCGCGCGGAACGCCGCCGCGTCGAAGACGCCGCCGAGCGCGGGGGAGAGGGCGTCCCTGGCGGCCAGCAGGAACTCCGGGGCGTCGAGCGCACCGGCCCCGGCGGGCAGCGCTCCGGCCAGCGGCCGGGCCGCCAGGGTCTCCAGGTCCCGGATGTTGCAGCGCATCGCCAGGTCCGGCTCGTCCGGCGGCACCGGCCAGGAGCCGAGCACCACCCCGGCGAGTTCGACCCCGCGCAGCGCCATCGACTCCAGCGTCAGCGCGGTGTGGTTGAGCGTGCCGAGCGCCGGATCGGCGACCACCAGCACCGGCGCGCCCAGCTCGCGGGCGAGGTCGGCGAGCGTCGCGCCGTCCTCGTCGAAGCGCACCAGCAGCCCGCCCGCGCCCTCGACCAGCACCAGCCGCCGCGAGTCGGCCAGCTTGCGGACATCGTCCGCGGCGTCGTGCAACGAAACCGGCGGCAGCCCGCTGATCCGCGCCGCCGCGGCAGGGGAGAGCGGGTGCGGGTAACGCGCGTACTCGTGCGTGTCGGTCACCCCGGCCAGCCGCTCGACCTCGGCCAGGTCGCCGGGCTCGCCGCCGAGCACCCCGGTCTGGGCGGGCTTGACCACGGCGACCGAGGCGCCGCGCGCCGCCGCGAGCGCGGCCAGTGCCGCGGTCGCGACCGTCTTGCCGACGCCAGTGCCGGTACCCGTCACCACGAGGATGCTCATGTCCGTCGAGTCTACCGAGACCTCAGTCGGTCTCAGCTTCCGTCAGCTGCCGGCGGGCCAGGGCACCTGTGGCGAGCGGTAGTAGTGGATGTCCATCGCCTTCCAGCGCGGGCCCTGCGCGGCCAGGCGCTGCTGGAACGCGCCCCAGTGGTGCACGGCCGCGGGGGACCAGCCGAGTTCCGCGATGGCAGGCAGACGCGGGAAGGTCATGTAGTCGATGTCGGCGTTGGACGCGACCGTCTCCGTCCACAGGTCCGCTTCGACGCCGAGGACCGCCGACGTGTTGACGCCTGGCAGGTACGACGCGGGATCCCAGTTGTACGCGTCGTGCACGTCCACATAGCCGGCCCAGTGAAGGCCGAGCGGCGTGCTCGCGTCGTACTTCTGGTCCAGGTACGTGTGGTTGGCTGGATCGAGCACCAGCTGCGCCCCCGCGTTCGCGGCCTGCACGAACTTCGGGCTCGGCAGCCCCTTGCTCCAGTACGTGGCGACCGGCGGACTCACCGCCGACGGATCCCCGACCCGAACCGACGTCGCGACCGTCTCCTGCCAGCCCCACGGGACCTTGCCCTGCGCACGAACATCGGATGCGACGCGATTGACGATCTTCGTGTAGTCAGCCGGCGACGTCGCCCCTGCCTCATCACCGCCTATACCGATGTACGGCCCCGGTGTTAACGCGGCGAGCTGACGGAAGACGTCGTCGAGGAATGCGTACGTCGCCGGCTTGCGCGCACACAGCGAGCTGTACTTGCCGCCGACGGCCGTGGACACCGGCTGCGGCTTGCCATTGCAGCTCAGCGCGGGGTACGAGGCCAGGGCCGCGGTAACGTGTCCGGGAATATCGATCTCGGGCACGATCGTGATGAAGCGCGACCGCGCGTAGGCGACGAGCCTGCGGTAGTCGTCCTGCGTGTAGAAGCCGCCCGGACCTCCGCCGACCTCGGTCTTGGCGCCGACCGCGGTCAGGTTCGGCCAGCCGTCGATCGCCAGCCGCCAGCCCTGATCGTCTGTCAGATGCAGGTGCAGATAGTCAACTTTGTACAGCGATACCTCGTCGATATACCGCTGCACGTCGGCGACGCTGAAGAAGTGCCGGGCCACGTCCAGCCCCGCCGCGCGGTAGGCGTAGCGGGGATAGTCAACGATGTGCCCCGACGGAACCACCCACGCCGCGGTCGAAGCGCCCCGCGCGGTGTGCTCCTCCACCTGCGGTGGCAGAAGCTGACGCAGCGTCTGCACGCCGTGGAACAGCCCGGCCGGCTGATTCGCGCTGACAGTCACCCGGTCGGCGGACACGTCGAGCCGATAGCCCTCGGCGCCGAGTTGCTCGTCGTCGCCGAGCACGAGCCCGATTCCGTCACTGGTCGCCGCCCCCTTCGTTACCGGAACCGCATAACCGGTCGGCTGGCGCAGCAGCGTCGCGAGGTAGTCCGCGACGTCGTGCGCGGGTGCGGAGGCGGGGGAGACGTGGATACCCGTCGAGGCGTTGACGGTGAACTGGCCGCCGGTCGCCACCGCGCTGACCGGAGCGGGTACGACGTTCGCGTAGTCCGCCCGCTGCGCCGCGGTCGGCGGGGCGTCCGGCTGCGTGCCGCTGAGCCCTATCGCCACGCCGGCGCCAAGACCCCCCAGCGCGACGACGGCGACGAGCGCCGCGCGCGGCAGGCGTCGACGGCTCGGTGGGCGGGTGTCGCGGTGTTGCTGGGCCATGGACAGTCAGCGTATGCGATCACTAAACGTGAGCATTTGTGATCACATTGATACGAATCCCGTGCCCCGCCCCGACTGTGCCTTTACGCTCCTGGCCGGGTGAGCCGGGCCAGGAACTTGTAGCGGTCGCCGCGGTAGACGGAACGCACCCACTCGACCGGTTCGCCGTCGCCGTCCTTCGAGTGCCGGGAGAGCAGCAGCATCGGCAGTCCCGTGTCGGTGCCCAGCAGCGCGGCCTCGCGCGGGGTGGCCAGCGCGGTCTCGATGGTCTCCTCCGCCTCGGCCAGGTGCACGCCGTACTCCTCGCTCAGCGCGGAGTAGAGAGAGGTGTACTTCGTCAGGTGCTTTCGCAGCCCGGGGAAGCGCTTGGCGGACAGGTGCGTGGTCTCGATGGCCATCGGCTCGCCGTTGGCCATGCGCAGCCGCTCGATCCGCAGCACCCGCGAGCCGGGCTTGACCACCAGCCGGTCGGCCAGGTCGTCGTCGGCGGACACGTAGCCGATCTCCAGCAGCCGCGAGGTCGGTTCGAGGCCCTGCGCCCGCATGTCCTCCGTGTAAGAGGTCAGTTGCAGCGCCTGCGCGACCTTCGGCTTCGCCACGAAGGTGCCCTTGCCCTGGATCCGCTTGAGCCGGCCCTCCACCACCAGTTCGGCCAGGGCCTGGCGCACGGTGGTGCGCGAGGTGTCGAAGTCCAGCGCGAGGGTGCGCTCCGGCGGGACCGGGGTGCCGGGCGGCATGGTCTGGGTCATCTCCAGCAGGTGCCGCTTGAGCCGGTAGTACTTCGGGACGCGCGCGGCCGGCTCGGCGGCGTGGGCGTTCTCGTCCTGCTCCGGCTCCCCCGGCGCGACGAGCGGGGCACGGACCTCGACCGCGCTGTGCTCGACCGTCACGGCACCTCCTGATGTTGTGGCCACAAGGTGTCATGGTCCCACGGCGCTGTAAAGGACCGACAGCCCTCCGGCAGGCTGGAAGGGCACTGTGCCGCGCCGTGAACGCGAAGAGGTCTAGACCAGTATGCACCATGCGGCGCGGTTCCGGGGCCGGTGAAGCCTTGATAACGGCTTGAGCCGGTGGCGCCGGAACCCTTGACGGTCCATATTGGTCTATGCCACTCTCCCAACTGGTCTAAACCATTGAGTAGGTCGGCACGAGACGCCGTCGCGCCCCGCGCGCACCGGCTCGAGCAGTGGCGACACCGCGGTACCGCAAGATCAGTTTCGACCCGTATCCGATTCAGCACAGCACGGGCTCCAGTGTGGCACCCGTCCCGGCTCGGCGAAGCCCAGGGTCGCCGGGTCGGCAACGCACCGGTGCCGGCCACTGCCACCCAGCCTTGGCATCCATATCAGGAGGATGGCTTGAAGCGCACAACCGCAGCCGCCGCGGCCCTCGCCGCGGCCGCGTTGACCGCGTCGGCGTGTTCTTCGTCGTCGAGCGGCAACAACTCGACGCCGCAGAGCGTGCTCAGCACTCAGGGCGCCGGAAAGACCGTCACCGTCTGGCTGATGTCCGACGCCCAGAAGGGCTGGCCGGACGTGGTCGCCGCGGCCAAGTCCGCGTTCGAGAAGGAGACCGGCGCCAAGCTCAACATCGAGTACCAGCAGTGGAGCAACTACACCACCAAGCTGGACACCGCGCTGCTGTCCGGCAACGCGCCCGACGCGCTGGAACTGGGCAACACCCAGACGGCCAAGTACATCAACGCCGGCTCGTTCGTCGATCTGACCAGCGTCAAGAGCCAGTTCGACAACTCCGCGCAGTGGCTCGACTCGCTGGCCGCCTCCGGCGCCAGCCCCGACGGCACCAAGACCTTCGCGGTCCCGTACTACGCCGGCGCCCGCGTCCTGATCTACCGCAAGGACCTGTTCGCCGCGGCCGGCGTCACCACCCCGCCGGCCACCCTCGACGAGTTGCAGGCCGACCTGGCCAAGGTCCAGGCCAAGAACGCCTCGACGCCCAACTTCTCCGCGCTCTACCTGCCGGGCAAGAACTGGTACACCGCGGTCTCCTTCGGCGCCGGCACCTTCGGCGTCAAGGGCGTGGTGGCCAAGTCGGACGGCTCGAAGTGGACCGGCACGCTGACCGACCCGGCCTTCGTCAACGGCGTCAAGACCTGGGCCGACCTCCAGAAGAAGTACTCGGTCGGCGGCACCACGGTGGACGAGTCCGACCAGGACGCCCGGATGGCCAAGGGCAACATCGCCGCGATCATCGGCGCCGGCTGGGAGGCCGGCTCGGTGGTCGATCCGAAGACCGGCAACCCGGCGCTGGCCAAGGACCTGGCCGAGATCCCGGTCCCGGGCACCGCGGCCGGCAGCCCGACCCCGGCCTTCCTCGGCGGCTCCGACCTGGCCGTGCCGACGCGCGCCGCCAACGCGGCCCTCGGCGCCGAGTTCCTGCGGATCTTCACCGACACCGCGAACCAGACGCTGCTGGCCAAGTACGCCATCCCGAACAACAAGACGCTGATCTCCGCCTACGAGGCGGCCGGCGAGGCGAACAAGGCCACCGGCGAGGCGGCCAAGGCGTCCACCTGGTTCATCCCGAACTCGCCGAACTGGTCCGGCGCCGACGAGACCGCGCTTCAGACCGCGTTCTCGGCGATCGCCACCGGCGCCGACCCGGCCGGCGCCCTCGGCGCCGCCCAGACGACCGTTCTGGGCGACCTGAACGCGCAGTAGTCTCCACTCGCGGGCCCGGCACCTAACACAATGACCGGGCCCGCGAGCTGAGGGCCTCGTGACGGCAGCCCGCGCCCCCGCGCGCGGGCTGCCGTGCACTCGGCCCTGGCAAGCAGCTTGATCGCGGGCTCCAGGGAAGGACCCCTCCACACGATGAGCGCGATTCAATCCGATCGCCGCGAGCCGGACGTCGAACGACTGGACGGACCCTTCCCGGCGCCGGCCCCCGGCCGCCGCCGCGGCGCGTCGATCCAGGGCAGGTACATCCCCTACCTTCTGATCCTCCCGGCCGTCGTCACCCTGATCGGCGTGCTGGGCTACCCGCTGGTGCGGGTGGTCATGCTCGCCTTCCAGAACGTCAACAGCTATCTGAAGCTGGCCGTGCCGAGCCTTGACCGGTGGATCGGCTTCGACGGCTTCCGCCGGGTCTTCACCGACGCGCAGTTCTGGCAGGTCGTCGAGCGCTCCTTCCTGTTCACCTTCGAGGTGGTCACCGCCTCGATCGCGCTCGGCCTCGGCTTCGCCCTGGTGCTCAACCGGGTCTCGCCGTGGGCGAAGATCTTCGTCTCGACCGTGCTGATGTTCGTGTGGGCGGTCCCCGCGCTGGTCACCGGCACGGTCTTCCGCTGGCTGTTCGCCGGGATCGGCGGGGTCATCGACTACCTGCTCTACCTGCTCGGCGGCAGCGGCATGAAGAACCACGACTGGTTCGCCAACCCCGCCGAGGGCCTCTACGTCGTGGTCGCCGCCGCGGTGGTCTGGGGCGCGCTGCCGTTCCTGGTGCTCGGCCTCAACGCCGCGATGACCCAGGTACCGCGCGAGCTGGTCGAGGCCGCGAAGGTGGACGGGGCCAGCCCGGTGCAGAGCTTCCGGCACGTGGTGCTGCCGATCATCCGGCCGTTCCTGCTGCTGTGCACCTCGCTCAGCTTCATCTGGGACTTCCAGGTGTTCGCGCAGATCTGGGCGCTGCGCCAGCAGTCGCCCGAGCCCGGCTACTGGACCGTGGGCGTCTACCTCTACGAACAGGGCTTCACCAGCTCGCACTACAGCACCAGCTCGGTGATCTCGATCGCGATGATCCTGCTGATGCTGGCCGTGCTGGTCGCTTACATCCGGCAGGTCGTCAAGATCGGAGGCCAGGGCTGATGGCCGGCTTCACCGCGGCGCGTCCGCTGTCCGACCGCGCACCCGACGCCGCCACGCCGCGCCCGCGCGGCCGCCGCCCCGGCGAGAGCCGCGCGATGACCGGGGTCTGGAACGCGGTCGCCGTGGTCTTCGGCCTGGTCATGGCGTTCCCGATCTACTGGATGATCCTGACCACGGTCAAGTCGAACGGGGACCTGCTCGCGCAGAACCCGACCTTCTGGCCGAGCCACTTCGACTTCTCAAGCTACCGGACCATCTTCGACGACCCGGACTTCCTGAACAGCATGCGCAGTACCGCGATCATCACCGTCGGCTCGGTGCTCGCCGGCCTGGTGGTCGGCTTCCTCGCCGCGGTGGCGGTCGCCCGCTTCCGGTTCCGCGGCCGCAACCCGTTCATCGTGGCGATCCTCATCGTGCAGATGGTGCCGCTGCTGTCCATCGCGATCCCGCTGTACATCGTGCTGAACAAGGCGGGGCTCTACGACCAGTACCTCGGCGTCATCGTCGCCTACCTGGTCTTCACGATCCCCTACGTCGTCTGGACGCTGCGCTCCTTCATCGTCAACATTCCGGTGGAGCTGGACGAGGCGGCGATGGTGGACGGCTGCACCCGCTGGGGCGCGTTCTTCCGGATCATCCTGCCGCTGTCCATGCCCGGCCTGGTCACCACCGGCGTCTACGCCTGGATCCAGGCCTGGAACGAGTTCGTGCTGGCCAACACCCTGCTGAGCAGCAACGGCAAGCGCACCTCGATGGTCTGGCTCTCCTTCTACTCGGCCAGCCCGACGCACGGCGCCGACTACGGCTCGCAGATGGCCGGCGCGCTGCTGGTCTCGCTGCCGGTGATCATCCTGTTCGTGGTCTTCCAGCGCCGGGTCGCCTCCGGGCTGACGGCGGGCGCGGTCAAGGGATGAGCGCCGACGCCATGTCGCTGCTGCGCGACGCCGGAGCCGTGCTCCAGGCCGGATTCGACGGAACCGCCGCGCCGGACTGGCTGCGCCGCCGCGTCTCCACGGGCGAACTCGGTGGCGTCGCCCTGTTCGCGCGCAACGTGCGCGACACCGAGCAGCTGGCCACCCTCACCGCGCGGCTGCGCGAGGACGAGCCCGACCTGCTGGTCGCCATCGACGAGGAGGGTGGCGACGTCACCCGGCTGGAGGTGGCGCTCGGCTCCTCCTATCCGGGCAACGCCGCGCTCGGCAGCGCCGACGACCCGCGGCTGACCGAGCAGGTGGCCCGCGCGATCGGCCGCGACCTGGCCGCCGCCGGGATCAACCTGAACTACGCTCCGGTCGCCGACGTCAACGCCAACGCGGACAACCCGGTGATCGGCGTGCGCTCGTTCGGCTCGGGCAGCGCGCTGGTGGTGCGGCACACCGCCGC
>JBKOWZ010000244.1:0-6076 GCA_046724665.1 Actinomycetota bacterium
CCGCCGTGGATCCAGGCCCGCGCGGACGGGGTCGAGTAGTGCAGCCCGAAGGTCTTGTCCAGGAACGCCCAGAGGAAGGCGAACCCGGTGCCGACCCGCAGCGCCGCGATCGCCGCCTCCCGCAGACCGACCGCCGTGGTCGAGCCCTCGGCGGCCCCGGCCGCCTCCGTCGTGCGCGCCGGCCGGTGGAACCGGCGGCTGACGTGCAATCCGTGCTGTGTCGCCATGGGAACTCTCTCCGCTCCATCGGTTACGTCATCGGTGACTTCGTTCACCTGAAGTGTCGTCTCGCGGTCCGCGAGGTGCCTCAGGTCGAAGGTCCCGATCGGGAGGGCCGAGGGTCGCGGACCGTCGTCGGCGAAGGTCCCGTCTTCGACGATCGGTCAAGCCGTGATGCAGGCCAGGCTCTGCTCCGCGATCTCCGCTTCCTCGCGCGCCGGCACGACGAGCACAGGCACGGCGGCGCCGTCCGGGGAGATGAACCGCTCCTCGTCGCTTGCTCCCTCGTTACGGGCTGGGTCCACCGTGATACCCAGGCGCTGCATCCCGCGCAGCGCGAGTGCGCGCACGCGCGCGTCGTGTTCGCCGACCCCTGCGGTGAATACCACCGCGTCCACGCGGCCGAGCACGGCGTAATAGGCGCCGACGTACTTGCGGATGCGGTGGCAGTACACGTCGATCGCCAACCGCGCGTCCGCGTCGCCCCGTGCGACCCCGGCCCAGACGTCACGCATATCGTTGCTGTCAGCCAGCGCGAGCAGGCCACTGTTCTCGTTCAACGCCGTTTCGACCGCCGCCGCGTCTAGTCCGGCCGTGCGTGCGAGATGCGCCGGGAGCGCGGGATCGACGTCGCCGCTGCGGGTTCCCATGACCAGGCCCTCGAGCGGGGTGAGCCCCATGGATGTCTCCACGCTGCGCCCGGCCTCGATCGCGCAGGCGCTCGCGCCGTTGCCCAGGTGAAGCGCGATCAGGTTCACCTCATCGACCGGCCGGTCCAGTAAGGCGGCGGCGCGCTTGGACAGGTATTGGTATGAGATGCCGTGGAACCCATAGCGGCGCACGCCGAGCTGCTCGCGCCATACGCGCGGGACCGCGTACGTGTATGCGTGTGGTGGCAGGGTTTGGTGGAACGCGGTGTCGAATACGGCGACGTGCGGCACGTGCGGGAACACTCGGCGCGCGACCTCGATGCCGTCGATGTTCGCCGGAAGGTGCAGCGGTGCGAGCACCACCAGCTCCCGCAGCGTGCTGAGCACCGCGTCGTCGATGACGACGGGCGTCGTGAACCGCTGCCCGCCGTGGACGACTCGGTGGCCGACCGCGACGAGCGATGCATCCCGCAACGCGGGTTCGGCCGCCAGCGCGGCCGCCACGGCGTCGGCGCCGTTGGCGTGCTCGACGATCCCGACGGCTTTGCTGCCGCGGCTGTCCGCATCGATGACCTGGTACTTGATCGATGAGGAGCCGGTGTTGAGTACCAGCATGTCTCGGGGCATAACGGAACCTTTCGGACCAGGGCACGCTACCTTGAAGCGTCCGTGAGCGACGGCCCGACTCCCAGGACCGTGCGGCCCGCGCCGTTCGGGACCAACGGCCCGTGCCCGCGGTCGGGCCGACCCGGAACCTGGTGCTGATACGAACTACAGTCCATCCGCACGGAAGAGGCCCGCGAGATGCCCGACGCCACGACCAGCCCGCTCAGGCCCGACGAAGTGCAGCTCATCGACGCCTATTGGCGCGCCGCCAACTACCTGTCGGTCGGGCAGATCTACCTGCTCGACAATCCGCTGCTGCGCGAGCCGCTGCGTCCCGAGCACGTCAAGCCGCGGCTGCTGGGCCACTGGGGCACCACACCCGGGCTGAACTTCGTCTACGCGCACCTGAACCGCCAGATTCTCGCCCGCGACCTGGACGCGATCTACATCGCGGGACCCGGACACGGCGGCCCGGGCTTGGTCGCGAACGCGTACCTGGAAGGTACGTACAGCGAGGTCTACCAGCACATCGGCCAGGACGAGCGGGGCCTTCGCCGCCTGTTCCGGCAGTTCTCGTTCCCCGGCGGCGTCCCCAGCCACGTCGCGCCGGAGACCCCGGGCTCGATCCACGAGGGCGGCGAACTCGGCTACTCGCTCGCGCACGCCTACGGCGCCGCGTTCGACAACCCGGACCTGCTGGTCGCGTGCGTGGTCGGCGACGGCGAGGCGGAGACCGGCCCCCTCGCGGCGTCCTGGCACTCGAACAAATTCCTCAACCCGGCCATCGACGGCGCCGTGCTGCCGATTCTCCAGCTCAACGGCTTCAAGATCGCGAATCCGACGCTGCTGGCCCGCATCCCGCGCGACGAGCTCGACAAGCTGTTCGAAGGCTATGGGTACCGTCCGATCACGGTCGAGATCACCGATCCGGACGACCACGCCGCCGCCCACCAGGCCATGGCCGCAGCCCTCGACGACGCCCTCGACGAGATCCGTCGCATTCAGTCCGCGGCCCGCGTGCGCGCCGCAGCCGACCCGGCCGCTACCACTCGCCCGTCCTGGCCGATGATCATCCTGCGTTCGCCCAAGGGCTGGACCGGCCCGAAGGCGGTGGACGGCAAGCGCACCGAGGGCAGCTGGCGCTCACACCAGGTGCCGCTCAGCGAAATGCGCGACAACCCCGCGCACCTGGCCCAGTTGCGGGACTGGCTCGCCTCCTACCGGCCGGAAGAGCTCTTCGACGCCGACGGCCGGCTGCGCCCCGAACTGGCCGCGCTCGCGCCGGCCGGTGAGCGCCGGATGAGCGCGAACCCGCACGCCAACGGCGGCCTGCTGCTGCGCGAGCTGGACCTGCCGGACTTCCGCGACTACGCCGTCGCGGTCAAGGAGCACGGTACGACCACGAGCGAGGCCACCCGCGTGCTCGGCGGCTTCCTGCGCGACGTGATGACCCTCAACCGTGCGCACGCGAACTTCCGCGTCTTCGGGCCCGACGAAACCGCGTCCAACCGGCTCGGCGCGCTCCTGGAGACCACCGGCCGCACCTGGCTCGCGGACACCGAGCCCGACGACGACGCGAACCTCGCGTCCGACGGCCGGGTGATGGAAGTCCTGTCCGAGCACCTGTGCCAGGGCTGGCTCGAGGGCTACCTGCTCACCGGTCGCCACGGCCTGTTCGACTGCTACGAGGCGTTCATCCACATCGTCGACTCGATGTTCAACCAGCACGCCAAGTGGCTCAAGACCACCCGCGCGCTGCCCTGGCGGCGCCCGATCGCCTCGCTGAACTACCTGCTGACCTCGCACGTCTGGCGCCAGGACCACAACGGCCTCTCGCACCAGGACCCCGGCTTCATCGATCACGTGGTCAACAAGAAGGCCGACGTCATCCGCGTCTACCTGCCCCCGGACGCCAACACCCTGCTCTCGGTCGGCGACCACGTGCTGCGCAGCAAGCACTACGTCAACGTGATCGTCGCCGGCAAGCAGCCGGCCCTGAACTGGCTGTCCATGGACGAGGCGATCGCGCACTGCACCCGCGGCATCGGCATCTGGGACTGGGCCTGCACCGACTCCGCCGCCGAACCCGACCTGGTGATGGCGTGCGCCGGCGACGTGCCCACCCTCGAAACGCTCGCCGCGACCGCGATCCTGCGCGAGGCCTTCCCTGACCTGAAGATCCGCGTGGTCAACATCGTGGACCTGATGCGGCTCCAGCCCGACACCGAGCACCCGCACGGCCTGCCCGACCGCGAATTCGACTCCCTGTTCACCACCGACAAGCCGGTGGTCTTCGCGTACCACGGCTACCCGTGGCTCATCCACCGGCTGACCTACCGGCGCACCAATCACCACAACATCCACGTGCGCGGATACAAGGAGGAGGGCACCACCACCACGCCCTTCGACATGGTGATGATGAACGACCTGGACCGCTACCACCTGGTCATCGACGCCATCGACCGCGTCCCCAGCCTGGCTGAGCGCGGCGCCCACCTGCGCCAGGAGATGGTGGACGCCCGCCTGCGCGCCCGCGCCTACACGCGTGAGGTCGGTGACGACCTGCCCGAAATCCGCGACTGGGCCTGGCCGTTCAACTGACCATCACCCCCGGCACACCAACAGGCATTCCATCGGCCACGGTTCAATGTCTTGGCTGTTCGCACACGATCGTGGTCAGGTCCGTCGCGTTCGGTACCCGTACGCGGGTGAGCAAAGATAGATGCAGTTAGCGGTTGCCATGGGCCGGCTGGTGCACTGTCCGAGGCGGCGCGGATTCGAGGGACTGGCGACATGCGCGGCAAGCTGCGGATCTATCTGGGGGCCGCCCCCGGTGTGGGCAAGACCTACAAGATGTTGGAGGAGGCGCACCGGCGCCTCGGGCGCGGCGCGGACGTGGTCGTCGGGCTGGTCGAGACGCACGGCCGCGGGCACACGCGGGACTTGCTCGACGGCCTGGAGGTCGTGCCGCCGCAGATGCGCGGTTATCGGGGTCGTGAGTTCAAGGAGATGGATCTCGACGCGGTCCTCGCGCGTCGGCCCCAGGTCGCGCTCGTGGACGAGCTCGCGCACAGCAACGTCCCGGGCGGCCGGCACGCCAAGCGCTGGCAGGACGTCCAGGAACTCCTCGACGCCGGTATCGAGGTGGTCACGACGCTCAACGTGCAGCACCTGGAATCGCTCAACGACGTGGTGCAGCGGATCACCGGTGTCCCTCAGCACGAGACGGTCCCAGACGAGGTGGTGCGCGCAGCCGACCAGCTTGAGCTGGTGGACATGTCGCCCGAGGCGCTGCGCCGCCGACTCGCCCACGGGAACGTGTACGCCGCCGAGAAGGTTGACGCCGCGCTGAGCAACTACTTCCGGATCGGCAACCTCACGGCGCTGCGGGAGCTGGCGCTGCTGTGGACCGCCGACCGGGTTGACGAGGTCCTCCAGCGCTACCGCGAGGACCACCGGATCGACATGGTGTGGGAGGCGCGCGAACGGGTCGTGGTCGCGCTGCCCGGGGACGAGAGCGGCGAGCTGCTGATCCGCCGAGCCGCCCGTATCGCGCAGCGCTCGATGAAGAACCTGCGTTCTTCGAACGCGGGCGGCGTCGGGGCCGAGCTGCTGGCCGTGCACATCGCCCGCTCCGACGGAATGGCCGCCGCCACCAGCCCCACCGCGCTGGCCGCGCAGCGGCATCTGGTCGAGTCGCTCGGCGGCAGCTATCACACCATCGTCGGCGACGACGTGCCCACGGCCCTGCTGGAGTTCGCCCGGGCGCAGAACGCCACCCAGCTGGTGCTCGGCACCTCCCGACGCAGCCGGGTCGGCCGGTTCCTGACCGGGCGAGGGATCGGCGAGACCACGATCCGGCTGTCCGGCGACATCGACGTGCACATGGTCACGCACGAGGAGCCGAAGGACGTCCGGCGCCGGATCGCCTGGCTGCCGCCCAATCCGCTGCGCGAGGCCGCCTGGGGCGAGGGCCGTCGGCGCGGATCGCTGGCCGCCGTCCTCGGGCCTCCCGCGCTGGCCGCCGTCCTCACCCAGGTGCCGCGCGGCTTGAACCTGACCAGCCAGGTACTGATCTTCCTGGTGGTCACGGTGGCCATCGCGCGCCTCGGCGGCCTGCTGTCCGCACTGATCGCGGCGGTGTGGGGCTCGCTGCTGCTCAACTACTACTTCATCCAGCCGACGCACACGTTCACCATCGCGCAGGCCAACAACATCATCGCGCTGCTGGTCTTCGCGATCGTCGCGCTGACCGTCGCCTCGGTGGTGGACCTCGCGGTCAAGCAGACCCGCCGGGCCGCCAGTGCCGCGGCCGAGGCCGAGACGCTCAGCGCGTTCGCCGTCTCGGTGCTGCGCGGCGACTCGGCCATCGCGGCGCTGCTGGAACGCTTCCGCGAGACGTTCGGCATGGCCTCCGTGGTCATGCTCCAGCGCACCGCCGACGACGCGGGCGAGCGCGGCCCGCACCGGCCCGACGAGAACGACGACCCGTCCTGCTGGAGCGTGGTCGCCTCGACCGGGACCGATCGCGCCGCCTGCCCGGGCCAGGCCGACACCGTCGTCGAGGCCGGACCCGACGCGGTGATCGCGCTGCGCGGGCG
>JBKOWZ010000194.1:0-12150 GCA_046724665.1 Actinomycetota bacterium
GGCGTAGGCGTCGGGGGCTATGTTGCCGCCACTGAGTACGGCCACGTAGTTGCGTCCGGCTGGTAGTTCGCTGCTGTGCTCGAGGTATGCGGCGACGGCCACGGCGCCGCCGGGCTCGGCGACCAGCCGCGCTGACGTTGCCAGCGTGCGGACGGCGTCGCGGATCGCCGATTCCGTGACGGTGAGCACGTCGTCCACCAGTGTACGTATATGTTCCCAGGTCAGCTCGCCGACGCTGGTGGAACGCAGGGCGTCGGCCATGGTGCGCCAGGTCTCGCTGACCGGCCAGGCCGTGCGTTCGCCGGCGCGCAGGGAGGCGTGCGCGTCGGCTGCCAGTTCGGGTTCGACTCCGTAGACCGAGGCCGCCGGGATCAGATGGTTGATGGCGATGGCGAGGCCCGAGACCAGCCCGCCGCCGCTGACGGGCGCGAGCACCGCGTCTACCGAGAAGCCCTGTTCGGCGGCCTGTTCGGCGATTTCCAGGCCGATGGTGCCCTGGCCGGCGATGACCCGCGGGTCGTCGAAGGGATGGATCAGGGTCCTGCCGGTAATGCCGGCGAGCCGGCGCGTCTCCTGCTCGCGCAGCTCCGGCGGCACGCGTACCACGGTCGCACCCAGCGCCTGCGTCGCGGCCACCTTGTTCGCCGCCGCGCCTTCCGGGATGACGATCATCGCATCGATGCCGAACCGCCTGGCCGCGTAGGCGACCGCCTGTGCGTGGTTGCCGCTGGAGACGGCGATGACTCCGGCCTCGCGGGCGCTCGGCTCGAGCGCGGCGAGCGCGTTGACCGCGCCGCGGATCTTGAACGCGCCGATCGGTTGGAGGCTCTCCGCCTTGATCCACAGCGGTCGCCGCGGGTCGGACCAGGGGCAGGGCAGCAGCGGCGTGCGCACCGCGATGCCGGCGATGCGCTTTGCGGCTTGCTGGACCTCGGTGAACCGCACCAGGCGCGGATCGTCGGGGACGGAGCCGTCGTGCGCGTCCGTGATCGGTGCGGTGGGCGCGTCGCTCATCGGTCCGTCCCCCTTCGCTCTTCTTCGTCCTTGTCGCGCGGGTAACTGGGAATCGATCATAGAGGGGTCCGCGATGCGGACAATGCGCGAGATTCTCAGCTTTCGAAGTTAAACCGTGGTCTACTGGCGGGTAGAAGCCGAAGGGGATGCTTGACAGGGGGCGCGGATGAGGCGGATCACCTATCTGCACGGGCCTGCGCAATGTACGGTCGTCCTGGCCGACCTCGACTCGGGCGCCGCCGCGCTGGCGCTGCCGCAGGACGCGCTGACCGCGGCGGTGCGCATCGGCGCCGTGCTGGCCAGGAACTACGGCAAGCTGCTGCCCGGCGAGTATCAGGCCGTGGTCGAGGGCGAGAACGGGGCGGGCCCGGTCGTGGTCACCGAGGACGACCCCCGCGTGTTGCAGGCGCGGGACCTGTTCGCCGGGATCGCGCAGGGCCGGGACTACACGGCCGAGGAATTCGGGGCGGTACGCGAAGCGGTGGGCGCCAGGGTCACCACTGCGAGTGGTCACTCCGGGCGATCGACGTAGGCGCTGCGGGTACTCGCAGGCGGGGCGGGTACTATTCGACGGCATGTGGACGAGCCAGAGTGTGCGGTTGAGCTGGAGAGTGTGGACGAGCCGGGGCGGCGCCGTTACCACACGGTCACACATGTGTCACATTCCGTTTTCAGCAGGTCGTTAGCTTCCGGCCGTGACGACGGACGCTCAGAATGTGGCGCGCGCAGTGCCCGCGCGATGGCGGAACGGGTCCGTGGCGCGGTGGAGCCCGCTGCGCCGGCTGATCGCCGGGGCGGTGCTGATCACCGCCGTGTTCACCGTGTTGCAGGCGGTGGATTACCGGCAGAACGTGCCGTCCAACGACACCTATCAATATGCGCGCCAGACGCTGCACTACCTCGGCCGGTCGCATGACCAGGCCGTACACGGTGCGACGCAGATGTTCTGCCAGGACGTCGGGCAGTCCACGTTGCGCAACGCCGCGATCGACCAGGGCGTCGATATCAGCAACTCCTCCACCTACGACGCGTGCATGCGGATATACCACGACGGCCTGACGCCGAATTCGCCGCGCTACCTCGCCATCTTCACCTCGCGGCCCGGATACCCGCTGCTGGCGGCCGTCTTCGCCGGCCCCTTCGGGCTGCGCGCGGGGCTGTGGCTCGCGGCGCTGCTGTGCACGCTGGCCGCCGGCGCGCTGGTGCTCATCCTGCTGCGTTCGGCCGGGGCCGGGGTGCTCACCGCGCTCGCGGGCCAGGCGATCTTCCTCGCCGCGCCGACCGGCTACTGGGGCAGCCGCATGCTCACCGACGGCCCTTCGCTCGCCGCCACGATGCTCGCGCTGCTCGGCGCCTGGCAGTTGACCAGGCAGCGGCTGCGACTGGGCACGATCTCGCTGCTCGCCGGGTTCGCCTTCGGCTTTCTGGTCAGGTACTCCTCGGAGACGATGGTCGCCGCGGCGCTCGCGGTCGGCGCGGGGTTCTGCCTGTGGCGGGTGCCGTCGAGCCGGACCCGCGGGACCAGGTGGCTCCTCGGGCTCGCGACCGGCGGCGCGCTCGTGTCGCAGCTCGCGACGACCGCGCTCGGCTGGCCGGGGATACCGGAGTCGATGCAGGACACCTTCACCAAGCACTTCATCCGTCCGGACGTGCCGAATCCGATCGTCCGGCTGCTCTCGCTCAACCTGCGGTTCTGGACGTACTATCCGGTGCTCGAACCGACCGCGCTGCTGCTGGCGCTCGGGCTGGTCGTCGTCGGGGCGGCGCTGTGGCGGCGCGACGCGGTGTTCGCGGCGCTCACCGTCGTGGTCGCCGCGACCGGTGTCGGCACGGTGATCGCGCACCCGGTAGCCTCGCAGGCGGACCGCCTCATGGTGGCCGTGTGGCTGCTGGTCGCGCTGGGCGTGCCGCTGCTGGTGGCGGACCTGCGCGGGCGCGGCGTGTCCGGGCCCGCGGCCGGGTTGCCGGGCGAGGTGGACCACGCCGCGGCGCGGCTGACAGGATCCGAACGGACGTACGTCGCGGAATCCGTCTAGTCGGTGTCTTCCAGGAACAGCGAGACAGGCGAGATAAATGAATGTGCTGATGCTGGTCATGTCCGACGTGGCGCATGACTCGCGCGTGCTGCGGGAGGCCGTCGCGCTGGCCGAGCAGGGGCACGTGATCCACATCGTCGGCAAGGATGTGCCGTCGGACTGGAATCCGCCGCGTGGGGTTACCGTCGAGTCGGTTTCGGGAGGCGGGGGACTCAAGTCGTCCTCGGCGGCGTCTGCGTCGCCCGGCGGGTCCTCGTCGGCGGTGCGGCGGACCGCGCGCTGGCTGCTGCTGCCGCAGCATCGGCAGAAGGTGTGGCGCACCTGGTGCGCGCGGGCCGAGGCCGCGCTCGCCGGGCGCAAGTTCGACGTCGTACACGCGCATGACTTCAACGTCCTGCGGCTCGCGGCGCGGCTGGCCGACCGCGACGGCGCCCGGCTGGTGTACGACTCGCACGAGTGGTGGTCCGGCCGTGAGCGGCACGGCCGGCCGACGCCGCTGGAGCGGTCGCGCGAACGGCGCGCCGAGCAGCAGATCGTGCGGCGTGCCGACGCCGTGCTGACCGTCAGCGACGGGATCGCCGAGCGGCTGGGGCGGTGGCGCGGCGAAGCCGGGCACGGCGGCCGGGTCGCGGTCGTGCGCAACACGTTCCCGAGCCTGCGCGGCACGAGCCTCGCGGCGAGCGACGAAGAGATAACGCACGTCGCGCTTCGGCAGCGGCCGGCAGGGGTCGTATACGCCGGCCGCATCGGTCCGGCGCGCGACCTCGAGACGCTCGTTCCCGCCGCCGCGGCGGCCGGGCTCGACGCGGTGCTGATGGGCCCGGCGGATCGCGAGTACCTGCCCCGGATCCAGGCCGCAGCCGGAAACGTGAAGATCGAGCCGGCGCGGCCGGTGGACGAGGTTGACGAGGTGCTGCGGCGCGCCGGGATCTCCGTCGTCACCCTCACGGACAGCTGCGAGAACCACCGCCTCGCCCTGCCGAACAAGCTCTTCCACGCCACGCGCGCCGGGGTTCCGGTCGTGGCGGCCGACCTGCCGGAGATGCGCCGCCTCGTCACGCAGTACGGCCTCGGCACGCTTTACCGGCCCGGCGACGTCGCGTCGATGCGCGCGGCGCTGGAGAAGCTCGCGGCCGAGTACCCGCGCTGGTGCGCGCAGGTGGCGAAGGCGAAGGCCGACCTGTCCTGGGAGCGGGACGCCGCCGTGCTCGTCGGCGTGTACGAATCGCTGGCGGCGTGATGGGCGAGCCGCTCGGGCACGTGGTGATGTTGGTCGCGAACGGCGTCGCGGGCGACTCGCGGGTGCAGAAGATCGCGTGGTCGATGGCCGATGCCGGTTGGCGGGTCACGCTGGTCGGGCGCGCGCCGGGTTCGCAGGTCGAGCGGTTCCGGCTGAAGGACGCCGACGTCGTGCTCGTGCCGGTGCCGAAGGTCGTGTCAGGGTACGAAAAGTCGCGGCTGCGAGGCGGGGGAGCGGTCGCGAAGCGCGTCGAGTACCGCAAGGCGCGCGCGGCGCTGGCAGATCGCGACGCGCGCACCGGGGGGCGGCTGCGCTCGGCCGCGGCGGCGCGTACCCGCGGGTGGCTCGATGAGCATCAGGAGGCTGACGAGCTCGTCGGGCGGATGGGCCGGGGACCGGTCGGCGGCGCGGCGAAGCTCGCGGTGTCCGGCGCGCTCGGGCTGGCGGACCCGCGCGGCGGCTGGCGGCAGTTCAACCCCTGGTTCGCGGACCTCGAACTCGCGGTCGCGCCGGTGGTGGCGGAGCTGCGGCCCGACCTGATCCACGCGCACGACTTCCACATGGTCGGCATCGGCGCGCGACTGGCCGCCACGCTCAGCACGCCGGAGCATCGGGTGCGCTGGGTCTACGACGCGCACGAATACCTCGCCGGGATCGACGTCCCGAAGCGCTGGGACGCGCGCCGCGTGCTGCGTAAACGCATGCTGGTCGGCGTCGAGCGCGAGTACATTCGCCGCGCCGACGCGGTGGTGACCGTCTCGGACGGGATCGCGGACCTGCTGGCGGCGGACCATCAGCTGCCGGAGAAGCCGCTCGTCGTGCTCAACGCGCCGGTGATCAGCAGCAAGGCGAGTGGCCGCAGGTTGCGTGACGACGTCGGTGTGGGAGAGGGCACGCCGCTGCTGCTGTACAGCGGCGGGATGTCGCCCCGGCGCGGGGTCGCGACGGTGATCGACGCGCTCGTGCCGCTGGCTGACGTGGACGCGCACCTGGCGCTGATCGCGCGCGAGAACGACCCCGACGTCGATGCGCTGCGCAGGCGCGCGGTCGAGCGCGGCGTGGCAGATCGGGTGCACGTTGTTCCTTACGTCCCGGTGGATGAGGTCGTGCCCTACATCGAGTCGGCGACGATCGGCGTGGTGCCGATCCTGCACCACCCGAACCACGAGCTCTCGCTGATCACCAAGTACTTCGAGTATCTGCACGCTTGCCTGCCGATCCTGACCAGCGACGTGCGGGAGATGGCCGCGACGACGCGGCGGCTCGGCGTCGGCGAGGTCTTCGTCGCGGGGGACGCGAACTCGCTGGCTGAGGCGGTGCGGCGGATGCTCGCCGACCTCGATGCGTATAAGAAGGTGTACGCGGGTCCTGGCGATCCGCGTGGCGCGTCGCTGTGGGAGGAGCAGGCGACGAAGCTCGACGCGCTGTACCGGAGGCTGCTGGCCTGAGCGGTGTTTGAGCAGTGGGGCCGGTCAGACGGGCCGACGGGCGCGGGCGCGCTCGAGTTCGGTGACGACGCGCAGCGCGGCCTTGCCGTCGCCGTACTCAAGGCCCTGCGGCGTGCCGGGCACTTCGCGCGTGACCAGCTCGGCGAGCAGGGCCTTGTCCCGGATCGGCTGCGGTACGAGCTCGTTCCAGCCCTCGACCAGCGTCTCCGGCCACTCGGTCTCGGCACGCAGTGTCGTGCACAGCCGGCCGAGCAGGTACGCCTCCTTCTGGAGGCCGCCCGAATCGGTGACCACGCCGGCCGAGCCGAGGATCGCGCCGACCATCGCCTGATACGGCAGCGGCGCGCCGACGCGGATCGCGCCGCGGCGCAGCTCTATGCCGAACGCCGCCGCGCGCGCGACCAGGCGGGGGTGCGCGAGCAGCGCCACCTGGTACGGAAGCGCGGCGAGCGCGGCGATGATCGCCTCGAGCAGCGCCGGATCGTCGGTGTTCTCGGCGCGGTGCACGGTGGCGACGAGGTAGGGCGCGTTCGGGTCGATGCCCTCTGCGGGGGCGCTCGGCGGGGTGCTGGTGGCCAGGGCCCGATCGCGGGCCTGGAAGCACACATCGACCATCACGTCGCCGACCAGCGCCGTGCGCGCGCCGAGCCCCTCCACCTCCAGGTTGCGCACCGCGCGCCGGGTCGGGGCGAGCAGCAGGTCGGCGGCATGGTCGGTCAGGACCCTGTTGTGCTCCTCGGGCATCCGGCGGTTGTACGACCGCAGCCCCGCCTCGAGGTGCGCGACCGGCAGCAGCTGCTTGACCGCGCTCAGCGCGCCGGCCAGCGTCGAGTTCGTGTCGCCGTAGACCAGCACCCAGTCCGGGGCGTGCCGCTGGAGCACCGGGTCGAGCCCGGCGAGCATCGCGCCGGTCTGCTCCCCGTGCCCGCCCGAGCCGACGCCGAGCCGCTCGTCCGGCGCCGGGATGCCGAGCTCGGCGAAGAAGACGTCGGACAGCGCGGGGTCGTAGTGCTGGCCGGTGTGCACGATCACGTGTTCGTGGCCGCCCTCCGCGATCGCGGCGCTCACCGGGGCCAGCTTCACGAACTGCGGGCGGGCGCCGACCACGCTGAGGATTTTCATGGCTGCGATCATATCGGCGGTCTTCCCGCGGCTCACCGCCGCTGTAGACTGCGTGAACTGTGCGCCCAGCGCACGAGCCGCAGCGTAAGCCTGCCTTCCAACTTTCGGCCGACAGACGTCAGGAACGATGAAGCGCGGATCAACGGCGAAGTCGCCCAGGGTGCTGTATCTGGCGTTCTTCTTCCCGCCGAGCCGGTCGAGCGGGGTCTATCGGGCGCGGGCCACCGCCAACCTGCTCGCCAAGCGGGGTTGGGAGGTGACCGTCTTCACCGCCCCGCGCCGGTTCTTCACCGAGTACATCGGTTCGACCGACCCCACGCTCGAGGGGAGCGTCGATCCGGCGATCCGGGTCGAGCGGCCGAACATGGGCTACTTCCGCTGGGAGCGCGACATCCGCCGCTACGGCAGGCTGCGCGCGAACATGCCGGTGGTGGCGAACGCGGCCTACAACTACGCCCAGCGCCGCTTCTTCCCCGAGCACTACGCCTCGTGGATCCCGCGCGTCATGGCGAGGGCGCTGCGGATGCACGCCCGGCGGCGCTTCGACCTGGTCGTGGCCACGGGAAATCCGTTCGCCGCCTTCGCCGCCGCGTACTGGTTCCGCAAGCTGACCGGCGTGCCGTACGTGCTCGACTACCGCGACTCGTGGACGTTCAACCAGTTCACCGAGGAGCACAAGTACCCGAAGGGGCACCCGGCCTGGGCCTGGGAGCAGCGCACCGTCGAGAACGCGGCGCTGACCGTGTTCGTCAACGAGGGCCTGCGCACCTGGCACGCCGAACGCTACCCGGCCGCCGCCGACCGGATGGCAGTGGCCACCAACGGCTGGGAGCCCGAGCTGCTCGGCCGCGCGTCGTATCCGGGTCCTGCGACCGGACGCCCGCTGCGGTTCGGCTACGTCGGCACGATCACCGAGCAGATGCCGCTGGCCGAGCTGTTCGACGGCTGGCGGCTCGCCCGGCGGCACCCCGAACTGGCCGACGCGACGCTGGAGCTCTACGGCCACCTCGGCTTCTTCAAGCAGTCCTCCGAGTCGCTGCTCGACCGCATACCGCTGGCTGAGGACCTCGGCGTGACGTACCGCGGCCCGCTGTCGAAGACGCAGGTCGGCGACGCGTACCGGGAGCTCGACGTGCTGCTGTTCTGCGTCCCGGGCGCGAAGTACGTCACCTCGGGCAAGGTCTTCGAGTACATGGCCGCGGGCAAGCCGATCGTGTCCGTGCACGCGCCGGACATCGCGGCCGTGGACGTGCTGACCGGGCACCCGCTGTGGTTCGGCCTCGACCGGCTCGACGCGAACGCGGTGGCCAACGCGATGGTCGCCGCCGCGAAGGCCGCGCGCGACCTGACCGAGTCCGACTTCGAGGCGGCGCTCACGCACGCGCAGCGGTACACCCGCGAGGCGACGCTGGCGCCGCTGGAGGCGCGGCTGCGGCAGATCGCGGGGGTGTCCGATGGCTGAGATCGGAGGCGGCGCGGGGCGGCTGGCGGTGACCACGCCGTGGCACCCGTCGCTGCAACGGCCGTTCGCCGGGTCCTTCGTGCAGGCCGCGACGGCGGCGGTGGCGCGGCAGTTCGAGCGCGTCGAGCTCTACCACACCGAGGACTGGCCCGGCCCCGCGCATCCGTGGCAGGCCGAGATGGTGCGCAAGGCGTATGACCGGCTTACCGGCGGGGTCGAGCGGCGGGTCGTGCCTGCGGCGCGGATGACGCCGGAGGGGTATTGGGCCACCGACATCCCGACGCCGGTCACGCCGAAGCGCGATTACGCCGACTGGGCCGCCAGCCACGAGAACGCGCTGCGGCACGTACTTCAGCAGCACGGTTCGCCGGGGGAGCGGTTCGACGCCGACGTCGTGCACGGGCACGTCGGGATCTACGGCGGCTGGCTCGCGCTGCGCTTCGCCCGCCCCGAAGCGCGGGTCGTGGTCACAGAGCATGCGTCGTTCCTCGGCAAGATCCTCGGGCAGCCGCGTTCCCGCGCCATGTACGCCCAGGTGATGGACCGCGCCGACGCCGTCCTGTGCGTCAGCGGCGGGCTGCGCGGACAGCTGGTCGAGGCGTTCCCGGCGCACGCCGCCAAGATCAACGTCCTGCCGAACGCGGTGGACATCGAGGCGATGCCGCGGCGCGTGGCGCCGGTGCGCGACCTGCACCGATGGATCTACGTCGGCAAGGTCGTCGCGACCAAGGGCGTGAACGAGCTGCTGGAGGCGTTCGCGATCGCGGCGCGGGACGAGGCGGCGCTGCGGCTGACGATCCTCGGCGACGGGGTGCTGGTCGAACCGCTCAAGGCGCGCGCGGCACAGCTCGGCGTCGGCGAGCGGGTCACGTTCCACGACGCGGTGCCGCCGGAGCGGGTCTTCGAGTTCCTGCACGAGCACGACCTGCTGGTGCACGCGAGCAAGTCCGAGACCTTCGGCATGACCACGGTCGAGGCCGTGGCCGCCGGGATGCCGGTGCTGGTCACCGCGTGCGGCGGCCCGCAGGAGACGCTGGCCGGGCTGGACGGCGTCGCGGGGCTGCTGATCGACGTCAGCGACGATCCGGCGGTGATCGTGGACGGCTACCGGAAGCTCGCCGAGGTGCACGCGCGCGGCGAGATCGATCCGGCGCGCGCCCGGAATGTGCTGATCGGGCGATTCGGCGCCGCGGCGGTGGCCGAGCGGCTGATGGACGTGTATGCGGGGCGCGGATCGGGGGATGCGGACGGAACCGAGCGCGCGGCTGACGCGTCGCCCGGAGCAGGGGCTGAACCGACGAGAGAGCGGGTATGAGCATCGTCTTCCTGGCGTTGGGCACCACGCGGGCACGCGCCGTCTGCGCGTCCGCGCGGTTCCTCGTCGAACGCGGCGTACAGGTCGATCTGATCACGGTCGATGAGGGCCCCTGGCGCGCCGAAGGGCTCGACCAGCGGGTGCGCGTGCTCACGCTCAGTACCCGGGCCGACCGGATCCTGCTGCCCAACAAGGTCCTCGGCAAGTTCTACAAGCTGGTGCGGCCCTACGCGATGTGGCGCGCGGCACGGCGCCAGGCGCTGCGGAAGGTGGACTGGAACGCCGTGCAGCAGGCCGTGATCAGCGACTCGCACGCGATCCCGATCGGCTGGCATCTGGCGCGCCGGCACCCGAAGCTGGCCGTGGCCTTCGAACTCGACCGCACCCCGTACCTCGACCGCGAACCCGCCGCCGCCGTACACGCCGGCACCGTCGCCGAATAGCTGGAAAAGAGCACTTTGACCACCGAGACCCTGACGAAGCCGACGCCGCGACCCCCGGCCGCGGCGTACGAGCACCACGTCTTCCGATCGCGCCGCAACGGCATCCCCCGGCTGCGCGAGTACCTGCCGGAGCTGTGGTCGCGCCGCGAGTTCGTGTACGAGCTCGCCCGGGCCACCCTGCGCGCGCAGAACTACCTCAACGCCTTCGGGCAGCTGTGGCTCATCCTGAACCCGCTGTTCCTCGGCATGGTCTACTACGTGCTGGTCGATATCCTCAGCAACGGCACGCACTCGCACAACTTCTTCGCGACGCTGCTGGCCGGGCTGTTCCTGTTCACCTTCTTCTCCAGCATCCTGAGCCAGTCCGCCGGGTCGATCATCGGCAGCAGCCGGCTGATCATGAACAGCAGGCTGCCCCGGCTGGTGCTGCCGATCACCCAGCTGCTGATCGCGTTCATGAAGTTCCTGCCGACGATGCTGGTCTTCCTCGTGGTGCACACGGTCTCCGGCATCTCGTGGGGCGTGAACGTGTTCTACGCGATCCCCGCGTTCCTCGAGATCACCGTCTTCGGCGCCGGGCTCGGCTTCCTGTGCGCGACGGCGCAGGTGTACTTCCGCGACTTCTCGAACTTCCTGCCGTATGTGACCCGCATCTGGCTGTTCCTGTCGCCGGTGCTGTGGGAGCTTCAGACGCAGCTGGCGAAGCACGACCTGAAGTCGCACGTCATCGCGCTCAACCCGCTCTCGCCGATGATCGGCACCTGGGGCGACGCGCTGGTCTACAACGTCGCCCCGCCGGCCAGCTGGCTGCTGGAAGGCCTGGCCTGGAGCGTGGGCGCGTTCCTGCTCGGCACACTCGTCTTCATCCGGAGGGAGCGTGAGTTCTCTGTCCGCCTCTGAGAACCAGCCCGTGGCAAGCGACGCGACGGCCGAGAAGGCCGCCGCGGCGGCCCAGCCCGAGGTGGACCGCGACCACCGGTACGCGATCAGCGTGCAGGACGTGCACATCACGTACCGCACGGTCATCGACCCGCGCGCCAACACCATCCGGCACACGCTGACCCAGCTCGGCCGCCGCGGCACGACCGGCCGCAAGGTGCGCGAGATCAAGGCGGTGCGCGGCGTCTCCATGGACGTCCCGCACGGCTCGGTGCTCGGCATCATCGGCGCCAACGGCGCGGGCAAGTCCACCCTGATGCGCGCGATAGCCGGGATCCTGCCGCCGACCTCCGGGCAGATCGTGGTCAACGGGCGCATCAGCACGCTGCTGGCGCTCGGCGTCGGGTTCAACGGGCAGCTGTCCGGCCGGGAGAACGTGATCCTCGGCGGGCTGGCCGCGGGCCTGAGCCGCCGCCAGGTCAACGAGCGCTTCCAGGAGATCGCCGAGTGGGCCGAGCTCGGCGAGTTCATCGACATGCCGATGAAGTCCTACTCCTCCGGCATGTACGGCCGGCTCGCCTTCGCCGTCTCCACGCACATGGAGCCGGACGTGCTGCTGGTGGACGAGGCGCTGTCCACCGGCGACGCGCACTTCCGGCGCAAGTCGTACGACAAGATGCAGGAACTGGTCGGCCAGGCCCGCACCATCGTCATCGTCAGCCACGGCATCGGCGCGATCCGCGAGATGTGCGACGACTGCGTGTGGATCCACAAGGGCGAGCTCGTCCGGCGCGGCAAGCCAGACGACGTGGCCGCGGAGTACCTGGAGTTCCAGGGCGTGCCGCCGGAGCCGGCGAAGAAGGAGGACTCCGCCCAGAGCGCCGCGGACTTCGACGACGCCTTCGTGATGGAGGACGTCTGAGATGGCCCGGGCCGACACCGGCGGTCCGGACGTCACGATCCTCAGCAGCGGCCACGACGTCGCCGACGCCCGGCTGCACCGGCACTGCGCCGCGCTGCACCGCGCCGGGTTGCGCGTCGAGGTGCTCGCCCGGGGCAGTGCGCACGACGCCCCCGAGCACACGGCCTTCCGGCCGGTCGCGGCGCGCGGGTTCGCCGGGCGCGGGATCGAGGCGCTGACGCTGCCGGGACGCGCGCGCGGCCGGGTGCTGGTGACGCTCGACCCGGACC
>JBKOWZ010000241.1:0-8488 GCA_046724665.1 Actinomycetota bacterium
GGTCCACACGGTGCGCGCGGACCGCGTGGTCGGCGCCGCCGGGGAGATCAAGGCGCGGGCCGTGGTCGTCGCGGCCGGGCCGTACAGCGCGGTCGAGCTGCTGCCCGGCCTGCACGAGCCGCGGATGCGCTCGGTGACCACGCTCTGGCACGTGGCCGACGACGCCGAGATCCCGGCCGACCCCGACCGGGCGCCGTCAGTGCTCGTCGATACCGAGCCCGGCTCGCCGGTGGCGCGCACGATGGTGGTCAGCCGCGCCGCGCCCTCCCTCGCGCCGCCGGGCCGGGCGCTGGTCGCCACGACCGTGTACGGCGAGGACGGCAAGGAGCTCGCCGCGCTCGACCGTACCGTGCTGGAACGGCTGGCCGACCTGCACGGGCCGGACGCCAGGCGCTGGGAGACCCTTGACATCCGGCACATCGAGCACGGCGTGGTGACGATGCCGTCCCCGCACAACTTCGCCCGGCCGGTACGGCTCATCAACGGCCTGTACGTGTGCGGCGATCATCGAGACCTGCCGAACATCGAGGGCGCGCTCCAGTCGGCCCGGCGCGCGGCGACGGCGGTCCTCGAGGATCTCAGAGCGCGCAATTAGCCCTCGTCCGGCCTCGGCCTGCGGAACTCGGCGCGCCAGAGGCGGTCCTCCGCCGAGACGGGGTTCGGCGATCCGGAGTAGGTCAGCGTCTCGATGGAGACCGGGGTGAGCCCGTCCGCGGCGAACGCGTCGATCTCCTCGCGGGTGAGCGGCCACGGCGGCGTACCTCCCGCCTTGTACCGGTCCCCGACGAAGGCGATCGCGAGCAGGGTGCCGCCGGGGGCGACCAGTTGCGCGACGTTCGCGATGGCGTCGGCCCGCGGCGGATCCGGCAGCGCCTGGACGGTGTAGATCTCGACGACGAGGTCGAACGCGTGCCGCCACTGCGGCGGCAGGCCGAACAGGTCGGCGGTCGTGTACCAGACGGCCGAATCAGGATGCTGCCGCTTGGCGAGGCTGATCGCGGTCTGCGCGACGTCGAACCCGACCGTGTCGAACCCCAGGTTGGCGACGTACTCCGCGTCGATGCCGGTGCCGCAGCCGACGACGACGGCGCGGCGTCCCTCGCCCGTCACCTCGTGCTTCCACACCCAGTCGATCAGCAGCGGATGCGCGACGGGGCGATCCCAGGGCAGTTGCAGCTGCCCGCCGGCCGAGGCCTGGTACAGCGCCTCGAAGAAGCCGGCCGGGCCGTCGCCGTCGCTGCCGCGCTGAGCGGACTGGCCGTTCTTGGCGGCGTCCGGCGCGGTGGCGTCGAGGATGTCGCGGACGGCGTCGCCGTCCGGGGCGTCGGCCGCGATGCCGGTAACGGACATGACGCGCTCGGGGTCCTCGTTGGCGAGCAGGCCGCCGATCAGGGTGTCGGCGCGCCGGGCGACGAGGTGCGCGGCGGGCAGGCCCGCGGCGTCGAGGATCGCGAGGACGTTGACCGCGAGACCGGGCAGCGTGGGCAGGGACGCGCGCGAGCTGTACTCGTAGCGCACGACGTAGCGGGAGCCCCCGGCGAGGCCGGTGCACAGATCGTCGGACCACGTCGGCGACTCGCCGTCCGCCGAAGCGGGGTCCAGCATCGAGGGCAGCAGCAGGACCGGAGGGTCTGACGGGTCGCCGAAGGCGCTTACGCGCACGTCCTGGCCGTTGATCTGGAATGTGCGGTCCGCAGTCTCTGCCATGGTCTTGTCCCGGTGCCCTTGTCGAGTGTCGCGGTCGGCGCGCCGTATGAGCGCACTGTCGATCTCACCACACTCGCGGCGACTGCGCGTACTCGAAGAGTGCTGTTACGTGTTCCGCGCGCCGCTTGTCACTCGACCGGGTAACGCAGCCCGATCTGCTCGCGGATCAGGTCCATCGTGCGCATGATCGACAGCGTCTCGTCGAGCGGCATCACAGGACTCTGCGTCTCACCCGCGCGCAGCCGGGCGCCGACCTCGGCGGCCTGGAAGCGCAGGCCCTTGGCCTCGTACGGGAACTCCAGGCTCTCGGCCGTCCCGTCGAGCAGGCTCAACCGCAGCGGCAGTTCGCCGCCGGGCCAGTTCGGCACCTCGATCCGGCCCTTCGTGCCCGTGATCGAGGCCGTGTTCGCGGTGCGGCTGTCCAGGGACGTCGTGATCAGCGCGTGCGCGCCGCTCGAGTAGCCGAACACCGCGGAGGTCTGCGCGTCCACGCCGGTGACCGCCGGGGTGGCCAGCGCGGCGACCTGGTCCGGCGTGCCGAGCAGCATCGAGGCGAAGGAGACCGGGTAGACGCCGAGGTCGAGCAGCGCGCCGCCGCCGAGCGCGGGATCGAGTACCCGGTGCGCGGGGTCGGAGCTGAGCACCTCGCCGCGGTCCACGATCAGCGACCGAACGTCGCCGATCCGCCCCTCGGCCAGCAGCTCGCGCAGCGCGACCTGGTGCGGCAGGAACCTGACCCACATCGCTTCCATGAGGAAGACACCAGCGGCACGCGCCGCCTCGACCATCCTCTCGGCCTGGGCTGCGTTAACGGCGAACGGCTTCTCGCACAGCACGGCCTTACCCGCGGCGATCACCGTAAGGGTGACGGCCTCGTGCCCGGTGTGCGGTACCGCGACGTATACGGCGTCCACGTCGGGGTCGGCGGCCAGGGCGTCGTAACCGACGTGCCGGTGCGGTACGTCGTGGCGGTCCGCGAACGCGTCCGCGGACGCCCGTGACCGCGAGCCGACCGCGACGAGTTCGGCGTCAGGCAGCAGGGCGAGATCGCGCGCGAAGGCGTCCGCGATCACACCCGTCCCGGCGATGCCCCAACGGACCCGTTCTGCCATGGTGCCGGCCCTCCCGGAGCGCTGTGCGGTAATCGGACCACGTCGTTCGCACACGTTACACGAAACAAGGTTGTGACCGAGGTCACCGGGGATTTCACCGCTGTCGAGGCCGCCGACGGCCACGCCGCATCGCGGGCGCTCCCGGCGCGGCGGCGGCGTCGTAGAGTCGTAACCATGGGCGAACTGGAAATCATCCGGATCGGCTTCGGCGCCGAAGCGGTCGATTACCACGTCGCGTGGGACGACCAGCGCGCGCGGCACGCCGCCCGGGTGGCCGGCCTGGTGTCCGACGCGGTCATCCTGCTCGAGCACCCGCCGGTGTACACCGCGGGCAAGCGGACCGAGGCGGCGGACCGGCCGATCGACGGCACGTCCGTGGTCGAGGTGGACCGCGGCGGGAAGATCACCTGGCACGGCCCGGGCCAGCTGGTCGGCTACCCGATCGTGCGCATGCCGGAGGGCGTGTATGTGGTCGATTTCGTCCGCCGGGTCGAGCAGGTGATCATCGAGGCCTGCGCCGACCTCGGACTGCGCACCGAGCGGGTCAAGGGCCGCTCCGGGGTGTGGGTACCGGCCGACGGCCTTCGGCCGGAGCGGAAGGTGGCCGCGATCGGGCTGCGTTTCGCCCAGGGCGTCACCATGCATGGATTCGCGGTGAACTGCGACAATGAGCTCGACTGGTTCAACCGGATCGTGCCGTGCGGGATCAGCGACGCCGGTGTTACGTCGCTCAGCGAGGAACTCGGCCGCCGGGTGACCGTGCAGGAGCTGCTGCCGGTCGTCGAGCGGCACCTGCACCTGCTCACCGAGCCGAAGGGCGCCCCTACCGATAAGGTGCGGTCGGCAAAGGTACCGATGCTCGAGGAGGCGTGACCGTGACCGCAGTCGATGACACGATTCCCGAGCCGCTGACCACCGTCGCCCCGGACGGCCGCAAAATGCTGCGGCTCGAGGTGCGCAACGCCGCCACGCCGATCGAGAAGAAGCCCGAGTGGATCAAGACCCGGGCGAAGATGGGCCCCGAGTACACCGCGCTGCGCGAGCTGGTGAAGAGCGAGGGGCTGCACACCGTCTGCCAGGAGGCGGGCTGCCCCAACATCTTCGAGTGCTGGGAGGACCGCGAGGCCACCTTCCTCATCGGCGGCGAGCAGTGCACCCGCCGCTGCGACTTCTGCCAGATCGACACCGGCAAGCCGGCCGCGCTGGACCGCGACGAGCCGCGCCGGGTCGGCGAGTCGGTGGCGTCGATGGGCCTGCGGTACGCGACCGTGACCGGTGTGGCCCGCGACGACCTGCCCGACGGCGGAGCGTGGCTGTACGCCGAGACGGTGCGTCAGATCCACGCGCAGGTGCCCGGCTGCGGCGTCGAACTGCTGATCCCCGACTTCAACGCGATCCCCGAGCTGCTGGCCGAGGTCTTCGCCGCGCAGCCCGAGGTGCTGGCGCACAACGTCGAGACCGTGCCGCGCATCTTCAAGCGCATCCGGCCGGCCTTCCGCTACGAGCGCTCGCTCGACGTCATCCGGCAGGCGCGCGCGGCCGGGCTGGTCACCAAGTCGAACCTGATCCTGGGGCTGGGCGAGGAGCGCTCCGAGGTCTCCCAGGCGCTGCTCGACCTGCACGAGGCGGGCTGCGAACTGATCACCATCACGCAGTACCTGCGGCCCTCCCCGCGCCACCACCCGGTGGAGCGCTGGGTCAAGCCGGAGGAGTTCGTCGAACTCAAGCAGGAGGCCGAGCAGATCGGCTTCAGCGGTGTGATGTCCGGGCCGCTGGTGCGCTCGTCGTACCGGGCCGGACGGCTGTACCGGCAGGCCGTCGCCGCCCGAACGGCGTAAGCGACGGCTCTGGCGGCCCTTCACCGGGAATTGACCGGTGTGCAGTACCCAGGCAACACGAGACAGCAACCCTGGTGGTGCTGATCCGGATCTGAGGATTGGGGGCACGGACGAGCATGACGGTAACGACCGACCGCGCCGCTGCGAGCCGAGCCGCGGTACGACGCGGAGCGGTACGTACGGTGCTGAACACGGTAGAGCGGGTGATCTTCCGCGGGGACGGGCTGACCGTCGCGCGGGCGAACGCGTGGGCGGCAGTCCAGGAGGACCGCGCGCGGGCCAGGGCGAGGGCCGAGGCGTTCACGGCGCTGGAGTCGGTACTGGAGCCGGGCCTCGGGCAGCCGTAGCCTGACGGGCCGTCAATCCATCCCCATCAATCCTCATACCGTCATACCGAATCCATCACGCGGCCCCGGGCCGTGCAGTAGCCGATCCCCCGGGGACATATCCTTTTGAGCATGGCGCGCAACGCATCCCCCGAGCCGGCCGTGAACCCGGCCGCCCAGCCCGAACCGCCAAAGGGCCGGTTCAAGCAGTTCGTCTACGCCTACAAGGTGACCAGGGCGAGCGATCCGAAGCTCGCCCTGGCGATGCTCGCCTGGGGCGGCGGCACGGCCGCGGCCGTGTTCGCGCTCTTCTTCCTGCTGTTCGGCGGCAACGTCATCGGGCTGGTCTTCGCGGTGCTGTTCGCGCTGCTGTTCGGCGCGCTGGTCGCGCTGTCCACGCTCTCGCGCCGGGTACAGCGCACCGCGTACCGGCGGATCGAGGGGCAGGCCGGGGCCGCCGCCGCGGTGCTGGAGCAGGGCCTCAAGCGCGGCTGGTCGATGACCCCGGCGGTGCAGTTCAACCGGCAGCAGGACCTGGTGCACCGGCTGATCGGCCGGGCCGGGATCCTGCTGGTCGCCGAGGGCGACCCGGGCCGGGTGGCGCAGTTGGTCAACACCGAGCGCAAGGCGATCGCCCGCTACCTCGGCCCGGACGTCGAGGTGGACGCGGTCGTGGTCGGCGACGACACCGGCGCCGGCCAGATCCCGCTCAACAAGCTGACGCAGACGCTGACCCGGCGCGGGCTGCGCGGCCGGTCGAAGCTGACGCAGATGCAGGTCAACGAGTACTCGAAGCGGCTGGCCGCGATCAGCAGCGGCCCGATGGCGAGCATGCCCAAGGGCCCGATCCCGCGCGGTGGCCGCATCCCCCGCGGCAACATCCGCTAGTGCCGCGGCCGTGGCAGCACGGCACTAGTCGGCCGCCGGCCCCCGCCCCCGCTTCACCAACCTCACCGACTTCACCTGCGCACTTCCACCGTGCCCGCCCACCGGTCGTGCAGCCCGCGCCCGTCGCGGTCCCAGACCACCGCCGGGACCACCAGCAGCAGCAACACCGTGCGCACTACCACGTGCACCGGCGTCAGCGGCCCGCCGAGCTTGCCGACCCGCAGCCCGAACAGCCGTTTGCCGAGCGTGAAGCCGAGGAGCGACAGCAGCACCAGGTGCTCGGCCGCGAAGATCGCGATCGTCCCCCACTGGCCCTGCGCCGAGGAGGGCCCCCAGCCGACCGCCGCCGCCACGGCGTAGGCGGCCACCCAGTCCACCATCAGCGCGCCGAGCCGGCGCCCCTGCGGGGCCAGCGAGCCCGGTCCCGACTCGGGCAGGCCGAGCCGCTCGCCGCGGTACGTCCACTCGTCCTGCCCCGACTCGATCCTGGGGCCCTCGAGCCAGCCGCCCAGGGCCGCGCGGCGGCTGGGTGCGGAGTCGGCGCCGGCACCGGACCGGGGCGCGGGCGCAGGGGACTGAGAGGTCGTCATGCCTACCACGGTAGCCGTAGGAAACAATTCGGCTGTGCCGGGGTCCCAATCCGGCAGCGATCCGGCCAAAGGGAGCGCCGCACGCCCTGCGCAGCTAGCCGCCCCCGCGGGGTCACCGCGCCGGCCATCACCGCCGCCCACAAAATGTAGCGTTGCGCACGGCCGTGTAACGTGCAGGAAACAAAAGGGACATGGACGGGAAATGGCCTCTACCTATCGTTCCCGGCCAGAGCCTTTCGCGAGGTGCGGGCCCGAGGCCCGTGGCGGGACAGCAGGCGAACCGTGTGGGGGCTTGCGCGCACTCGCCGATCCAACTGGTAAAGCCCCCGCTCAGTGACCATCGCGTTCCCGAGTCGGGCCGGCGCCGCAGCGGCGCCGACCGCGCCGGGTCGAGGAGGAATAGTGACATTCCAGAACGCCGACGAGGTGCTCAAGTACCTCAGTGACGAAGGCGTCCAGTTCGTGGACGTCCGGTTCTGCGACCTGCCGGGCGTCATGCAGCACTTCTCCGTGCCGGTGGAGTCGTTCACCGCGTCCGTCTTCACCGACGGCCTGGCCTTCGACGGGTCCTCGATCCGCGGCTTCCAGG
This sequence comes from Actinomycetota bacterium, assembly GCA_046724665.1. Classification (GTDB taxonomy): domain Bacteria; phylum Actinomycetota; class Actinomycetes; order Streptomycetales; family Catenulisporaceae; genus Actinocrinis. The sequence goes on from JBKOWZ010000241.1 coordinate 7,051, forward strand.
CCATCCACGAGTCGGACATGCAGCTGCTGCCGGACCCGACCACCGCGCGGCTCGACCCGTTCAGCAAGGCCAAGACGCTCAACATCAACTTCTTCATCCACGACCCGCTGACCGGCGAGGCCTACTCGCGCGACCCGCGCAACGTGGCGAAGAAGGCCGAGGCGTACCTCAAGAGCTCCGGCATCGCCGACACCGCCTACTTCGGCCCCGAGGCCGAGTTCTACATCTTCGACTCGGTGCGCTACGAGACCACGGTGAACTCCGGCTCGTACCACATCGACTCCGAGTCCGGGTACTGGAACACCGGGCGCGAGGAGGAGGGCGGCAACCTCGGGTACAAGGTCCGCTACAAGGGCGGCTACTTCCCGGTGCGGCCGTACGACCACTACGTCGATCTGCGCGACGAGATGGTGATCAAGCTCAAGGAGTCCGGCCTGCTCGTGGAGCGCGCGCACCACGAGGTCGGCACCGCCGGCCAGGCCGAGATCAACTACAAGTTCAACACGCTGCTGGCCGCCGCCGACGACCTGATGCTGTTCAAGTACATCATCAAGAACACCGCGTGGGCCGCCGGCAAGAGCGTGACCTTCATGCCGAAGCCGCTGTTCGGCGACAACGGCTCGGGCATGCACACGCACCAGAGCCTGTGGAAGGACGGCAGCCCGCTCTTCTACGACGAGATCGGCTACGCCGGCCTGTCGGACACCGCGCGCCACTACATCGGCGGCCTGCTCAAGCACGCCCCGAGCCTGCTGGCGTTCACCAACCCGACGCTCAACTCGTACCACCGCCTGGTGCCCGGCTTCGAGGCCCCGGTCAACCTTGTCTACTCGCAGCGCAACCGCTCGGCGTGCATCCGCATCCCGATCACCGGCGCCAACCCGAAGGCCAAGCGGATCGAGTTCCGGGTGCCCGACTCCTCCGGCAACCCGTACCTCGCGTTCGCCGCGATGCTGATGGCGGGCCTTGACGGCGTCAAGAACAAGATCGAGCCGATCGCCCCGGTGGACAAGGACCTCTACGAACTGCCCCCGGACGAGCACGCCGCGGTCCCGCAGGTCCCCGGCAGCCTCCCCGCCGTCCTCGACTCCCTCGAGGCCGACCACGACTACCTCACCGCCGGCGGCGTGTTCACCCAGGACCTGATCGAGACCTGGATCGCCTACAAGCGCTCGGCCGAGATCGACCCGATCCGCCTGCGCCCGCACCCGTACGAGTTCGAGCTCTACTACGACATCTAGACACCCGCTCTGACCTGTGGAAACGCTAGATGCACCGAAACTCGCGCTCGCCTAGCCCGAGCCTGTGATCTACAGGTTCACCGCACAAGACGGCTTCGGATCCGGCTCACCCCTCCCCATGGGGTGATCTTGGAAGAAGCAAGTGGCAATTGAACGAAAGGGCCCGGCGTTCGGCCCGGCTCCGCGGACAGCGGAGC
>JBKOWZ010000286.1:0-10546 GCA_046724665.1 Actinomycetota bacterium
TGTTAGGCCATCTGGGCATGGCAGCACCCGGGGCGCGGCCCTGGTTGATCCTGGGCGCGACATCCTTGGTAAGGGTGGGCCGCGCCCGCCTGTCAAGCTCCTGTGACGTGGCTTCCGTCAGGAGCTGGTGCCTAGAGCCGCGATGTCTGGCTGGCCGTTGTAGGCGTTGGTGATGTAGTAGTTGGTGACGTTCTTGCCGCGCGCCAGCAGCAGGGTGTCGTAGCCGTACGGGATGTAGACGGCGTTGGACATGACTTGGGCGTCGAGCTGGCCGGCGAGCTTGGTGACCTCGGTCTGGGTCTTGGCCGCCTTCATCTGGTCGAGCAGCTGGTTGACCTTGGGGTCGTTCAGGCGGCCGTAGTTGGAGCCGCTGCTGGTCGCGGACAGCAGGCGTCCGTCGGTGATCTGGGAGAAGTAGGCGAAGGAGTCCGGCCAGTCCGGTCCCCACGCTCCGGCGGCCAGGCCAAGGCCCTTGGACTTCATCACGTCGGGGCGTTGCAGGTTCTGGCTGTAGTACTTCGAGCCCTCGACCTGGGTGATCTGGGTGGTGATCCCGACGCGGGTCAACGCGGCCTGGAGGGCGGTGGCGAAGCCGGGGCCCTTGCCGGTGTTGACCGTGATGATCCCGGTGCGGAACCCGTTCGGCTGCCCGCAGGCGGCCAGTTCGGACTTGGCCTTGGCCAGGTCGCCCTTGTTGTCGGAGCCGGTCGGGTAGGGGTTGGTGTCCTGGTGGCCGGGGACCCCGGGAGGAAGCATCGTGTTGGCTTGCTTCGCGCCGGCGACCACGCCTCCGCGGGCGTTGATCAGGTCCACCTTGTTGATCGCGTATGCGACGGCGAGGCGGCAGTGCTTGTTGTCGAACGGCGCCACGTCCTGGTCGATGGAGATGTAGCGGGTCGCGTTCGCCGCGGGGTTGTCGGTGTACTTCTTCTTGTTCGGGTTGCCCAGGGTGCTGGCCACGTCCGCGGTCTGGAGCCCGCCGCCGTCGTACTGGGCGTCCACGGTGCCGGCCAGCAGCGCCTGGTCGAGTTGCGCCGGGTCCCAGTCCGTCTTCACGGTGATCCTGTCCGGCAGCGCCGGGTCAACCGGGTCGCTCGCCGCGGACCAGTTGGGGTTGCGGGTGAGCGTGATGCTCTTGCCGGCCTCGTACCCGGAGATCTTGTACGGGCCGGAGGCGACCACCTTCGTGCCCGTGTAGTGCAGGCCGCCGGTGGCGGGGTTCTGGTCCACGTCGATCGGCACGGGGGCGGTCTGCGGCATCGTGAGCACGTACGGGAAGTCCGCGTACGGGCCCACGAGGTGGAAGACCAGGGTCGTGTCATCCGGGGTGTCCACACCCTTCAGACCGAGATGGTCCGCCGCCTTGTCCTTGTACGGGCCCGGATAGCTGCCGTCCTCCAGGATCGCCGGGAAGTACTCGGGACCGGCCGGGTTGACCGTGTCGATCGCGTAGGAGCGCTCGATCGCGTACTTGACGGTCTTGGAGGTGATGGCCTCGCCGTTGGAGAACTTCAGGCCGGAGCGGATCTTCACCGTCCAGGTCTTCCCGTCCGCGGACACGCTCGGCGCCTGCGCCGCGAGCCCGGGCACCAGCTCGGTCGAGCCCGCCCCCGGCGTACCGACCCGGTAGGTCATCAGGGTGCGCGCGTAGTAGCGGGAGAAGTTCCACGAATACGCGTAGTACTGGTTGACCGGATCGACCGAATCCAGATCCTGCGTACCCCCCAGCACCAGCGTCCCGCCCTTGTGCGTGGACGGATTCACCACCCCGGTCACGCCGAAGTTGAACTTGATCGTGTCACTGGCCTTCTGCCCCGAGCCCGGGCTGCCACCCCCGCCACTGCTGCTGCACGCGGTGGCTACCGACGCCACCAGGCCGGCCGCCGCCACCGACACGACGATCTTGAACGAGCCTGAGCCCCGCATTCCGAGGAAGCCTCCCATGCTGATGCTGATGTGATCACGCCCGGCTTCACGTACGCGAGCAGCGGAGGATCCGTTGATCCTCACTACTGTCATAGAGCTCGGGATGTTGATTGGCGCCGGTGCGCGTTGTTCGGCAATCAACAACAAACAACGAGGTCAATCGCGGTTCCCGATCGGGCAGGTCACCACGGTGGTGACGGGTGGCCGCACCGCGTCGCGCAAGGAGCTGACAGGCTTCCTACCGATTGGTAGCGTGGCGAGTGCGAAGGGGGTGCCGGCGGCAGTCTCACGTGGCGCACATGATCACGGACGAAGTGGTGAGTTCTCAGGGAGCTTGGGATGCCGCGCAACGAAGGATTCCTGGATCCGGAAGCCGGATCGTTGGCGCGTTTCGCCTGGGATCTGCGCGCATTGCGGGAAGAAGCGGGAAAGATTCCCTACCGAGTTCTGGCCAAACGCGCCGGGTTCTGCGCCAGCACGCTGTCGGTAGCCGCCTCTGGCTCGAAGCTGCCCTCCCTGGACGTGACGTTGGCCTATGTCCAGGCCTGCGGTGGGGATCCCGAGCTGTGGCGGGAACGCTGGCACGCGCTGGCCGCACAGCATCCGCCCACGCACTCAGCCGCAAACGTAGCGCCCCTGCTTCATGTCGCGCCGCCGTATGACGCCGACGAGCACGGAGAGCCGGCGCGGCTCGGCGTCACGACACTCGCCGCGTTATCAGACAGCAGCCAGCGAACGGACTCGGACCGAGAGTCACCCGCGCCAGGTGAAGACGCCGTCGCCATCGCCGTGCAGCTCGAACATGCGACCGCAACGGCAACGTCTGCGACACCGTCCGCTCGTGAAGAGGCAATCGATACCCCGAGGCGGCGGCGCAGGCTCCGGACAGTGCCGATCAGCCGCGTGGCAGTGATCGCGCTCACCCTGGCCACCACGATCCTCGGCGCGAGGGTCGTGGCGCTCGAAGGTACAGGCAACGCACGGCCGACCGGCCCGCCTGCCGCCTCCGCGAGCCCGGCCGGCACGGCGATGCAGCAGGCTGACGCGCTCTACGCGGTCATCTACCTGTCCGTGCCGATGCGCGCGGACGCCAACGACGCGGTCTGGGACATCAGCGGCTGCCGCAACCTGTCCAACGCGCAGAGCAAGCTGCGTGCGATGGCGCGCAAGCGACACGAGCAGGTCGAACAGCTTACCGCGCTGGACGTCTCGAAGGTCCCGGACAGCCCTCGGCTCGTCGCGGCGCTCAAGCACGCGTGGATCACCTCGGCGCGATCCGAAACCGCGTACGCGAACATCGCCGCCGACCTCCAAGCCGGTTGCACCACCGGAGCGGTCAGAACGGATCCGAACTACCAGCTGGCTGACGCCGACGCCCAGGCAGCCGCGGCGGCGAAAGCCGAAGCGGCGCAGCTGTGGAACGCCCACGCCGACGAACTGGGCCAGCTGTCGATAACCGGCGCCGTACTCTGACGTCCCTGGTCAGCACGGCGAACTGCCTTCGCATGCCGTGTTCCGCAGCGAACGTCCCCGTACGGAATCCTTGATCGCCGACCAGGCCTCCACCCCGACACGCCGCCCAGCAGGCGCAACTTCCGGGCGACCAGGCGGCGCGCTACCGTCACTATCAGCACCTTGCGAGGGTGCGCCGCCGGGCCGTGGGAGGACGCCTTGTCTCTGCTCGCTCAGTTCGCCGCCGCCGTCGCGGACGGCACGGTCGAGGTCATCGACCTGACCGCGCCGCTCTCCGAGACCACGCCGATCCTGCGGCTGCCGGAGCCGTTCGGGAACACCGTGCCGTTCTCGCTGCGCGAGATCAGCCACTACGACGAACGCGGACCGGCGTGGTACTGGAACGACATCAGCACCGGCGAGCACACCGGCACCCACTTCGACGCGCCGATCCACTGGATCACCGGGCGCGACGGACAGGACGTGTCGCAGGTCCCGCCGAACCGGCTGGTGGCGCCCGCGGTGGTCATCGACGCGGCGGACCGCGCGGCCGCGAACCCCGACTTCCTGCTGGAGATCGAGGACGTGCAGGAATGGACGAAGGCCAACGGTCCGCTGCCAGACGGCGGCTGGCTGCTGTACCGCACCGGATGGGACGCGCGAGCGGGTAGCGAGGCAGACTTCCTCAACGCGGATGAGACCGGTTCGCACACCCCGGGCATTTCCGTCGAGTGCGCGAAGTGGCTGGCCGAGGACACCCCGCTGCTCGGGCTCGGCGTGGAGACCGTGGGTACGGACGCGGGAGCGGCGCACGGCTTCGACCCGCCGTTCCCCTGCCACTCCTTCTTCCTCGGCGCGGGCAAGTACGGGCTCACCCAGCTGCGAAACCTCGACCGGCTGCCGGTGCGCGGGGCGGTGCTGATCGCCGCGCCGCTGCCGATCGTGGGCGGATCGGGCAGCCCGACCCGGGTTCTGGCACTGGTCGAGCGTTGATCGTCGCCGAGGCGGTGGGCCGAGCGCTGTCGCGCGCCGGGGTCGATACGGTGTTCGGGCTGGTCGGCAGCGGGAACTTCCACGTCACCAACGCCCTGATCAGCGAGGGGGCGCGGTTCGTACCCGCCCGCCACGAGGGTGGGGCCGCAACGATGGCCGACGCCTATGCCCGAGCCCGACCAGGCGGCGGGCTCGGCGTGCTGTCGGTGCATCAGGGCCCTGGCCTCACCAACGCCATCACCGGCCTCACCGAGGCGGCGAAGAGCCGGACACCGCTGCTGGTGCTCACGGCCGAGGCGACCTCGCCCCTGTCGAACTTCTGGATCGATACAGCAGCGCTAGCCAGGGCAGTCGGCATCGTCCCCGTGCGCATCCAGTCCCCCGACACGGCGGTCGCGGACGCGGTCGGCGCCTGCATGACGGCGCTCCGCGAGCGCCGGACGGTGCTCCTCAGCCTGCCACTCGACATCCAGTCCGTGCCGTACACCATTGCGTCCGAGGCGCAGCGCTCGCGGCACGAACCAGAAGCGAACCCGAACCCGGAACCACGCGAACCGTCCGAAGAAGCCGTTTCGGACCTTGTCGCGGCACTCGAAGCCGCCCGGCGCCCCGTCTTCATCGCCGGGCGCGGCGCGCGGCTCTCCGGAGCCCGCGAACCGCTGCGCACCCTCGCACAACGCTGCGGCGCACTGCTCGCCACCTCGGCGGCCGCGCGCGGGCTGTTCCTCGACGATCCCTTCGACCTCGACGTCAGCGGAGGCTTCGCGACCCCGCTCGCAGCCGAACTGATCCGCGGCGCGGACCTGATCATCGGCTGGGGCTGCGCACTGAACATGTGGACGTTGAGGCACGGATCGCTGGTCGGCGAGGGCGCCACCGTGGTGCAGATCGACTCGGATCCAGCCGCGCTCGGCGCCCACTGGCCAATCAACCTAGGCGTGCACGGTGACGTCTCGCTGACAGCACGCGCCGCCCTCGCTCGCGTGAAGGATCGCAGCGACGACGGGTACCGCTCACCCGAACTCGCCGAGCGTCTGAAGCACGAGGGCCGCTGGCGCGACGTCCCGTATCAAGCCGACCAAGAGCCGTCGCGCATCGACCCCAGAAGCCTGACGATCGCCATCGACAAGCTGATCCCACGTGAACGCACGATCGCGATCGACTCAGGCAACTTCATGGGCTACCCGGCGATGTACCTGGACGTGCCCGACGTGGACGGCATGGTCTTCACCCAGGCGTTCCAGTCGGTGGGCCTCGGCCTGGCCACAGCCATCGGCGCTGCCGTCGCCCGGCCGGACCGGCTGACCGTCGCGGCCCTCGGCGACGGCGGCGCCCTGATGGGCATCGCCGAGTTGGAGACCGCGGTGCGCCTGAGACTCAACCTCTTGATTATCGTCTACAACGACGCGGCCTACGGCGCGGAAGTCCACCATTTCGGGCCCCACGGCCACCCGCTGGACACCGTCAGATTCCCAGACACCGACCTCGCCGCAATCGCCCGCGGCTTCGGCTGCGAGGCCGCCACCGTGCGTGCCCCCGAAGACCTGGCCGCGATCACCGCCTGGCTGAACGGTCCCCGCGAGCGCCCAATGCTCATCGACGCGAAGGTCACAACCGGTTCACCGTCATGGTGGCTGGAGGAAGCCTTCCGCGGCCACTGAGCCCACACGCTCAGGCACCAGCGCAAAACCTGTTGGCGGACCACGGCGGCCGCTGCTACTTTTCCGGCGACCGTGCGAGATGTCGAGGAGGTGGTACCCGTGAACGTATCGAGATGGGTGCTCCCCTCTGGGGTCACGGTCGGGCGATAGGTCGTCCGGGAGCGCCGTTCACGAGCACTCCCGAAAGGCACGACCATGCGATTCACTTCTGAGCAGCGCTTCGACGACGGCGTCCTCGAGCGCGAATTCACTCTCGGCGAGATCCCCGGCGTCCTGTGGACGCCCGGATCCGCGTCCGCGGCCGCACCGGCACCGCTGATCCTGCTCGGCCACCCCGGCGGACTGCGCAAGATGTACCCCCGGCTGGTCGCCCGGGCCCGGCACGGCGCGGCGGAGGGCTTCGCCGCGGCCGCCCTCGAGCTGCCCGGGAGCGGTGACCGGCCCCGTTCCGCCGCCGCCGAGGAGGCCCGCGCCGACCTGCGCCGGGCGGTGCAGGTCGGCGGGCCGGTCGATGACGAGATCGTCGATCGGCTCGTCCTCCCGCTGGTCGAAACCGCGGTCCCGGAACTACGCGACGCCCTGGACGTCCTCCTGTCGCTGCCCGAGATCGGCGGCCCGGTCGGCTACGCGGGAGGGGTGATCGCCATCGGCACTCGGCTGGCCGTGGACGAGCCGCGCATCGCGGCCGCGGTTCTGTTCGCCGGGAGCTTCGTACCCCGCGCCATGTTCGAGGAGGCCCGGCACGTCACCATTCCGTTGCTGGTCCTGTTGCAGTGGGACGACGAGGGAAACGACCGGCAGCAGGCCCTTGACCTGTTCGACGCCTTCGGCTCTAAGGAGAAGACGCTGCACGCCAACATGGGCGGGCACACCGGTGTCCCGCGGTTCGAGGGAGACGATGGGAATCGGTTCTTCGCCCGGCACCTGAAGTGAGGATGGGCTAGCGCGAGCAGTGCGTGCGAGCGCCGTCGTGGAGCGTGCAGCAGCCTGCTGCTAGAGCCTGTTTCGAAAGTAGCGTCGGTTAGGGCGTGGCGTCTGGCGCGTGCGATCGCAAGGCGGAGGCACGCCCCCATACCGGGGTATGGGGGCGTGCCGACACGCGGCGAGCGTGCGTGACAGGCGACACGACCCCGACGGGACTTTTGAAACAGGCTCTAGTGCCGTGGCACTAGCTTCCGACGTGCGCTCGCACCGCCGCGCGCAGCGCCGTCGCGACGCGCTCGACCTTCTCCATGCTCAGCTCGGCGTGCATCGGGATGGCGAGGTGATGCTGGAAGAGGTCCGCTGAAACCGGGCACGACTGCTTCGCCTCGTAGACCGGCTGCAAGTGGCTCGCCCACGTGCCGTGCCCGCACCCGATGCCCTGGGCACGCAGGTCGGCGGCAACGGCCGCGCGATCCACGCTCGGGTCCAGCTTCACCAGGTACGACTGCCATGCGTGCGTACGGTCCGCCGGCACGTACGGCAGCGTGATCAGTTCCTCGTCGCCGAGCAGTTCCGCGTATCGCGCCGCGAAGGCGTCGCGGCGCGCCAGCAACTCCTCCATCCGGCCGAACTGGACCTGGAGGATCGCGGCCGCGATATCGGAGAGCTTGTAGTTGTAGCCGATCTCGGTGAACACCGGGATCGGCAGCCCGACGATCCGCGCCTGGTCGAAGATGGCCTCGATGCCGAACGACGCACGCTTACGCGCCGCCACCGCGAGCTGCGGGTCGGCCGTCAGCAGCGCTCCGCCCTCCCCGCTGCTGATCCCCTTGCGCCCGTGGAACGACAGGCACGCCATCGGCGCCAGCGCACCGGCCTGCACACCCTTATACGTCGCCCCCACCGCGCACGCGGCGTCCTCGACGAGGAAGAGCCCGTACCGCTGGGTGATTTCCGTCAGCTCCGTGTAATCCGCGGGCAGGCCGACCGTGTCCACGGCGATGATGCCCACGGTACGCGGGCCGACCAGGTCCGCCACGGCCTGCGGATCGACGGTCCCGGTATCGGGGCGCACGTCCGCGAAGACAGGCGTCGCGCCGACGTAGTGCGCCGCATGCCCCGGGGCCGGGAACGAATAGTCGGCCACGATCACCTCGTCGCCCGGCTTCACGCCGTACGCGAGCAGCGCCAGGTGCAGCGCGCAGCCGCAGTTGGCCAGGGCGACCGCGCCGCCGACGCCGTACCGGCTGACCAGTTGTGCCTCCAGCGCCGTGCTCCTCGGGCCCTGACCTGCCGGCCAGCCCGAGGCGAACACCTCCGCGACCGCCGCCAGTTCCTGCTCACCCAGGCTCGCATGCACCAGGGGAATCGCGTCCATCGTGGCTACCTCCAAGCGTCGTGGCAGTCTTTGCGGCGGATTGGCGCCGGCTTGGCGTGGCGCCGGTGCGTCTCACGGCACACCGACGCCACCCGGCGCGGGACGATCAGAAGCTCTTCGCCGCCTCGGCGACGGTCTTGAGGGTCTCCCGCTCCAGACCGGTCGGAAGCATGACGATGACGCGGTCGGCGCCGGCCGCCGCGTAGTTGTCGAGCTGGTCGAGATGGGCGAGGCAGACGCTGATCTCCATCCGCCCGCGGCCGGCCGCGGCCGTGCGCTCCTGCAACTCCTCGACCTTGGCCTTGAACAGGCCGTTGTCGTCGTGGTGGCCGGGCATCCAGCCGTCGCCGTAGGCGGCGACGCGCTCGAGCACGGTTCCGGTGTCGCCGCCGATGTGCACGGGCGGCCCCGGGACCTGGACCGGCTTCGGCCAGGAGTGGATGGGGGCGAAGTCCACGAACTTGCCGTGGTACTCCGCCGCGTCGTTCGTCCAGATCTCCCGGATCGCCGCGATCCGCTCGGCCGCCAGCGACAGCCGCGTGCGGTAGTCGACGCCGTGGTGGGCCATCTCCTCGCGGTTCCACGGCGATCCGACGCCGGTGCCGAAGATCACCCGTCCGTTGGACAGCAGGTCGAGGGTGGCGATCTGCTTGGCCAGCCAGATCGGGTCGCGCTGCACCACCAGGCAGATCCCGGTGGCCAGCCGCACCGTCGAGGTGACGGAGGCCATCGCCGCGAGGGTCAGCAGCTGGTCGCGGTTGCGGTAGAAGTCGCGGGGCATGTCGCTGGCCCACTGCGACTTGGCCTGTCCGCCCTCGAACAGGTCGTCGCGCTCGGAGAGCTTGACGTTCTTGTCCGTGGCGGCGAAGGCCACCTGGCGGACCGCCGGCACGTGGCTGTGGTCGGGCACGTAGATCGACTCGAGTCCGAGCCCCTCGACCTCGCGGGCGAGTTCGAGGGGGTCAAGGCCCTCGTCCGAATTCATGGAGAAAACACCGAACTTCATCGGCCCCTCACCTTTTCATCAAGGTTCGCATCGATTCATTCCAGGTGCCGGATTCGGCGATGGACCGCCGCCGCCGGCGGCGGTACTACCATTCGTGGACCCAACCGAGCCTGTACTCACCGCCGTAGTGCTTCACGATGCTGTTCATGCGGTTGACGGTGGCCATGAAGGAGATCAGGCAGACGAGGGCGGCGAGTTGCTCCTCGTCGAAGTGCTCGGCGGCCTTCGCCCAGACCTCGTCGGTGACGCCGCCGTACGGGTTGTCGGCGACGCGGGTGCCCCGCTCGGCCAGGTCGAGGGCGGCCCGCTCGGCTTCGGTGAAGCAGGTCGCCTCCCACCAGGTCGCGACCATGCCGAGGCGCAGCGCGGTCTCCCCGAGCTCCGCGGCCTCCTTGATGTGCATGTCAACGCAGTAGCCGCAGCCGTTGATCTGGCTGATCCGCAGCGAGACCAGTTCCACGATGGAGATCGGCAACGGCGACTCGGAGATTGCCCGGTACGCGTTGGAGACGCGCTTGAGGAACTTGACGGTGACCGGGTGCTTGTAGATGTCCAAACGCATATCCATAATGCTCTCCTCTGCTCGCGCGCTGGTCGGTGATCGCACCGTCTAACGACACGGTGGCCCGGCATGTTGTGACAGCGGCTGGTGTGACGTGGAGCACGTCCGCCGGGAGGACGCCGTTTCACAGCGCGATGAGCGCCCGGATCACCGCGGCGTCGGACTACGCGGCCTTCCTCGCCGACAGGATGCCGGGGATCGGGATGACGTCCGGCGGGATCTCGGCCGGGTTCTTGGTGACGGCCATGGTCACCTCGAACCCGCACTCCTCGAGCCAGCGCCGGTAGGTGGACAGCTTCTGCCCGCCGCCCTGGCCCATGGTCCCGCCGAGGAAGAACGCGGGGAAGAAGTCGACGTTGTAGTTGTCAGCGTCCTGTATCTGTTCCGGATACACCGGCACCAGGATGTGCAACTGCCCGCCGGGATTGAGCGCCTCGCGGACGCCCGCGAGGATCGCGGACACCTCGGCCTTGTCCCACATGTCCAGGAAGTGCTTGATGAGGACGATGTCGAAGCCCTTGGGGACGTGGTCGAAGACGTCGCCGCCGATGAACGAGCAGTGCTCGGCCACACCGTGCGCCTGGAAGTTCTCCAGGCACTCACGCTCCTTCTCCGGCAGGTCGAACGTGGTGACCCGCAGCCCC
>JBKOWZ010000215.1:0-6104 GCA_046724665.1 Actinomycetota bacterium
CGGTGCCGCCTGCGCCGGGCGCGCAGCACCACCCGCTCGAAGCCGTAGGGCGGCGGGACCAGCGGCTGCACCGGGCCGATCAGCTCGCGCAGCCGCCGGTCCACCGACGCGTCGGACGGGCCGGCCGTATCGGACGCGTCCCATTCGTTCCACGAGTTGTCGTCGTTCATCGCTTGCCGTCCAGCGCTTGGCGCAGCTGCGCGCGGGCGTGGAAGAGGTCGCTCTTGACCGTGCCCGCGGGCCGATTGGTCAGCCGGGCCACGTCCGCGAGCGGGAACCCGGCGTAGTAGTACAGCAGCACCGAGACCCGCTGCCGGTCCGGCAGCGCCTCGACCAGCGTGCGCAGGTCGGTGCCGTGGAACTCGGCCTCGCCCCCGGCGGCCGTGTACGTCTGCCTGCTCTGCCGCAGCAGCTCCCGGTCGCGGCGGGTCTTGCGCCAGTGGTCGCGCACCAGGTTCGCGGCTATCACGTACAGATAGCCGACCGGGTCGTCCACCCGCCGCAGCCGGCCGAGCAGCCGGGTGAACGCCTCCATCGCGATCTCGTGCGCCGTGTCGTCGTCGTCCAGCAGCTTGCGGCACCAGCCGGCCAGCCGCGCGTAGTGCGCCGCGAACAGCTCGGCGGCCAGCGCGTCGGAGTCCAGCCGCCGCCCCGTCGGCGGCCCGGCGAACTCCGGTTCGGCCAGCACCGGCCAGTTGTCAGCGGTGTCGCTCATCCCTGCCCCGACGGATGTGACGGTCATCGGCCGTCACCCGCGTTCCGGAGTGCGCCCGATCCACTCATGACCGCCCGTCCAGAAAGAGTACTGTTCCGCAGACCTCGCTTTCCGCCTCCAGAGACGGCGTTCCGGACGAACGGTTGTCACGGTTCCGCTACAGAGTGTTCGGCCGGTGCCGGGGGTGCTAGAGAACCCGTCGCAGGAAGTCCACCTGAAGCAGCATGAGGTTCTCGGTCACGATGTCCTGAGGCGTCATGTGCGTCACGCCGGACAGTGGCAGCACCTCGTGCGGTCGCCCGGCGGCCAGCAGCTCGGAGGACAGCCGCAGCGTGTGCGCCGCGACCACGTTGTCGTCGGCGAGCCCGTGGATGATCATCATCGGCCGGTAAGGCTCGGCCCACTCCCACGCCCCCGGACCGGCGTGCGGGAACAGCGAGTTGGCGTTGTAGACCTCTGGCGCGTGCTCGGGGTGGCCGAGGTACCGCTCGGTGTATCCGGTGTCGTACAGCCGCCAGTCGGTGACCGGCGCGCCGACGATCGCCGCGTGGAACACGTCGGGCCGCTTGAGCACGGCGAGCGCGGCCAGATAGCCGCCGTACGACCAGCCGCGGATCGCCACCCGGTCGCGGTCGAGGTCGGGGAACTGCCGCAGCAGCGCGTCCAGCGCGTCCACCTGGTCCTGCAAGGTGACGCCGGCGAAGTCGTCGCGCACCGCGCGATCCCACGCCGGGCCGCGCCCGGGAGTGCCGCGGCCGTCCGCGACCAGCACCGCGAAGCCCTGGTCGGCGAACCACTGCGGGGACAGGTACGTGTTGTACGACGCGATGGCGAGCTGTGCGTGCGGACCGCCGTAGGGGTCGAGCAGGACCGGCAGCTTCGTGCCGGGAGTGTGGTTTGCGGGCAGCAGCAGCGTGCCGCGCAGCCCGCGCTCGCCGAGTACGAGCTCGCGCGGCCTTGCGGTGATCCGCGGCATCTCGGCCACCGATCGCAGCTCACTGAGCTGCTTCGGCCCCTCGCCTCCGATCCGCAGCACGCTGATCCGCCGGTTCGGCTCGTCGAGCGTCGCCGAGGTGAGCACCGCCAGCGAGCCGTTGATCACCGCTGTGTTCACCCCGTCGGCCGTACTGATCGGCTCGAGCTCGGCATCGGCGCGCAGGGCGGCCCGCACGACCTGGATCCGCGTCGAGTCGTCGGTGGAGACGGACAGGTACGCATGGTCGCCGTCCAGCCCGAGTACCGCGCGGACCTGCACGTTCTCGGGCGTGACCGCGCGGTCGCCGAACAGCAGCCGGTAGGCGTCGCCGCGCGGCGCGATCCGGACCAGGCCGCCGCCCCCGGCCGCCGACCAGGCCGGCGTGCCGGGGAAGAACTCGTACCAGGCTTCGTCGTGGTCCTCGGTCACGGTCGCGGTCGTGCCGTCCGGCTCGACCGACAGGACGCGGCCGGTGCGCTGGTCCCGGGAGAGCACCGCGAGCAGTGCGGGGCCGTGCGCCGACCAGTGCACCGCGGCGAGGTATTCGAACGCGGTGAAGTCCCACACGATCGGCGTGCGCGTACCGTCCAGTCCCAGGCGCACGGCCGTGACCAGGGCGTTCGGCGTGCCGGCCGCCGGATAGCCGACCTCGCGCGCGGGCTGCTGCGGGTTCGCGGGGTCGGCGATGTGCCAGCGGATCACCGGCGAGTCGTCCACCCGCGCGGCCAGGATCTGCGTTCCGTCCGGCGACCACCAGTAGCCGCGATGCCGGTCCAGCTCCTCGGCGGCGATGAAGTCCGCCGCGCCGTACGTCACGTTCGGGCCGTCCGGCGCCGCCAGGACGCGGTCGTGCGCGCCGTCGATGCCGATGACCCGCAGCGCGCCGCCGGAGAGGTAGGCCACGTGCCTGCCGGTCGGATCGGGCCGCGGGTCGATCACCGGGCCCTCGGCGGGCAGCTCGCGCACGGTCCCCGCGACCAGGTCGGCCGCGAAGAGCCGCCCGGACAGCGAGAACGCGGCGACGCGCACCATGCGGTCGGCGGCGAAGTCCACGATCCCGGCCGCGCCCTGGCGCGAGCGCTCACGCCGGGCCTTCTCCTCAGCCGTCAGCTCCTCGCCCGCGGTGCCGGCCAGCAGGTCCACCGGATCGGCGACCAGCCGCTCGGCCCCGGTCTCCGGGTCCGCCGTCCACAGGCAGGTCGCCCGGTCGGCGCCGGTCTTGGTGCGCAGGAAGGCGATCCGCGCCGCGTCGGGGGAGATCGCGAAGGCGCGCGGCACGCCGAGCGTGAAGCGCTGAGTGCGTGCGTACTGCCTGGGGAAGGACACCGGTTCGACCATGCCCCGATCGTATTCGCTGGGCCGCCGCGCCAGCCGGGATTACTGTCACGACTGGCGGATCACGACGTCCCAGAGCTCCGGGTACGCGTCCCGTACCGCGCGGTCGAGCACGGCGGTCACCAGGCGCGCGTCCGGCAGCGTGCGCCGGACCGGGTCGGGCGGAACCGCCCACACCACCGACGACGGCCCGACCGCGCCCGGCGTCGGCAGCGGACAGTACCGGCCGCGGCCCCAGACCCGCAGGTCCACCCCGACCTCGCGCCACTTGGCCACGCCGTATTCGTGCTCTTCGTCGTCGCCGAGATCGACCAGGAAGCGGATGCGCCCCTGGCCGTCGGTGATCGGCCCGGTCGCCGCCGGGTTCTTGCCGAGCCGCTCGAGGGCCGCCACGCCGACCAGCGCGGGCACGTCCACCAGCCCGAGCCGCCGGGCCCCCGGCACCGCGCGGCCGAGCGCCGCCACCACCGGCGCACCGGGGCTGAGCCGCCATACCGCGCGCACGATCGTCGGCATCGACGATGCGGCCCACTGCCACGGTTCCATGCTCGCAGCGGCGCAGCCGTCACCGCGGCCGCCCGGATCATTACCGGGGGCGACCGGCCATCCCAACATCGCGGCGTACCACACCGCGGCCTCGTCGGCTGTGCGCGGTGGCGCCAGCACGCTCGGACGAGTCGGGACCATGTCCGTCATCTGTGGTGCGGTGTCCTTCCCCGATGTGAATGATCGAAGCAGCCAGGTGTCGCGGGTTTTGATACCGAGTATCTGTTACTGAGTGAATACGATCCGTGTCCCCTCGGGGAGACGCCGTCGGCGGACTTCTACCGGACCACGCCCTTACGCTGATCTCATGAGCCACGCAACCAGGCAGCTTCCACGTGCCGGGCAGTCGATCCTCTTCGTCCACGCGCATCCCGACGACGAGTCGATCGACAACGGCGCGACGATGGCGAAGTACGCGGCCGAGGGTGCTCGCGTCACGCTGGTCACGTGCACGCTCGGCGAGTTGGGCGAGGTGCTGGTTCCGGAGCTGGCGCACCTGTCCGCCGACCACGAGGACCGGCTCGGGCCGCACCGGATCACCGAACTGACCGCGGCGCTGCGCGCGCTGGACGTCACCGATTACCGCTTCCTCGGCGGTCCCGGCAGGTTTCGTGACTCGGGGATGATGGGCACCCAGGCCAACGACGCACCGCGGTCGTTCTGGCGCGCCGACGTGGACATGGCCGCGGCGCTGCTCGTTCCCGTCATCCGGCAGGTGCGCCCGCAGGTGATGGTCACGTACAACGAGTTCGGCGGATACGGCCACCCCGACCACATCCAGACGCACCGGGTCGCGATGCGCGCGGCCGAACTGGCCGCCGATCCGCAGTTCACGCTCGCGGACGGTTCCGGCGCCGACGACGAGCCGCACGAGATCGCCAAGATCTACTGGAACACCCTGCCGCGCTCGGTGGTCGAGGCGGGCATCGAGGCGCTGCGCGCCGCGGGAGAGACGACCGGCTTCAGCCTGGTCGAGTCGGTGGACGACCTGCCCTTCGTCGCGGACGACTCGACGGTGACCGCGGTCGTGCACGCCGAGGAGTACGCCGAGCGCAAGGCCGAGGCGCTGCGTGCGCACGCCACACAGATCACCGTCGATGGACCGTTCTTCGCGCTGTCCAACCGGCTGGGACGGCAGGTGATGGGGGTCGAGCACTACCAACTGGCGCACGGCGAGCCGGGGCCCGACAAGCCGGAGGCGGACCTGTTCGCCGGGCTGGCGGTCTGACCGGAGAATGGCTCCTGTGACCCGACCTGAGCCGACTCCCACGCCGAGGAGCGCTGTGTCGAAGGACGCTGTGAAGGCTGCGCGGCCGAAAGACGCCGCGCAGTCAGAAGACGCCATGCCGTCAGAAGACACCGCACCGTCTACAAGCGCAGCGCAGTCAGCAAATACAGCGCAGCCGACAAGAACCGTGCGCGCACCAGGTTCCTCCCCGGCCGAGCGGGCGCCCCGATGGGCGCTGCTCGCGCTGGCATTCGCGGCCGGCGCCGCCGTCGGCGCGGTCGGCTCCTTCGGCCACCGCGCCAGCGAGACCTGGCTCGGCGTCAACTGGCCGACCGGGCTGGCGCTCTGCTTCGGCGGGCTGATCGGCCTGCTGCTCGGGCTCGGCGAACTGCTCGCCGCCGCGGCCGCCGACTCCTGGCGGCCGACCCGGCTGTCCGCGCTCGGCTGCGCGTCGGCCGGCTGGCTGCTCGCGCTGCTCTGGATCACCTACCTCGGGCCGCCGCCGTCGTTCGCCCGCAAGGGAGACGTGGTGTTGGCGAACGACGGGAAGTCGTTGCTCTACCTTCTCGGCGGAATGCTGCTGATCACGGTCGCGGTATATCGCGCCTGGGTCGCCACGCTCGCCGCGCGCCTCGCGAGCCGTCCTGGCAGTCACCCCAAAGGGTGAATTACGCGGCCGCGTGCGACCGCGTACGGATACGCCGTATCGCTCTCACCGTGTTCGATGCCCGAAAGCGCCGTCCGGGCGCGATCGTCGCGCCATCACCCGCGACGGTGGAATCCCGGTGATCGGGTCTCGGCTCGCCGACGATCACAGTATGGTGATCGCCTAAGCACTGTCCGTGATCGGACCCACGCGGCGGCGCGGACGTCGAGACTGCGATCCGGAAGGCCTGAGCGGCGCTGTGAATACTCCAGAGTCCACGGATTCCTCGGGACGTGGTGCGGACCCCCGCCGTCGCGGCCCGTACGAGCCTCAGCCCTCTGCCGGCTCGTTCGAGCCCGGCGGCTACGAGGCCTGGTCCGGCGCTCATGCGGGTACCACCGACCTACTCGATTTCCCGCCGCTGCCGCCGTACGAGGACGACGAGCCCGGACCCGAGCCCGCGGGCAGCGGCGACGGTTCGGGCCTGCGGGTCTCCTCCGACGCCGAAGCCACGGCCCGGCTGCTGATCAAGCTGCCGTCAGAGCCGCCTCAGCCCTCGACGACGCTGCGTCCGCACGCCGCCTGGGAGGACCGCGACGACGCCGAGCTGCCCGACGGGGTTCCGGGACCGCGCCGCGGCGCCGCTCCGGCCGCGCCC
>JBKOWZ010000048.1:0-8145 GCA_046724665.1 Actinomycetota bacterium
CAGCAGGGTCCGTATCTCGACCGGCGCGCTCAGGTGCACCGACACGCTGTGCGCGAGCGAGAGCGGTCCGGATCCGCTGGACAACGGGCCGCTGCCGGGCCCCGCGCCGGCCGGGCCGCCGTTGGTGGCCGGGCCGCTCGACAGCTGGCCTCCGCCGCCCAGGGCCAGCGGGCCGGTGGTGGCGGTGAGCGTCGGCGCGAAGTGCGTGACCATGGCCGCGCCGGCGAAGCCGAGCCCGATCCCCAGCGCCCCGCCGAGCAGGCCGACCACGATCGCCTCGCCGGCGACCTGCCGCACCACCCGGGGCGAGGTCCAGCCCAGGGCCTTGAGCGTGCCGAACTCGCGCACCCGGCGGCCGACCGCCGAGACGGTGAACAGCACCGCGACCGCGAACGCCGCGGCCAGCACCGCGATCGCCAGCCACTTGCCGAGGTTGTCCGCGAGGGACGCGGCCGAGGCCAGCGAGCCGCTGACCGCGCCGGCCAGGCTCGCCGACGAGGTCACCGTGGCGCCGGGCATCGCCTTCTGCACCTCGCTCTGCACCTGCGCGATCTGCGACGCGCTGGCGGCCTTGACGTAGATCGTGGTGACCTTGCCCGCGTCCGAGGCCAGCGTCTGGAGTTTGGCCAGCGGCAGGTAGATGTTCGCGCCGCCGCCGGACCCGGACGGCGTGGTGGCCACGCCGACCACGGTGAACGAGGTGCCGGCGAGGGTGAGCTTCGAGCCGGCCTTCAGCTTGTTCTGCGAGGCGTATCCGGAGTCGAGCACCGCGACGTTCGCCTTGGCGTCGGCCGCCCGCAGGTTGCGGCCCGAGGTGATGCTCACCGTGGACAGCGGGCCCATCGACGGCTTGGTCGTGTCCACGCCGAGCAGCGTCGTCGGCTGGATGCCTACGGTGGCCCCGGCGGTGGGCGGCGCGGCGCCGCCCGCGTCGAAGTGCTGTACGAGCCCGCTGCTGGTCCCGCCCTCCGACTCGGTCAGCTGCCCCGAGATGTGCAGGTCGAGCGCGGACAGGCTGGCCGAGACCGCCTGCACCCCGGCCAGATGCGAGATCCGGCTGAGCGCCGAGGCGGCGAGCGTGCCCTGGCCCGGCGCCGGCACGATGCTGTCGGTGTCGGTCGTCGCGGTCTTTCCGGTCCCGGTGGTCCCGTTCAGCTTGAACTGCCTCGGCCCGGACGAGCCGCTCGCGGCGTTCTGGGTGACGGTCAGGTCGGTGCCGACGCCGTAGAGCGAGTGCAGCACGGCGGTCTGCGCGCCGCGCACCCCGGCCGACGCCGCCGTCACGGTGATCACCAGCCCGATCGCCAGCGCCAGCCCGACCATCACGACGATCGCCTGCCGCGACCGCCGTCTCAGCTCCCGCAGGAGGTAGGTGAAGAACATCGGCTCCCTCACGTCCGTCTTCGAAGGGCGCGTCTGCCGGCGCCCGCAACGACGTTCGGGCCGGGCAATGAGGGATCCATGTCGAATCGATGAGAGAACGGTGAGGGCGCGCCCGCCGGGGCCGGACCGTATGCAGAGCTCTTATGCCTGGTTACGCCGCGTACTGCCGTGCGGCGAGGGTTGACACGGCTTAGTGGTCTAGTCCAGTGTGGTCTAGTCCACCTAGGACCTGCGCAAGCGCCGTGTCTTCTCAGAGCGCTGTGCCGTCGAGGAGCGCGCGCCACCGGGGAGCACCGTGCGCGCGGCCAGCCGGCTGAATCTGGAGAGCCCTGCCATGCCCGATCCCGATCAGTACCTTCATCGCGCCGTCTGCGGCGTTCCGTACTTCAGCGCCGACGCCGACACCTACTTCGCCCCGACGCCGCTGCGCGAGCTTCGCAAGGAGCTGCCGCTGCGCGTGTTGTCCGAGGACGAATTCGCCTTCTGGCAGGCCAACGGCTACATCGTGGTCCGAGAGGCGATCACCTCCGGCGCGGCGGCGCGGCTGCTGGAATTCGCGTGGGAGTTCCAGGGCCTTGATCCGGACGACCCGGAAAGCTGGTACGTGCCGCCCACGTTCCGCTCGGACCTGGACCGAGAGCTGTTCGTCTACGGATTCGTCGAGGCCTACCACCACCAGTACCTCTGGGACAGCCGGCAGACCCGCCGCGTCTACGACGCCTTCGTCGATGTCTGGGACTGCGAAGAGCTCTGGGTGACCCTGGACCGGCTCAACCTGAACCCACCCAACGTGCGCACGCGCGACCGCGCGCTCATCGCGCCCACCGAATCCGGGTTCGACATCGAGCTGCACTGGGACGTGGACACCACCCTCAGCGTCCTGCCGCAGCGGGTGCAGGGCATCATCGCCCTCAACGACACCGAGCCGGACCTCGGCGGCTTCCAGTGCTCGCCCGAGCTGTTCCGCCGGTTCGACCGGTGGCGTGTCACCGCGCCGACCGATCGGGACCCGGTGAGGCCGGGCGTCGATCGCGCCGAGTTCCCGGTGATCCGGCCCGACCTGCGCGCGGGCGACCTGCTCATCTGGAACGGCCTGCTCGCCCACGGCGTGGCGCCCAACCGCTCGCGCAAGGGCGTGCGGTCCGTCCAGTACCTCTCCATGATGCCCGCGCTGGAGACACACAGCGTTCTGCGACAGTCCCGCATCGACTCCTGGCGCACCCTGAGCACGCCGCAGTGGAACAAGACCCTGCTCGGCGACGCGACGAAGCACGAATCGCTCAGGTACGGTCCGGCGCAGTTGACCGACCTCGGTTCGAAGCTGCTCGGCCTGACCTCGTGGCGCGGCCCGGCGGACGCGGCGTCGCGCGAGGACGGAGACCCGGCATGACCGACGCCACCGACATGCGGCGGATCTGCCTCGTCCTGCCGACGGACCGGCCGTGTCCGGAAACGATTACGGCCATCGCCGCCGAGGCGCAGTACGCCGCCGACCACTTCGACGTCGAAGTCGACCTGCTGATCCTCGACTCCGCCGACGAGCAGGCCTTCACGGCGCACGCCGCGGCGCTCGACGCGGCGCCGCGCTCACCGTGCGTGATCGCGCACCACGTCGGCGAGGCCGCGCAGCGGGACTTCCTGCGCCGGGTGATCCGCGCCGCCGGGCCGCAGAAGCCAGACCTCGTACTCGACCTCATGCTTCCGCCGGGCGTCTCGTACGGGGCCTGCACCAACCGCGCCTTCCTCTACGCGGCCGCGCTCGGCTGCGACTCGATCCACCGCAGGGACTCCGACAGCCGGTACCAGACGGTACGCGGCCGGCAGATCTTCCCGATCCACCACGAGCTCGCCTCGATCGGCAGGCCGGCGCTCGAGGCGGCGGACGAGGTGCGCGAGTGGGACGAGCGCGTGCTGAGCCCGACGCGCGCACACCGGCCGGTCGCGCTGGTCGGCGGCTCCTTCGTGGGCGAACTCTCCGTGGACATCGGCGAGATCTGCGAACTCGATCGCGAGGCGTACTACGAGGTGGTCGGCCTGTGGGCGCCCGGCCACTGGACGCGGGAGCGCAAGCGGGAACTCGCCGATGAGTCGTTCCGCGGGGCGGGGGCGGAACCCTTCGTCCGCGACCACTCGGTCCTCACCGTCGTCGATCCGATGCGGATCGACATGTGCAACATCAGCTTCCATCACGACGTATACGAACGCGTACCGCTGCTGCCCGCGATCGACACCATCGGCGGCGACTACTTCCTCATGCACCTGATCGAGAGCGCCGGCCTGCCGGGAGTCCTGCACAACCGCAACATCGTGAACTTCTACACCGCGCAGCGGCGCACCGACGCCGGGTTCCAGGAGTACCAGCTGCGGTTCGCGAAGTTCTTCCTGTCCATGCTCTACCTCAACTTCATCTACGAGCGAATGGCGGAAGCGGGCGCGTCGCTGCTCGACGTGTCGGATCGTGTCCGGCCCGACGCGGTGGCCGAACTCGCCAGGCTCAGCGCCGGACTGGACCGCGCCGAGAACGTCGAGCGGCTGCGCGTCATCGACCGCTGCTACCGCGGGCTCGGCGGAAGGTACGCCGAGTTCGCCGCGCTCCTGGCCGAACGCGGCCCCCGGCTGCTCGACGAGGCGCAGGCGGACATCGAGGACTTCGCCCTGCTCACCGAGCTGTGGCAGGACCTCGTGCAGGCGAGTAAGACCACAGATATCGGCCGGGCATGACGCGGATCACGCCCGAGCTGCGCGCGGCGCTGGCCGCCGCCGACGAGGACCGGATCGTCTTCGACCTGAGCGGGATCGAGGAGCGGTACCGGTCGCTGGCCCGGGAACTGCCCGGCGTCGCGGTGCGGTTCGCGATGAAGGCCTGCCCCATCGACGAGGTGATCGCCGCGCTGGCCGAGCAGGGCGCGGGCTGCGACGCGGCGAGCCCCGACGAGATCGCGCAGGCGCTCGCCGCCGGGGTGCCGGCCGGCCGGATCCACTACGGCAACACCGCGAAGTCGGACCGGAACATCGCCGAGGCGTTCCGCCTCGGCATCCGGGACTTCGCCACCGACAGTGCGCAGGACGTGCTGGCGATCGCCGAACACGCGGCCGGTGCCCGCGTGTTCTGCCGCCTGGCCACCACCGGGGACGGCGCGCTGTGGGGCCTGAGCCGCAAGTACGGCTGCTCGGCCGCCGAAGCGGCGCTCGTGCTGGAGACGGCGCGCGACGCCGGCCTGGTCCCGGCGGGGCTGTCCGTCCACGTCGGGTCGCAGCAGATGAGCACGCAGGCCTGGCACGACGCGTTCGACAGTCTCGCCGGCGCCGTCGAGGCCCTCGGCCGGCGCGCGATCGTCATCGACCACGTCAACCTCGGCGGCGGCCTGCCCGCGCTCGGGTACGTTGATCGGCGCGGCGAGCCGCTCAATCCGCCGATCGACGAGATCTTCGCCGCGATCCGCGACGGCATGGCGCGGCTGCGGTCGGTATCGGGGCGCTCGCTGGACTTCCTGGTCGAGCCGGGCCGCTACCTGGTCGCGGATCAGGGCGCGATCAGAGCGCACGTCGCCCGCCTCTCCTCGCGCGAGCTGATCGACGGCCGGCGCCGGTACTGGCTGTACCTGAGCTGCGGGAAGTTCAACGGCCTCTACGAGATGGACAAGCTGCAATACCGGCTGGTGTTCCCCTCGCATCCCGACGCGCAGTACGTGCCCGCGGTCATCGCCGGGCCGACCTGCGACGGCGACGATGTATACGGGCACGAATACCATCCCGTCCCGGTGCCTCAGGACGCGAAGTCGGGTGATCCCGTGTGGGTCCTGTCCAGCGGCGCCTATTCGGTCAGCTATACCACGCGGGGCTTCAACGGCTTCAAGCCGCTGCCGTACACGGTGACGCAGGCGGCGCGGATACGGCACGTCACGGCGCGGGACTGGGACGGCATCGTCGAACTCGAAGCCAAGGCCTACGCCGGACTCGGGATCTCGGAGGGCCGGGACGCGCTGGCGTCGAAGGCCCGTGTCGCCCCGGAGACCTGCTTCGTCCTCGAGCTCGGGCGGCAGGTGGCCGGCTACGTGATCGCCCTGCCGTATCCACCGTCGCAGTATCCGCACATCGGCGAATCCGAGTCCGGACACGGCGCGCACCGCTTAAGCGGTTCGGGCAACCTGCATCTGCACGACATGGTCGTCGCGGAGACCCTGCGTCGCCGGGGGCTGGGCAGGCGCATGCTTCGCCACCTGGCACAGATCGCCAGGGAGCTGGCGTACCAGCGGATCTCGCTGATCTCCGTCGGTGGCAGCGACACCTTCTGGGCGGCGAACGGCTTCCGCCGGCACCCCGAGGTCCAGGTTCCGGCGGGCTACGGCCCGCACGCGGTGTACATGTCCAGGCCGGTGGAGGTTGACTAGCGTGCGGCACGGACACGGCGGCGCGGGCACGTCCCGGCAGTGGCGCCGATCATGGCTCGCGATCGGCGCGCTGTTCTTCCTGCTCGGCTTCCAGTACGCCACCTGGGCGTCCCGGATGCCCGCGATCAAGGCCGGGCTCGGCGTGTCCGACGCGGCGGTCGGCCTGCTGCTGACGGTCACCGGCGCCGGGGCCGCGGCGTCCTTCCCGCTGGTCGCGACGCTCATGAAGCGGCTGGGATCGCGCACGCTGGCGGCCTGGTCGGCGCTCTGCCTCGCCGTGTTCCCGCTCGCCCTCGCGGCGGCGCCGAACTATCCGGCGGCACTGGTGTTCGCATGTTGCGACGGCGTCGCAGTGGCCTGCCTTGACGTCGCGATGAACGCGCAGGGCGCGCAGCTTGAGGTGGTGTACCAGCGCACGGTGATGTCCAGGCTGCACGCGGTGTTCAGCGCCGGAGCGCTGGCCGGGGCACTGGTCGCGTCGGCAGTGAACGCACTGACGGCCTCGCTGCCGACGCACTTCGCCATCGCGGCCGCCGTCCTGCTCGCACTGCTCGCCTTCGCGCGGACCGGGCTGCTCACAGACGAGCAGCAGGACGCGGAGCCGTCCGCGGAAGATCAGCAGCCGAACGGGCGCCGCCGACGCAGCGCCCTGGTACGCACGGCGGCCTGGCTGGGACTGGCGATGGCGTTCGGCACGATCGTCGAGGGCGCGATGAGCGACTGGAGCGCGCTCTACCTGAAGAACGTCGCGAAGGCGTCCGCCTCGGTCGCGCCGATGGGTATCGCGGTCTTCTCGGTCATGATGGTCGCGGCGCGCCTGTTCGCAGACGGCTGGCGGTCCCGCTGGGGCGAGCGGCGCCTCGTGGGCGCCGGCGCCGCACTGGCCGGCGCGGGCCTGGCGCTGGCGGTGCTGGCCGGCGGCACGGGTCCCGCGTTGCTCGGCTTCGCCTGCGTCGGGCTGGGCGTGGCGGCCGTCGCGCCGGCCGTGTACGTCGCGGCGGCGGGTCAGGGCGCTGACGCGCTGGCCCTGGTCGCCGCGATGGGAACGGTCGGGCTGCTCAGCGGCCCGGGGATGATCGGCTTCCTCGCGAACAGCGCGGGTCTGGCGTGGGGCATGGGTGCGGTGGCCGCCGCGGCAGCCGTCGTGTCGTTGTGCGCGCTGTGGATCCCGTGGCCTGCCGCACGTGCGTGACGCCGGCTCAGCGCACGACTTTGGTGACCACCCAGTGGTTGCGGCCGAGGCGGCGCGTGCGCTCGAAACCGTGGCCCTCGAAAAGCGAGAGCGTCCCGTTGTAGAGGAACGACGCGGAGACCGACCGGCCGTCGGTCTCCTGCGGGTAGCTCTCGACGGTGCCCCCGCCGAGCCGCGAGATCTCGCGCAGCGCGCCGTCGAGTGCCGCTCCGGCGACGCCCTGGTGCCGGTACTTGGAATCGACGAAGAAGCAGGTGATCCGCCAGTCCGGCAAGGCGGGCGCGTCCCTGGCGTACTCGCGCCGGTGCTTGATGCGTGGCAGTTCTTCGGGCGTCCCGAACTGGCACCAGCCCACGCAGTTCTCGTCGTCGTAGACGAGTGTGGCATGCGCCCGGCCCTCCAGGACGCGCGCCTCCTTGTCGGAGCGGTTCTGCGCGACGGTCCTGGTGCGGCCCACGCCCTCGGCGTGGAAGGCCATGCACCAGCAGCCGCCCCACACCCCGTTGTGCCGCTCGACCAGCCGGGCGAAATCAGGCCAGGTGGACCCGTCCAATGTCCGTACGTAAAGACCTTCCATGCGCTACCCCGTTGCTGATGCGGTGCCGCGACACGCTCGGGTCGGCTTTCTTGACATATCCGAAGACTACGACACTCGGCCGATCACGAGGTAAGACCATGGCGCTACACGGATTACCTGGCCGTTTGGTTCAGCCGGGGCGGGTCGGGTTATTCGAAACTTTCGATACGTTCGGCCCATCGGCCGCTACCTGCGTTCTCGTGGCTACCAAGGGATAACGCCGCTGTACCGACCGTCTCAACCGTTGACAGTCGATTGTGCTGCGCTTACTTTTGGCTCGCCCTTACGCCCGTGGCTCCGAAATTTTCGGACCGGGCGAAGCGGCTTGTCGGCCTGAGGAGGCAATCGCATGAAACGACGCAGTTTCCTCGCGATGGGCGCCGCCGGAGCGCTCGCGATACCCGGTCTCAACACTGCCAGCGCGAGCGCCGCGACCGCCGGCGCGGCACGGTCCGCGGGCGGCGGGGCGGCCGGCGCGGTGCCACCGGACTCGCTGCGCGCGCTCGCGGCGAAGATCGGCCTGCGCATCGGAACCGCGGTCATACCGTTCGACCTGGACACGCCGAACTACGCGGACGTCCTGGCGAAGCAGTTCTCGGTCG
>JBKOWZ010000141.1:0-7467 GCA_046724665.1 Actinomycetota bacterium
CAGGTCGAGCGCGCGGGCGGCGGTCACCAGCTCGACGGCGAGGATGCGGGTGAGGTTGTCGAGCGAGGCGCGCAGCTTGCGCGCGGCCGA
Organism: Actinomycetota bacterium; assembly: GCA_046724665.1. Lineage (GTDB taxonomy): Bacteria > Actinomycetota > Actinomycetes > Streptomycetales > Catenulisporaceae > Actinocrinis. The sequence goes on from JBKOWZ010000141.1 coordinate 91, forward strand.
CCAGCCCATCGAGACGTGGTCCTCCTGCATCGCCGAGGACGGGATCGAGTCCACGCTGGCCGGGGCGGCGAGGCGCTTGTTCTCGGAGACCAGCGCGGCCTGCGTGTACTGGGCGATCATCAGCCCGGAGTCCACGCCGGGATCGTCGGCCAGGAACGGCGGCAGGCCGTGCGAGCGGGCGACGTCGAGCATCCGGTCGGTGCGGCGCTCGGCGATCGACCCGACCTCGGCGGCGGCGATGGCCAGGAAGTCCAGCACGAAGGCGACCGGCGCGCCGTGAAAGTTCCCGTTGGACTCCACTCTGTCCTCGCCCAGCAGGACGACCGGGTTGTCGATGATCGAGTCGAGTTCGCGCCTCGCGACGGCGGCGGCGTGCTCGAGCGTGTCACGTGCGGCGCCGGCGACCTGAGGCGCGCAGCGCAACGAGTACGCGTCCTGCACGCGGTTACAGTCCGGTCCGCGGTGCGAGGCCACGACGCCGGAGTCCTTCAGCAGCATGAGCAGGTTGGCGGCGGAGGCGGCCTGGCCGGGGTGCGGACGGATGGCGTGCAGTTCGGGCAGGAAGACCCGGTCGGTGCCGAGCTGCGCCTCGATGCTCATCGCGGCGGTGACGTCGGCGACCTTGAGCAGTCGGCCAAAGTCGTGCAGGGCGAGGACGAGCATGCCGAGCATGCCGTCGGTGCCGTTGATCAGCGCCAGGCCCTCCTTCGGTTCGAGCACCAGCGGCGAGATGCCGCGCTCGATCAGCACGGGGGCCGCCTCGGTCGCCTTGCCGTCCTCGCCGACGACCTCGCCCTCCCCCATCAGGACCAACGCGACGTGCGCGAGCGGGGCCAGGTCACCCGAGCAGCCGAGCGAGCCGAATTCGCGCACGGCCGGGGTGATGCCGCTGTTGAGCAGCGCCGCCATGGTTTCGGCGACGATCGGGCGCACGCCGGTGTGTCCCGTCGCGAGGGTCTTGAGGCGCAGCAGCATCAGCGCGCGGATCACTTCGGGCTCGACCAGCGGACCCATCCCGGCGGCGTGCGAGCGGATCAAGGAGCGCTGGAGCGCGGCGCGCAGCTCCGGGTCGATCTGCCGGGTGGCCAGGGCGCCGAAGCCGGTGGAGATCCCGTAGGCCGGGGTCGGCGCGGCGGCGAGCTTGTCCACGGTGGCGCGCCCCTGGCCGAGCGCGGCCAGCGCGGCGGGGGTCAGCTCGACCCGGGCACCGTCACGGGCGACCGCCACGATGTCGGCGAAGGTCAGGTCGTTGTGGCCGATCACACCCGCATCGAGGCTGACCGTCGTCGTGGTGGGCTCGCTCATCGGCTGCTCCTCACGCTACTGAATGGAATCATGCGGTTGACCATAGCTGTGAATAATTGCTTAACATACCTCGAGGTTCGGAGCGTTCCACTCCGGGCACGACCACTGCGTGACGCCTCGGGCGGCATCCCGCCCGCCGAGAATCCCGACGAAGGCCTCAAGGAAGCGAGCTGTGCATGACCGGTCCGCGAATTGTGAGCGCTCCCCGCGGCACCAGCCTGAACACGCTCGGCTGGCAGCAGGAGGCGGCGTATCGGATGCTGCAAAACAACCTCGATCCCGAGGTGGCCGAGCACCCGGAGGAACTGGTCGTCTACGGCGGCACGGGCAAGGCGGCGCGCAACTGGGCCTCGTTCGACGCGTTGTTGCGCACGCTCACCACGCTACGCGGCGACGAGACGATGCTCGTGCAGTCGGGAAAGCCGGTCGGGGTGATGCGCACGCACGAGTGGGCGCCGCGGGTGATCCTGGCGAACTCGAACCTGGTCGGCGACTGGGCCAACTGGGAGGAGTTCCGCCGCCTCGACGCGCTCGGCCTGATCATGTACGGCCAGATGACCGCGGGCTCGTGGATCTACATCGGCACGCAGGGCATCTTGCAGGGCACCTACGAGACCTTCGCCGCGGTGGCCGCGAGCCACTTCGGCGGGTCACTGGCCGGGACGATCACGCTCACCGCCGGGCTCGGCGGGATGGGCGGCGCGCAGCCGCTCGCGGTGACGATGAACGACGGCGTCGTGATCTGCATCGACTGCGACCCGCGCGCGATCTCGCGGCGTATCGAGCACCGCTACCTGGACGTGCAGGCCGACTCGCTCGACCACGCGCTTCAGCTGGCAATCGATGCCCGTGACGCGCGCCGTCCGCTCTCGATCGGCGTCCTGGGCAACGGCGCGGATCTGGTACCGGAACTGCTGGCGCGTAACGCACCGATCGACATCGTCACCGATCAGACCTCCGCGCACGACCCGCTGTCGTACCTGCCGCTCGGCGTCGAGTTCGCGGAGATGAGGCGCTTCGCCGCCGACAAGCCGCAGGAGTTCGCCACGCGGGCACGCGAGTCGATGGCCAGGCACGTCGAGGCGATGGTCGGCTTCCAGGACGCGGGCGCCGAGGTCTTCGACTACGGCAACTCGATCCGCGGCGAGGCGCGGCTGGCCGGGTACGAGCGCGCCTTCGACTTCGCCGGATTCGTGCCGAAGTACATCAGGCCGCTGTTCTGCGAGGGCAAGGGCCCGTTCCGCTGGGCGGCGCTGTCCGGGGACCCGGCGGACATCGCGGCGACCGACCGCGCGGTACTCGAGCTGTTCCCGCAGAACGAGTCGCTGGCGCGCTGGATCAGGCTGGCCGGCGAGCGGGTGCACTACCAGGGGCTGCCCGCGCGGATCTGCTGGCTCGGCTACGGCGAGCGGAACCTGGCCGGAGTCCGGTTCAACGACATGGTCGCCTCGGGCGAGCTGAAGGCGCCGATCGTGATCGGCCGCGACCATCTGGACACCGGCTCGGTCGCCTCGCCGTACCGGGAGACCGAGGGGATGCTGGACGGCTCGGACGCGATCGCCGACTGGCCGCTGCTGAACGCGATGGTGAACGTGGCCTCGGGCGCGTCGTGGGTGTCGATCCACCACGGCGGCGGGGTCGGCATGGGCCGCTCGATCCACGCCGGGCAGGTCTCCGTCGCGGACGGCACGCCGCTGGCCGCCGAGAAGCTTGAACGAGTGCTGACGAACGATCCGGGCATGGGCGTCATCCGCCACGTGGACGCGGGGTACGACCGCGCCGTGGAGGTGGCCGAGCAGCGATCGGTTCGCATTCCGATGCGGGAGTCCTCGTGATGCACGAGGAGGTCGCGGACGCGACGGGCTTCGCACAGCTCTGGGACTCGCTGGCCGACGTCGGGCGCGACGGGGACACCGGCGGATACCGGCGCTTCGCCTGGACGGCCGAGGACCTGGCGTGCCGCGGCTGGTTCGTGTCGCAGGCCGCTGATCGAGGCCTGACCGTCGAGACGGACCGCAACGGGAATCAGTGGGCTTGGTGGCTCCCGGACGAAGGTGGCGGCGCACGACGGGATGCCGTCGCGTTCGGATCGCACCTGGACTCGGTTCCGGACGGCGGCGCGTACGACGGTCCGCTCGGCGTCATCAGCGCCCTGGCGGCGGTCGATCTGCTGCGTGCACGAGGCCTGCGACCGTCCCGGCCCGTGGTCATCGCGAACTTCGCCGACGAGGAGGGCACGCGCTTCGGCGTCGCCTGCGCCGGTTCCCGGCTGATGACCGGGCAGCTCGACGCCGCGCGGGCACGCGAGTTGCGCGACGGCGACGGCGTGCGGCTGGCCGACGCGATGGCGGCCGCGGGTCAGGACCCGTACTCGCTCGGGCAGGACGAGGAACGGCTCGGCGGCATCGCGCAGTTCGTGGAGCTGCACATCGAGCAGGGCAGATGGCTGATCGACCACGGCGCGCCGGTCGGCGTGGCGTCGTCGATCTGGCCGCACGGACGCTGGCGGTTCGACTTCGCCGGCGAGGCGAACCACGCCGGCACCACGGCGCTCGAGGACCGGCGCGACCCGATGCTGAGCTACGCGCACACGGTGCTCTCCGCCCGCAAGAAGGCCAGGCTCGGCGGCGCGCTGGCGACCTTCGGCCGGGTCCGGGTGGAGCCGAACGGCACCAACGCGATCCCGTCGCGCGTTCTGGCGTGGCTGGACGGCAGGGCGCCGGACGAGGCGTCGCTCAGCGCGCTGATCGAGCAGATCACCGCCGCGGCGTACGAACGCTGCGAACGCGACGGTACGCGTGTCGCGGTTGTCAACGAGTCGCGCACGGCTATCGTCGAATTCGACGACAGTCTGCGTGAGCGGATCTCGGCGGCACTGGCCCGGACCTTCGGGCGCGTGCCGCGGCTGCCGACCGGGGCCGGGCACGACGCCGGCGTCCTGGCCGCGCGCCTGCCCACCGCGATGCTGTTCGTGCGCAACCCGAGCGGCCTCTCGCACACCCCGGCCGAGCACGCGGAGACGGCGGACTGCCTGGCGGGCGTGGCGGCGCTGGCCGAGACGATGGCGGATCTCGCGGGGGCGGGACCGGTGCGGAACAGGGGATGAGGGGGCTTACACGTGAACACCGTGGTGCGGACGGTTGAGCAGACGGACACGCGGCTCTGGCATGCCGAGGCGGCGTACGTGGCCGGCATGGTGGAAGCGGACGTCCTGATCGAGACCTCGGGCGACCGAATCAGGTCGGTGACACCCGGCGTGCCCGCGCCCGCCGGGGCGACGCGGCTGCCCGGCCTCACCCTGCCCGGCCTGGCGAACGCGCACTCGCACGCGTTCCACCGCGCGCTGCGCGGCCGTACCCAGATCGGCGAGGGCACCTTCTGGACCTGGCGCGAGCAGATGTACGAGGCCGTGGCCGGGCTGAATCCGGACTCGTACTTCGAGCTGGCGGTCGGCGTCTTTTCGGAGATGGCGCTGGCCGGGATCACCACGGTGGGCGAGTTCCACTACGCGCACCACGACGAGGGCGGCGCCCGCTACGCGGACCCGAACGCGATGGGTCACGCGCTGGTCCGGGCCGCACGCACCGCCGGTATCAGAATCACGCTGCTCGACACCTGCTATCTGACCGGCGGCATCGACGCGACGCCGAAGAAGAGCACTGCGTCGCGCAAGGCGCGGCTCAACCGCACCCAGATGCGCTTCTCGGACGGCGACGCCGACACGTGGGCCGCACGCGTCGAGAGCCTGCGCGCCGCGTACCCGGACGAACCGGACGTCATCATCGGCACGGCGATCCACTCGGTGCGCGCGGTGCCGAAGGACCAGCTCGGTACGGTCGCCGCCGCGGCGACCAAGTTCGACGCCCCGCTGCACGTGCACCTGTCCGAGCAGCGCGCCGAGAACGACGCCTGCCTGGCCGCCTACCGGCTGACCCCGGCGCAGTTGCTCGAGGCGTCCGGCGCGCTCGGCCCGAAGACCACCGCCGTGCACGCCACGCATCTGTCGCAGGCCGACATCGAACTGCTCGGCGACTCGCAGACCTGCGTGTGCATGTGCCCGACCACCGAACGCGACCTGGCCGACGGGATCGGCGCCGCGCGCACCTTGTTCGACTCAGGCTCGCCGATCTCGCTCGGCTCGGACAGCCAGGCGGTGATCGACCTGTTCGAGGAGGCTCGCGCGCTGGAACTGGACGAGCGGCTGCGCACCGAGCGGCGCGGCCACTGGCCGAGCACCGACCTGATCGACGCCGCGACGCTGGCCGGGCAGCAGGCGCTCGGCTGGCCGCGGGCCGGGCGGCTGCACGCGGGCTCGCTCGCCGACTTCGTGACGGTCGGCCTCGACTCGATCCGGATGACCGGCACCACGCTCGACGTCGCGGCCGAATCGGTGATCTACGCGGCCACGGCGGCGGACGTACGGCATGTCGTGGTCGGCGGGAGGGTGATCGTACGCGACGGTATCCACAGGCTTGTGGACGAGCCGGCGCGGCGGTTGGGCGCGGCCATCAGCGCCCTGTACCGGAGAGATGTGCATGTCTGATTCGGCCCTTGTCACAGGAATCGACGAATTGGCCACAGGTCGTCCACAGCCTGTGGAAAACGGTTCCGCGCAAGGGGAGGAGCTGTGTATCCTGCGCGCCGCCGCGATGGTGGTGCAGGACGGGAGGATCGCCTGGATCGGCTCGGCGGACCGCGCACCGGCCGCCGACCGACGCATCGACCTCGGCGGACGCGCGGTGGTCCCGGGCTTCGTGGACAGCCACGCGCATCTGGTCTTCGCCGGGGACCGTGCCGCGGAGTTCGAGGCCCGGATGACGGGCACGCCGTACAGTGCGGGAGGCATCCGCACCACGGTCGCGACGACGCGCGCGGCGGACGATGAACGTCTGCGCGCCAATGTACGCAGGCTCGTCGCGGAGATGGCGCGTCAGGGCACGACGACCGTCGAATGCAAAACAGGGTACGGGCTCACCGTCGAGGACGAGGCGCGGGCGATCCGCATCGCCGCTGAGGAGTGCGACGCGGCGACGTTCCTCGGCGCGCACGTGGTGCCCGCGGAGTACGCCGACCGGCGTGAGCAGTACGTGGACCTGGTGCGCGGGCCGATGCTGGACGCGTGCGCGCCGTACGCCGACTACGTGGACGTGTTCTGCGAGCGCGGCGCGTTCGACGAGGACGAGACGCGGCTGATCCTCGACGCGGCGAAGGGGCACGGCCTGGCCGTGCGCTTGCACGCCAACCAGCTCGGGCATGGCCCGGGTGTGCAGCTCGCCGTCGAGTACGGCGCCGCGTCCGCGGACCACTGCACGTACCTGAGCGACGAGGACGTCGCGGCGCTCGCCGACTCGACGACTGCCGGATCGGCAACGGTGGCGACGCTGCTACCCGGCGTCGAGTTCTCGACCCGCTCGCCGTACCCGGACGCACGGCGGCTGATCGACGCGGGCGCGACCGTGGCGATCGCGACCGACTGCAACCCCGGCTCGTGCTACACGTCCTCGATGCCGTTCTGCATCGCGCTCGCGGTCCGCGAAATGCGCATGTCCCCGGCTGAGGCACTGCTCGCCGCGACGCTCGGCGGCGCCCGCGCGCTCGGCCGCGCCGACGTCGGCCATCTGACGGTCGGCGCGCGGGCGGACTTCGCGGTGCTGGACGCGCCGTCGTACCTGCATCTGGCCTATCGTCCCGGCGTACCCCTGGTGACCAGCACCTTCAAGGCGGGAATAGCGCTCGGCAACGGGTAAGTTGAGTCCAATGGCCTCAACCCTTATCGTTGAGCCGACTGGACTCAAGCGCCCCTACGGGGAGAGTGCGGGCGCGGGTCCGGGGACAGGCAGAAGCAGCGACGAGCTAACTTAAGGAAGCCACGATGGCACGTCCGGTCGGCATCGACCTTGGAACGACCAACTCGGTCGTCTCCGTCCTCGAAGGTGGCGAGCCCACCGTCATCACCAACGCCGAGGGCGCCCGGACCACCCCGTCGGTGGTCGCGTTCGCCCGCAACGCCGAGGTGCTGGTCGGCGAGGTGGCCAAGCGGCAGGCGGTGACCAACGTCGACCGCACCATCCG
>JBKOWZ010000251.1:0-28047 GCA_046724665.1 Actinomycetota bacterium
GTCGCTCGTTGTGGAGGCGGGCGTACGGGGCGCCGTGCGCGCATTGAGGACGGAATCCGTCCATTTCCGTCCGTCCGCTCCCGTCGATCTCGACGGTGCGCCAGTGCATGCAGCTGATAGTTCGTCAGACGATAATTTCGGAATACAAGAGATTCGATTCACGGCCAGGTGCGAAGAGCAGATATCGATTGCGCACGGACCGCCGGGCTCGCGATGATCGCCCAATGGAATCGAAAACGACACCGGCGCTCGGTCCCGGCGTGGCGCCGCCGGAGCGGATCGAGACGGACGGACTGGTGCTGCGCCGCTTCCTGCCGGAGGACCTCTACGCCCGCTACGACGCGATCAGCGCATCATATGAACACCTGCATCCCTGGATGGACTGGCTGCCCGAGCCGCCTACCCTGGAACAGCAGCGCGAGTGGGGCGAGCAGCAGGCCGCCTCGTGGCCGGCGGAACGAGGCTGCACCTACGGCGTCTTCGACGCCGCCGACGGCACGTTGCTCGCCGTCGTCGGCGTGCACGACCGGATCGGTCCCGGCGGGCTGGAGATCGGCTACTGGTGCCATGTCGCGCACACCGGCAAGGGCGTGATCACCCGGGCCGTCCGCGAGCTGACCCGGATCGTGCTCGGCCTTGAGGGCATCGAGCGGGTCGAGATCCACTGCGACGAGGCGAATGTGCGCAGCGCTGCGGTACCTCGACGGCTCGGTTACCGACTCGACCGGATCGAGGACAGTGAGATCACCGCACCGGCCGAGACGGGTCGCGACATGATCTGGATCAAGGAACGCGACTAGGGCGTGCCTGATTAGGGCGTGCGTATCGTGCGTATGTAGGGCAGGGCCGGGTTAACGTCCGGCGCACTGCGCGCAGGTGCCGAAGATCTCCAGCGTGTGCGCCACATCGATGAAGCCGTGCTCGGCGGCCATCCGGTCGGCCCACGACTCCACCGCCGGGCCCTCGACCTCGACCGTCTTTCCGCAACTGCGGCACACCAGATGGTGGTGATGGCTGCCCGAGCTGCACCGCCGGTAGACCGCTTCGCCGTCGCCGGTGCGTACCACGTCCACCGCGCCGGCGTCGGCGAGTGACTGGAGCGTGCGGTACACCGTGGTCAGGCCGACCGAGTCGCCGCGATGCTTGAGCCGGTCATGCAGCTGCTGCGCCGACTGGAAGTCGTCGGTCTCCTCAAGCAGTGCGGCCACCGCCGCCCGCTGGCGGGTCGAGCGGCCGGGCGCGGGCGCCGACTGGCGCGACTCGTGGATCGGCGACTCGCTCGTCATCGGCGCTCCTCGCTCGGTGTGGATCTGCCGAAGTACCGCGAGCGCGGCGCCCACGGTGCCGCTGCCATTGTGCCACCGCGGGGCGGGGTCGTGCCCATTACACCAGTTACACCGGCTGGAGCGGCCGATCGCCGGCCGTGCCGGGCCTCGTCGCCCCGGCCCGAGAAGAGGTTGGAAACGCGGCGCGGACCCTCGGTACGCTTTGTCCCCGGACCGACCGCACACCAGCCGGGTGTGATGGCGCAGCGAAGACAAGAGAGCACACCGTGCCCGCCGACAAGATCGACACCATCGTCCGCCTGGCAAAGGCCCGCGGCATCGTCTTCCCCTCCAGCGAGATCTACGGCGGGTCCAGGGCCGCCTACGACTACGGCCCGCTCGGCGTCGAGCTGAAGGAGAACGTCAAGCGGCAGTGGTGGCAGGCGGTGGTGCGCGGCCGCGAGGACGTGGTCGGCCTCGACTCCTCGATCATCCTGGCCCGGGAGGTCTGGGAGGCCTCCGGGCACGTCAAGGAGTTCGCCGACCCGCTCACCGAGTGCCTCTCCTGCCACAAGCGCTTCCGCGCCGACCACCTCGAAGAGGCGTACGAGGCCAAGCACAAGCACGCCCCGGAGCACGGCCTGGCCGACGTCAACTGCCCGAACTGCGGGAACAAGGGGCAGTTCACCGAGCCGAAGATGTTCAACGGCATGCTCTCCACCCACCTCGGCCCGGTGCAGGACGGGTCCGGCCTGCACTACCTGCGCCCGGAGACCGCGCAGGGCATCTTCGTGTCCTACAAGAACGTCTTCGAGAGCGCGCGGCGCAAGATCCCGTTCGGCATCGGGCAGATCGGCAAGTCCTTCCGCAACGAGATCACCCCGGGCAACTTCATCTTCCGCACCCGCGAGTTCGAGCAGATGGAGATGGAGTTCTTCGTCCGGCCGGGGGACGACGAGAAGTGGCACGAGTACTGGATCGAGCAGCGCTGGAACTGGTACCTCGGCCTCGGCATCGACCCGGCCAACCTGCGCCTGCACGAGCACCCGCAGGAGAAGCTGTCGCACTACTCGAAGCGGACCGTGGACATCGAGTACCGGTACAACTTCGGCGGCAGCGAGTTCTCCGAGCTCGAGGGCATCGCCAACCGGACCGACTTCGACCTGACCACGCACTCGAAGCACTCGGGGCAGGACCTGTCGTACTTCGACCAGGCCAACAACGAGCGGTTCACGCCCTACGTCATCGAGCCGGCGGCAGGCGTCAACCGGTGCATGTTGGCGTTCCTGATCGATGCGTACACCGAGGACGAGGCGCCTAACGCCAAGGGCGTGATGGAGAAGCGCTCGGTGCTCAAGCTCGACCGGAGGCTCGCGCCGGTGAAGGTGGCCGTGCTGCCGCTGTCCCGCAACGCCGATCTGTCGCCAAAGGCGCGCGGGCTGGCCGGCGCGTTGCGCCGCAGCTGGAACGTCGATTTCGACGATGCGCAGGCGATCGGCCGCCGCTACCGGCGTCAGGACGAGATCGGCACGCCGTTCTGCGTCACCGTGGACTTCGAAACGCTCGACGACAATGCGGTAACGGTGCGCGAGCGTGACTCGATGGAGCAGGAGCGCATCTCGCTGGACCAGGTCGAGTCGTACTTGGCCGCGCGGCTGATCGGCTGCTGAGGTTTGGCGGGCCGGGCTACTTCGGTGCCCGGTTCCGGCACCTCGGCGAGTGCTCGGTCTGCTTGATGCCTGATACCTGCCAGCGGCCGCGCATGCCCCGCGTCAACGTGAGCGTGGTGAACGTACCCGCTGCGCCGGGTCCCTGCGCGGCGGAGCCGCCGATGTGCTTGGACGCGTTACCGCGCACCTCGTTCCGCCAGGTCGAGCAGTACGACACGGTGGCTTTACCGGCCGCAGGCGGTGTGTACGTCATGTCCGACACCACGAGCGTGCCGACACGCTGCTCGTGCCTGCTCACCCGGCTCGCCACGTCGCTCCTTATCGCGGCCAGCGCGCTGCCTGACCAGTAGATCGGCAGCAACGGATCGGACGAGCCGGAACCGTTCTCGGCGTGGAGTTCCGCGCGGACGGACTGCTGGACGGTATAGAGGATCTGGTGTTCGACGCGGCTGCCGGGCCGGGGACGGTTGAACGTCAGCCCCATCGTCGTCGGCAGGGTGATCCGCTCATCCATCGGCACGACGGCTAAGGGCGGACTGATGCTCGCCGCCGGTACCGGCCGGGGAGCGGCGGAACAGCCCGCGACTGCGGCAAGCGGCACGGCGAACGACAGCGCTGCCGCAGCCACCGACGTACGCACCGCCCTCCGGCCCGCCACGTTCACCAGTCCTCAGTCCGCGTTACCCCGTCTGGCGATCGCCTAAAGTGGCGATCTTGCGGCATAGAGTATCCAGCTTGCTGCTTCAGTGCTCGCTCGTGGCGGCCGCCATCGCCGCGCCGACGATACCGGCCGTGTTCGCCAGCCGGGCGGCGGCAACCTCGGCGCGCAGATCCAGCTGCGGCAGGAACTTGTCCGCGTGCTTGGACGCGCCACCGCCGATGATGATCAGATCCGGACTGAGCAGCGCCTCCACGAGGTCCAGATACTCCTGGACCCGGCCTGCCCACTTGCCCCAGCTCAGCTCCTTCTCTTCGCGGACGCGGGCCGAGGCGCGCATCTCGGCGTCCTTGCCGTGCAGCTCCAGGTGGCCGAACTCGGTGTTCGGCACCAGCTTGCCGTCGAGGAACAGCGCCGAGCCGATCCCGGTACCGAACGTCAGGGTGAGCACCACGCCGCCGCGGCCTTTGCCTGCTCCGTGCGCGATTTCGGCGACCCCGGCGGCGTCCGCGTCGTTCAGCACTCGAGGCGGTGCGCCGTCGCTCGTGCGCAGCACCTTCGTGAACAGCGTCGCCGCGTCCACACCGATCCACTCGGGCTCCATGTTGGCGGCGGTACGCACCGTTCCATGCGGACCCGTGATCACGCCCGGGAAGGTCACGCCCACCGGGCCGGTCCAGTCGAAGTGGTCGGCCACCTCGCCGACGATCGGCGCCACGGCCTCAGGCGTGGCAGGGCGCGGAGTCTCCAGCCGGAAGCGGTCCGCGGTCGTTTCGCCGGTGGCGGTGTCCACCGGAGCGCCCTTGACGCCGGAACCCCCGATGTCGATGCCCAGGACATGCACGTCAGCCACCTTCCTCGAGGCTTGAGCCCGGTCGCCGCCCGCCGAGTCTGGAACAATGGGACGTTCCAGCCGGCGAGCGTTCCCGAGGACCATTACATGCCAGACGCGCACCAACCGCTCGCGGTCGGCCCCTACCGGGTGTGGCCGCCGGTGGTCCTCGCCCCGATGGCGGGGATCACCAACCCGCCGTTCCGGGCGCTGTGCCGGGAACAGGCGCGCAGCCGGGTGCCCGAAGCCGGGGCCGACCGCCCCGCAGGGCTGTTCGTGTGCGAGATGGTGACGACGGTCGGGCTGGTCGAGCGCAACCCGAAGACGCGCAAGATGATCCACTTCGAGCCCGACGAGCAGCCGCGCTCGGTGCAGCTCTACGGTGTCGATCCCGACTACGTCGGCCGCGCGGTGCGCATCGTCGCCGAAGAGGACCTCGCCGACCACATCGACCTCAACTTCGGCTGCCCGGTGCCCAAGGTCACCCGGCGCGGCGGAGGGTGCGCGCTGCCGTATCACCGCGTCCTGTTCCGTGACATCGTGCAGGCGGCTGTGCGTAACGCCGGAACGCTGCCTGTGACCGTCAAGATGCGCGTAGGCATCGACGCCTCGCATGAGACGTACCTGGAAGCTGGCCGAATCGCCGAGGACGCGGGCGTCGCGGCCGTCGCGTTGCACGCCCGGACGGGTGCTCAGGGCTATTCGGGCAAGGCCGACTGGGACCGGATCGCGAAGCTCAAAGCCGAGCTCGACCACGTCCCCGTGCTCGGCAACGGCGACATCTGGGAAGGCGCCGACGCGGTGCGGATGATGGCCGAGACCGGCGCGGACGGCGTGGTCGTCGGCCGTGGCTGCCTCGGTCGGCCCTGGCTCTTCGCGGACCTGAGCGCGGCGTTCGTCGGCGGCGGGCGGGTGCGGCCGAACCTCGGCGAGGTCGCGGCGATGATGCGCAGGCACGCGGCCGGCCTGGTCGAGATGCACCGCTCCGACCACGGCGTGCGCGAGTTCCGCAAGCACGTCGCCTGGTACCTCAAGGGCTTCGCGGTCGGTTCCGAGCTGCGCGGCAGGCTCGCTCAGGCTGCGAGCCTCGCTGAACTAGACGACCTGCTCGCCAAGTTGGACCACGAGCAGCCGTGGCCTGACGCGAACGACGGCGTGCCGCGCGGTCGCAGTCATGCATCCGAACGCCGCGTTACGCTGCCGTACGGTTGGTTGGAGAACCCCGACGATCCCACGCCGCCCACTGGCGCGGAGACCGATGACTCCGGCGGTTGAAAAAGAGTCATCCACAAAAAATGGGTTATCCACAGGGTGGGCCGCCTCACACTGACACCGTCGTAACCAGCAGGTAGTGTCGTAGACGTCCGGAGTTTGACGTCGGTCGTGCGGGTCGGCGTCAGTTTTCGTCTTCGGCGCCGCTTCACCTCGAAAAACGTCCACATTCGCGCGCTCGTTCTCAATTCCAATACGCACGCTGTGCTTCAGGGAGCTTCACGTGCCTCAATTCGTCTACGACTTCACCGAGGGCAACAAGGATCTCAAGGATCTGCTCGGCGGCAAGGGAGCCAACCTCGCCGAGATGACCAACCTCGGACTGCCGGTGCCACCGGGGTTCACCCTCACCACGGAGGCCTGCCGGGCGTACCTGGCCGACGGTGCCGAGCCGGAGGGCCTGCGCGCCGAGGTCTCCGAGCACCTGGCCGCGCTCGAGCAGCACATGGGCCGCAGGCTCGGCGCGAGCGACGACCCGCTGCTGGTCTCGGTGCGTTCCGGAGCCAAGTTCTCCATGCCCGGGATGATGGAGACGGTGCTGAACATCGGCCTGTCCGACGCCTCGGTCGATGGTCTGGCACGCGCGGCCGGGGACGAGCGCTTCGCCTGGGACGCCTATCGGCGGCTGATCCAGATGTTCGGCAAGACCGTGCTCGACGTGGACGGCGAGCACTTCGAGGACGCGATCGACGCGGCGAAGAAGGCCAAGGGCGTGGCCAGCGATCTCGATCTCGACGCCGAGGACCTGCGTGACCTGGTCGAGACGTACAAGCTGATCGTGCGTGAGCACGCCGGGCGCGAGTTCCCGCAGGAACCGCGCGAGCAGCTGGACCTGGCGATTCGCGCGGTCTTCGACTCCTGGAACACCGACCGGGCCAAGCTCTACCGACGGCAGGAGCGTATCCCGCACGATCTGGGTACCGCGGTCAACATCTGTTCGATGGTCTTCGGCAACCTCGGCCCGGACTCGGGCACCGGCGTCGCGTTCACCCGCGACCCGGCCACCGGTTCGCAGGGCGTGTACGGGGACTATCTCGCCAACGCGCAGGGCGAGGACGTCGTCGCGGGCATCCGCAACACCGTGCCGCTGCAACAGCTCGAGCAACTCGACCCGAAGTCCTACCGCGAGCTGCTGGACATCATGGCCACCCTGGAGGGGCACTACCGCGACCTGTGCGACATCGAGTTCACCATCGAACGCGGCAAGCTGTGGATGCTCCAGACCCGGGTCGGCAAGCGCACCGCGGCCGCCGCGTTCCTGATCGCGACCAGCCTGGTGGACCAGGGCATCATCGACCCGGACGAGGCGGTCTCCCGGGTCACCGGCGGTCAGCTGGCCCAGCTGATGTTCCCGCAGTTCGACACCCGCGGCTCGCACCGGCGCATCGCCACCGGCATGAACGCCTCGCCCGGCGCGGCGGTCGGCAAGGCGGTCTTCGACTCGTACACCGCGGTGAAGTGGTCCAGGTCGGGGGAGCGGGTCATCCTGATCCGCCGGGAGACCAACCCGGACGACCTCAACGGCATGATCGCCGCGCAGGGCATCCTGACCTCGCGCGGCGGCAAGACCTCGCACGCCGCCGTGGTCGCCCGCGGCATGGGCAAGACCTGTGTGTGCGGCGCCGAGGAGCTGGAGGTGGACACCAAGACCCGCCGGCTGACCGCCCCGGGCGGCGTCACCGTCGAGGAGGGCGACCTGATCTCGATCGACGGGACCTCCGGCGCGGTTTACCTCGGCGAGGTCCCGGTGCAGCCCTCGCCGGTGGTCGAGTACTTCGAGGGCCGCCTCGGCGCGGACTCGCCCCGCGCCGGCGAGCTGGTGCGCGCGGTGCACCGGATCATGACCTGGGCGGACGAGCGCCGCCGGCTCTACGTACGGGCCAACGCGGACAACCCGGAGGACGCGGCACGCGCCCGCCGGTTCGGCGCGCAGGGCATCGGCCTGTGCCGTACCGAGCACATGTTCCTCGGCGAGCGGCGCGCCCTGGTCGAGCGGCTGATCCTGGCCGAGGACGACTCGGAGCGGGAGAAGGTGCTCGAGGCGCTGCTGCCGGTGCAGCGCGACGACTTCGTGGCGATCCTCACCGCGATGGGCGGCCTGCCGGTGACCGTGCGGCTGCTCGACCCGCCGCTGCACGAGTTCCTGCCGGACCTGACCGAGTTGTCGGTGCGGGTGGCCGTGGCCGAGGCGCGCGGAGAGGAGCACGAGGGCGACCTGCGGCTCCTGCAAGCCGTGCACAAGCTGCACGAGCAGAACCCCATGCTCGGCCTGCGCGGGGTGCGGCTCGGTCTGGTGGTGCCCGGCCTGTTCATCATGCAGGTGCGGGCGCTGGCCGAGGCCGCCGCGCAGGTGGCCAAGGCCGGCGGGGTGGCCCGGGTCGAGATCATGGTGCCGTTGGTCGGCGCCGTGCAGGAGCTGGAGATCATCCGCGAGCAGGCCCGCGCGGTACTCGACGAGGTGCGCGAGACCACCGGCGCCGACATCAGGGCACTGATCGGCACGATGATCGAGCTGCCCCGGGCCGCGCTGACCGCCGGCCAGATCGCCGAGGCCGCCGAGTTCTTCTCCTTCGGCACCAACGACCTGACCCAGACCACCTGGGGCTTCAGCCGGGACGACGTGGAGGCCGCGTTCTTCAGCGCCTATCTGGACAAGGGCATCTTCGGCGTCTCCCCGTTCGAGACCCTCGACCTCGGCGGCGTGGGCCGCCTCGTCCAGATCGCCGCCGCCGAGGGCAGGGCCGCCCGCCCGACGCTCAAGCTCGGCGTCTGCGGAGAGCACGGCGGCGACCCCGACTCGGTGCACTTCTTCCACCAGGTCGGGCTCGACTACGTCTCCTGCTCGCCGTTCCGCGTCCCGGTCGCCCGCCTGGAAGCGGCCCGCGCCGCCGTCCAGGAGAAGCGCGAGCGCAATGCCT
This sequence comes from Actinomycetota bacterium, assembly GCA_046724665.1. Taxonomy (GTDB): domain Bacteria; phylum Actinomycetota; class Actinomycetes; order Streptomycetales; family Catenulisporaceae; genus Actinocrinis. The sequence continues at coordinate 8,616 of JBKOWZ010000251.1, forward strand.
AACGCCTAGTCCGGCACCACAGCCGCCGAATCGCCATCGCCGCCATCGGTCTCGTACCCGGACGCGGGCTCGATCGCCTTCGCGTACGAGACCGAGATGGCCGACTCGGCGTACGGCGGATAGAGCGGTATCTCGCGATACCCGCTGCGCTCGTAGAACCGGATCGCCTCCGGCTGCCCGAAGCCGGTCTCCAGGTAGATCTGCGGCGCGCCGAGCTCCCGCGCCAAGTCCTCCGCCGCCGCGAGCAGTCGGCCCGCCGCGCCGGTGCCACGCGCGGTCGGCACGACGTACATCCGCTTGAGCTCCAGGCCGTCGAGCCCAGACTCCTCGTTGTGCTGGAGTGCGCAGCAACCGATGGCCGCGCCGTCCCGACGTATCAACAGGAACCTGATGCTCCCAGACAGGTGGTCGTCACCGTCCGCACCCACGTCGGGGTAACGCGCCGTCAGATCGGCGCGCAGCTCCTGGCGCAGCTTGGCGAGTTCTTCATCGTCCGAAGGCACCTGTTCGATCTTGAGCATGCGCAGACCGTAACCCGCGAATATTGCCGCGAGGTAACTCGTGCTCACCTCGGGCGCGGCACATTACCGTTGCCTCATGGCACAGCTCATCAGGCTCGCGGGCTACGAAGCGCCTGACATCGAGCGGTACGCGGTCGAGCCGGAGAGCGAGCTCAAGCGCACTGGCGGCGAGCGCACCCCGTTCCAACGCGACCGTGCCCGCGTGCTGCACAGCCTGGCGCTGCGCCGCCTCGCCGGGAAGACGCAAGTCGTCGCGCCCGGCGAGTCCGACTTCCCGCGCACCCGGCTGACCCACTCGCTCGAGGTCGCCCAGATCGGCCGCGAGCTGGCCGGCTCGTTCGGCGCCGACCCCGACCTGGTCGAGGCGGCCTGCCTCGCACACGACCTCGGCCACCCGCCGTTCGGCCACACCGGCGAGGGCGCGCTCAACGAGGTGACCGGCGCGATCGGCGGCTTTGAGGGCAACGCGCAGAACCTGCGCATCCTCACCCGCCTCGAAGCCAAGGTGATCACCGCCGACGGCCGCTCCGCCGGCCTCAATCCAACCCGGGCCCTGCTCGACGCCGCGACCAAGTACCCGTGGCCGCGTCGCGCCGGCACCACCAAGTTCGGCGTGTACGCCGACGACCTGCCGGTGTTCTCCTGGCTGCGGATCGGCGCGCCGCCGGAGCCGGTCAAGTGCTTCGAGGCGCAGGTCATGGACTGGTCCGACGACGTCGCGTACTCCGTGCACGACCTGGAGGACGCGATCTACGCCGGGCACCTCGACCCCAAGCTCCTGCTGATCGACGAGGAGCGGACCGCGCTGTTCGAGCGCTCGCTCGGCTACGCCCCCGACGCCGAGCCCGAGGAGCTGGCCGCCGCGCTCGACCGGTTGCAGGCGGTCGAGTGGTGGCCCGCCGAGTACGACCGCTCCTTTGCCGCCCAGGCCCGGCTCAAGCGCGCCGCCAGCGAGCTGATCGGCCGGTTCTGCCTGGCCGTGGCGCACGCGACCCGCGCCGAGTACGGCCCCGGACCGCACACCCGCTACAGCGCACAGTTGGTCGTGCCGCGCACGATACGGCTGGAGAACGCCGTCCTCAAAGCGGTCGCCGCGCGTTACGTCATGGAGACCGAGCGAGCGTTCGTGTTACGTGCCCGGCAGGCCTCCCTGATCCGCGAACTGGTCTCGCGGCTCGCCGATCGCCCCGACCAGCTCGAGCCGGCCTTCCACGCCTGGTGGTCCGAGGCCCCCGACGACGCGGCCAGGCTGCGGGTCGTGGTCGATCAGATCGCATCGCTCACCGACGCCTCGGCCCAACGGCTTCACCGACTCCTTGTCGGAACCGCCGCGTAGACTCTCCGCCATGGCCGGGCGCATCAGGGACGAGGACGTCAAGGCCGTCCGCGACGCGTCCGGGGTGGCAGACGTCATCGGCGAGCACATTCAGCTGCGCTCGGCCGGCGGCGGCAACCTCAAGGGCCTGTGCCCGTTCCACGACGAGAAGTCGCCGTCGTTCAACGTGACCCCGGCACGCGGCCTGTGGCACTGCTTCGGCTGCGGCGAGGGCGGCGACGTCATCTCGTTCGTGATGAAGCTCGAGCACCTCTCCTTCAACGAGGCCGTCGAGCAGCTGGCCAAGCGCGCCCGCATCGAGCTGCGCTACGCCGAGGGCGGGTACACCAAGCGCACCGAGACCAGCGAGCGTGCCCGGCTGCTCGAGGCGCACCGCGCCGCGGCCGACTTCTACCGCGAGCAACTGGCCACCCCGACGGCCAAGCACGGCCGCGAGTTCCTGGCCGGCCGCGGCTTCGACTCGGCCGCGCTGGAACGCTTCGGCGTCGGCTACGCACCCGGCGGCTGGGACGTGCTCGTGAAGCACCTGCGCGGCCGCGGCTTCACCGACAGGGAACTGCTGGCCGGCGGCCTGGCCTCGGAGGGCCGCCGCGGCCCGATCGACCGCTTCCGCGACCGGCTGACCTGGCCGATCGCCGACATCGGCGGCGAGGTGATCGGCTTCGGCGCGCGCCGGCTGACCGAGGACAAGGACTCGCCGAAGTACCTCAACACCCCCGAGACCCCGCTGTACAAGAAGTCCTCCGTGCTCTACGGCCTCGACCTGGCCCGGAAGGACATCGCGAAGCAGGAGCGCGCGGTGGTGGTCGAGGGCTACACCGACGTGATGGCCTGCCACCTGTCCGGCGAGACCACGGCCATCGCCACCTGCGGCACCGCCTTCGGCGAGGAGCACATCAAGATCCTGCGGCGGCTGCTGGCCGACCGCAACCAGTACCTCGGCTACGAGGTCGTCTTCACCTTCGACGGCGACTCGGCCGGCCAGAAGGCGGCGCTGCGCGCGTTCATGGAGGACCAGCGCTGGGTCACCCAGACCTACGTCGCGGTCCAGCCGGACGGCATGGACCCGTGCGAGCTGCGCATCGCCCGCGGCGACGCGGCCGTCAGGGAGCTGATCTCCTCGCGGATCCCGCTGTTCGAGTTCGCCATCCGCGCCCGCCTCGCCGAGTACAACCTCGACACCCCCGAGGGCCGGGTACGCGCGCTGCGCGCCACCGCCCCCATCGTCGCCTCCATCCACGACCCCGCGCTGCGCCCCGAGTACGGACGCAGGCTCGCCGGCTGGCTCGGCATCGACGACGACCGCCTCGTCGCCGCCGAGGTGCGCCGCGCCGCCCCCGCCGCCAACCGCGCCGCCGCCCGCACCGCCCCCAATCCCAACCCCAACCTCAACACCCCCCACCCCACGCACCCCACCCGCTCCACCCCCTCACCCAACTCCCCTTCCCCACACTCCCCGCACTCCGCCACAACTTCCACCCCTCCATCACCCACCAACCCCTACCTCATCGAACCCCTGGACCCCCCGTCCCGCCGCCAGCGCGAGGCCCTGAAACTTGCCCTCCAGTACCCCAAGCTCGTCGGCGCCGCCTTCGACGGACTCGGTCCCGAGGAGTTCACCGCCCCCGCCTATGCAGCCGTCCACGCCGCGATAGTCGCGGTCGGGGGAGTCGCCGCCGCGGTGGATCCGTTGCACTGGCTCGGTACAGTGCTCGCCGCCGCACCTGACGACGCGGTACGGACCCTGATCAACCGTCTTGCCGTCGAGCCGCCGATGGTGCGGGAGAACGTCAAGGCCAGGGGTGGGCAGTCCGTCGATGCGCGTTACGCCACCAACCTGATCACACGCATCTGGATCGACGCCGTCGAGCGCCGCAGCGCCGCGACCCACTCGCGGCTGCGGCGCCTCGACCCGGTCGCGCAGGCCGAGGAGTGCCGCGCGCTGTTCGCGGAGCTGGCCGAGCTGAACATCTTCCGCGCCGGCCTGTTCGCCTCTCTTGATCAGTAAACTGATCGTTTCGCCCGCCCGAGCGTCCTGAACCGGTCCAGTAACCCGAGGCCAGGCGCCTGCGGGGCCGCCGCGAGCCGACATCTTCGCGTCATCGGCGCGAAAGCTGGCGTATCGGCGCCAAATCCTGGGATTCGCCGAAGTTCTTGCCCGTCAAGAGGCGCGAAACGGTGCGCGCCGGGGTAGGGGGAGAGTCGTGGCATCCACACCGTGGAACCGGCCGCGCCGCCGATCCGGCGGAGGCGCGGAGCATGAGTCGCCATTGACGCCCGAGAGCACGGGCACCGCGCGGGAACAAGGGAGTTCCCGGCGGCCGGACGCATTGGCCGGTGAAGTGGACGGAGTTCGTATGGACGGCGCCCTCGCACGTGTCATCGTCGGCCCCACGCCAGGCGGGCTCGAGAAGTCGGCCGCGCCGCAGCGCGGCGAGCGTTTCCTGTCCGTGGTCGCGCCGCCACGCGATGCGACCGCCGAGGCGCCGCAGTCGGCGCCGCAGGACGCCGATCTGGCCGACACCCAGGAGCTGCCGCTGGCGCGGGTGATGCCGCTGCCGGTGAGCCGGGAGACCGCCGCTGACGCCGCCGACCCGGCGGACCTCGCCGGCCTGCTGCCCGAGGACACCGCGGTGGCCGCCCTGGTCGCCGACCCCGACCCAGACGCCGTGGCGGCGCCCGTGCCCGGCCCCACGCGTACCCGCGACCCCCGGGAGCCCGACCCGGAGGAACTGGCCGAGACGGAGGCCGAGGAGGAGCCCAGCCCGCAGGAGCAGGAGGCCGCGGACGCGCATGTGGCCGCGTGGGCGGACTCCGCCGGCCCGGCGGGCGACCTGTTTCGCCAGTACCTGCGCGAGATCGGCCGCATCCCGCTGCTGACCGCGGTCGAGGAGGTCGAGCTCGCCCGCGCCGTCGAGGCGGGCCTGTTCGCCGACGAGAAGCTGCTGCACAACTTCGACCTGCGCCCCGAGGACCGCCGCGACCTGCACGTGCTCGTACTGCACGGCCAGGCGGCCAAGCGCAAGCTCATCGAGGCGAACCTGCGCCTGGTCGTCTCGATAGCCAAGCGCTACATCGGCCGCGGCATGTCGATCCTGGACCTGGTGCAGGAGGGCAACCTCGGCCTGATCCGCGCGGTCGAGAAGTTCGACTACGCGCGCGGCTACAAGTTCTCCACGTACGCCACCTGGTGGATCCGCCAGGCGATGAGCCGTGCCCTGGCCGACCAGGCGCGCACCATCCGGGTGCCGGTGCACGTGGTCGAGCTGATGAACCGCGTCGTGCGGCTCCAGCGTGCGCTGCTCCAGGCCAACTCGATCGAGCCGACACCCGAGCAGATCGCCGAGGTCCTCGGCGTGCCCGAGGAGCGCGTCGTGGAGGTCCTGCGCCTCGCCCAAGAGCCGGTCTCCCTGCACGCGCCGGTCGGCGAGGAGGACGACGTGGCGCTAGGCGACCTGATCGAGGACGCCGACGCGGTCTCCCCAGCCGACTCGGTAGCGGTGATGATGCTGCGCGAACACCTCGACACGCTGCTGTCCACCCTCGGCGAGCGGGAAAAGCGCGTCGTGCAGCTGCGCTACGGCCTGACCGACGGCGAGCCCCACACGCTCGAGGAGATCGGCCGCACGTTCGGCGTCACCCGCGAGCGCATCCGCCAAATCGAGGCGAAGACGCTGGCCAAGCTGCGCGGCCACTCCTACGCCGACCAGCTAAAGGACTACCTGCGCTAACTAACCGCGCGCGCCGCCCACGCCCGCGTCAACCGCGCTCACGCCCGCGTCGTCGCCGCCACCACTCCCGCCCCGCCCCCGCTGACTCTGCCGTGCCCACTGCGCCCGCTCCTCCTCCACCACCACCCATCTCCATCACCATCACTCCATGGCTCCACCACCCAAAGTCCGCCCCAGAACCCGCCCCACTCGCTTCAATCGCCTCTATCACTCATCAAGCGCCTCATCGTCAAAGCGCTTCGCCGCGCCGTGCGACGAGCCGTTCGTGGTGGAGTGAGCATTGGCGTGCGTCATCGCTCCCCACCGGTCGCCGAAGCGTCCGCCGAACCGATGGGCGACGGCCTCCCCGGCGTGTTTGACCTGATGAGCGGCAGTCGCCCCGGCGTTCTTCGCGACGTGTGCGGCGCGGTCCCCAGCCGTCGTCGCCCCCTTTCGCACCCGCGGATCCGAGGCCAGCGACGAGACCGCGGAGGTCACCCGCCGGTAGAGCTCCGGGCCGATCCGGCTGCCGGCGAGCAGCCCGAGCACGACCCCGCTGACGAAGCTGATCTTGGCTTTCATCACCACTCCCAGCAAACCGAGGACAGACAGACGAACGAGTGAAACAAACGGACAATCAATCAAAACAACCGACCGCCCGACCGTCCGGCCGTCGGCCATCCGACCGCCCAGCCATCCGGTTGCCAGACCGGCCATCCGACCGCCCGGACGAACGGAACAAACCTAGCGCGACGGACAACCTCGACGACCCGCGACTACCCGCCCACCGCGCCGCCTAACCGGTGGCTACCACTCCTTACGCCAGGTGGCGCAGACCAGACAGCCCAGCGATACCGAGTGGCGGAGCACCCCCCTGGATGCGCTAATGTTGGTCATCGCAAGGCCGCAGGATGCCCTGTCACTAGCGGCCGAGCAAGCAGCAGCACCGATCCCGCATAGCTCAACTGGCAGAGCAGCCGGCTGTTAACCGGCAGGTTATAGGTTCGAGTCCTATTGCGGGAGCGCACGAAACGTCTCCGCGGCGCAAGCCCGGAGACGTTTCGCATCTACCGCGGTAATGGTTGATTTCGGGTTGAACCGGGCACAAGCCATCCGTCGGTGGCGAGGGGCGGTAGCTCAGCCGGTTAGAGCAGAGGACTCATAATCCTTGGGTCGTGGGTTCGAGTCCCACCCGCCCTACCGAGGTTGGACATCCAACTAGGCGGCTGAGCTGCATTTTCTTCCCATTCCTGCCGTGTGGTTTAGACCACCTGACGGTGCGCTGGCCCGTGGTGGGAGGGAAGTGGGACGGAACCGGACGGATCTTGGTCCGGTTCGGGGGCTGTTTTGATCCCTGGGAATGGGGTCTCGAATCCTTTGGTCGGCCCGGCGAACCTGGGCGCGGACCCAACCGTAGAAGCTGCCGCGATCCGTAACCGTGACGTGGCACAGCCGCTTCACGCTGAACCGGTCGTGCAGCCGGTCGACGAATGCGAAGCGTTCATGCGCGGGCGCGTGATGGATCAGCGGCTGTGCGGCCTCGCGCAGTATCCGTGCCCGAGCGAACGAGCAGCAACTGCCTCGATGGCTGGAGACCGACTAGGACAACGACCTTACTCGCCAGGGTGCGGAGAAAAACGCGCGGACTCCACCCGTGCATCGTATAGTCGAGCCCCACAGGGCCGGGCACGGTGGTCTCCATACTGGCCGGAGACCCGCAGTGCCAACGATGACCGGAAGTTTCGCAACTAGTGGCTGAACTTGACCGGCATCCGCTTGACTCCGTTGATGAAGTCGGACCGCATTCGCTCGACTGGACCGGTCAGTTCGGCGTGTGGGTAGCGGCGCAGCAGTTCCCTGATCGTGTATTTGATCTCCATGCGGGACAGGTTCGCGCCGAGGCAGTAGTGGATCCCGCCGCCGCCGAAGGAGACGTGGTCGTTGGGGTAGCGGTGGATGTCGAAGGTATAGGGGTCCTTGAACACTTCCTCATCGCGGTTCGCGGACATGTACCAGAGCACCACCTTCTCGCCTTCCTTGATCCGCTGGCCGCGGATCTCGGTGTCGCGGGTGGCGGTGCGCCGGAAGGCCGCTATCGCGGTGCCCCAGCGCAGGAACTCCTCGGTGGCGCTGTTCCAGAGCCGTTCGTTGTCGAGGTTGGCGGCCAGTTCGGCGCGTGCCTGCGGATGCTCGATCAGCGCCTGCATCGCGTGCGCTATCAGGTGCCTGGCCGTCTCGTCGCCGGCCACGGTGAGGTTGACGAAGAACGCGCCGATCTCGTCGGGGCTGAGCCGGTCGCCGTCCACCTCGGCGTGGGCGAGCGCGGTGATCAGGTCTTCGCGCGGGTTGGCGCGGCGCTGCTCGACCAGGTCGTCGCAGTAGGCGAAGAACGCCTTGCGGCTTTCCAGACCGTTCTCGTTGATGGCCCGGAATTCGGGGTCGAGGTACCCGATCATCCGGTTGCTCCAGGCCAGCACCCGCTCCCGGTCCTCCTCGGGCACGCCGACCAGGTCGCAGATCATCGCCAGCGGCAGCACCTTGGCCACGTCCTCGACGAACTCCACCTCGCCGTCCTGCTCGACGACGCGCTCCGCCAACTCCACCGCGCGCACCCGCACGGACTCGCGCAGCGCGCTCATCATCCGCGGAGTGAAGCCGAAGTTGACCAGCCGCCGGAACCGGTCGTGCTTCGGCGGGTCCATGATGGCCAGCATCATCCGGACCAGCTCGGCGAAGGCCGGCGGCGGCGTGCGGATGAACGTGGTGCCGATCTGCGTGGAGAAGGTGTACGGATCGCGGCTGATCGCACGCACATCGCGGTGTTTGGTGATGGCCCAGAAGCCGGCGTCGTCCGGCACGTCGTGCCAGAACACCGGGGCCTGTCGGCGCAGCAGGGCGAGCTGGTCGTGTGGAACCCCCCGCTCCCAGGTAGATTCCAACAGGTCGATCTCGTCGAGCTTCACGTCGGAACCGATCACTGCGAGCTCTCCTCGTTGTCGGGCCGGGAGGCCGTAGGGCCTGCGTGTCCACACACCTCGTCCGCGGTGACGCCGGCGCCGGGCACCGTGACCAGCGACGCGCCGACCGCCTCACCGGGTAATCGTCCGGTGCGTCGACGACAGCCGCATCGCACACCGTATGGTACGAGGCGAGTACGTCCTCGATGAAGGGTGAGTACGTGGTCGAGTAGCCGTTCGCGCGTCGCACCACGTCCTGTACCCGGTCCACCGGGTACAGCAAGCCGTCCCTGTGTGGCTCGAATATACGATGCGCGTTGCTTTGGCCGGTAGCTTGGTGTTCGGCCAAACCGTGTCAGGCTATTGTGATTTTCCAGTGCTAGGAGTCGACACGGCCTTCGACGTGCTCTTGGCTTATGCGGTTGTTTCCACGCGCACCTGCCAGATCTGACGAGTCTCGGTCGGAGTCTGGTAGTCGAGGGTGGAATGTAGGCGCCGCTTGTTGCATTTGATGATCAGTTCTCGATGTCTCGGTGGCGCTGACATGGTTGGGCCAGGACGTCATGCCGATCTCCGCCTTCATGGTCGCGAAGAACGGCTCGGCTGCGGCACCACCGAGGCAGGATCCGGTGCGGCTGGTGTCGTCGCGAGATGCACCCGGTCCTCGGCGGTGGGGAAGCGACTGACATTGAACGAGTAGCCTGCGACACAGACCGCGTCTGGCGGGTTATTCCGTCATCGACGTGCACGAAAGCGTCCGCGTGGTTCGACGCATGTTTCTGGTGGTCTGCGCAGGGAACTGCTCGGTACGGGGGTGTTTCGGGGTGGGTCGGTTGATCGATGATTTCGACGGTCTTTTGGTGCGGTACGTCAAACCGTTGGGGATGCTCGTCCCTCTGCTGGTGTTTGCGCTGCTCACAGTACTGTCCGCGTTGTTCGCTGTACACAACGTACGCACTGCCGACGCCTATGGGAGCGCGACGTGTTCCGGGATAGCGGTGCAGGGCGACTGCCAGCGGGTTGAGGCGAGGCTTGTCGAGGTGTATCACGGGGGGTCACCAACGTCGAAGCGCGGTGGCTACGGGACGTTCTATATCGATCTTTCCGGTCCGTCGACGGTTCCCGATACGATTGTTCTGGCCGGTTCACCTACAGCTTGGCTCGGAGCAAGTCGGGGTGACATGGTGATGGTGACGCTGTGGCGCGGATCGCCGGTGTCCGTTCTCGATGTCGATCAGGGGCTCACCGCGGACACGACGTTCACGCCGGGTTCCCACGTGGCCAGTACGACGTGCCTGGCGGCCACCACGGGCACGCTGACTCTCACGTTCCTGTTGTGCTGGCTGCGTGTGCGCGATGTGCGAGGCGCGCGGACGAAAAAGTGGACATGGCCGCTCGCCTCGTACGAACTGGTCTCCCTTCTGCCCGTGCCGTTCTTCCTGATCGGCTTCTTCGTTGCCAACAACGGCGGACCCGAGTCCCTCACGTTCGAGCTCGGCTTCGGCGTGACAGCAGCCATCATCGGGCTGTTACGCGGCACCGCTCACCTGAGACACGAACTCCGGATCAGAAGCGTGCGGACGGATCCACAATGACGACCGGCGACAACTCGCTTGATCGGCCCCATCGCCTCGGGCTGGGCGGCAGAATTGGAACATGGCGAGTCATGGTGAACTAGTGCAGCGAATTCGAGGCCTTTCCGACGAGCAGGCCGCCCGGGCGCTGATGGCGTTGGTAGAGGATCGAGGACTGCTTCCTGTCGCTGAGCGACTCCCGCAGGGTACAGCGCTGCGAGAGGCCGTGGATGCCCGTGACGCAGAGGCGTATCTGCCTCCTGACGGGGAGGTTATGACCGAGGGAGCGCTGGCGCGCACCGCGTTGGAGTGTGTTTCTGATCTCTACGAGGAGTTGACGGGCACTGTCAGCGATGCCGTCGAGTACGCTCAGTCGCCCGCAGACCGCTTCGACCCGGTCGTGCTCCCCGTGGCCGTTCTGGTCGTCACGCTTCTGCAGACTGAGGTCGTCGTGAAGCGCGATCAGAACGCCAAGTGGACCTTGACCATCCATAAGCACGCGCTGCGGGATTCCGCTCTCGGGCGGGTGCTCGCGGCGCTTCTGTCGCAGATCACCGGCGGCAAATAGCTGTGAGTCCGAGGAACTGAGATGGCTGTCTCGGTGCGGGTGCCTTACGCGTGGCGCTGCGAGCGGTGCGGCAGACAGCGCCAGGCGCCGATCTGGCGCATCATTGACGGCCGCGAACGCCCTGACGTTCTGGCGGGGCGTGGCCACGGGGTGGCTGTGGTGGACTGCGCGTTCTGCGGGGCGGTGGCGCATATCGACGCGCCTTTGCTGGTGCTGCGCCCGGGCGTGACGGCGCCGCTGCTGCTCGGTGTCTCCATCACGGAACTCCAGGACGGTGTTCCAAGGTCCGCGGCGGCGCTGCTGGAGGAGGCGGGGCAGGCCGGGGCTTTCGCCGGCTCCGATTTCGGCGTCTGGCAGACGATGCCGCTGCCGCGCAGGCTACTTCCAGTCGTCCTGGCGCGGAACCTGGACGAAGATCTGGAGGATCCCCAGGTGGCATCTCGGCAGCTGCAAACGCAGGGACAGCCGACGGTCGACGATTACGCGACGTTCCTCAGCTACCTTGCGCAGGAGCGCGAGACTGTCTCAGTGAAGGAATTGCTTCGCGCGATGTGGACGAGCTTGCCGGCTGAGCTCACGAAGCTGGTACGCGAGCATCCGGAGCTGACCGGCAGCACCCGGGTCCGAGACGTCGGACGCGAGGACCTACACGCACATGCCGGTACTCCGGTCGAGTACCTGTTGAGCGCGCGGCAGCGGCTTCTGGACGAGCTGTGCGACGGCCATACGCCGCAGAGCGCGGCAATCGAGCGTTACTTCGAATCCATGAACCATTTCGGCGGTGATCTGCGGTCCCGTCTGTTTGCGATGCACGAGCGCGTCCGGAACACCCCCGGCACCGAACGCATCCCGCTCGCTCGCGAGGCTCTGGCGCTCGCCGCGGACCTCGGCGAGGAGCAGGTGGAGACTGAAGTCGCCGCGATGCTCGGTGAAAGCCTGGTGACTGCCGTTCGGGCCGGTTTCGATGCGGATGCGCTCGAGGAGGCATTGTATGTTCTCGGGCTGGCGCTTAGTCGGCTGCCCGAGGGCAGTCTGCCGTGGGTGTCGGTGGCGAACAACCTCGCTAACGCGCATTCCCTGCGCGATGACGGCGATCGGCTGGAGGTTTGGGAAGCCGCCCGCGACCTGCTCGCGCGCGCGACCGCGCTCAACCGCCGCGAGCATCCGGAAATCTGGGCGCGGCTCCAGATGAACCTTGGACTGCTGCTGGCCGAGCGGCCGGGCGGCGGGCCCGAAGACCTCAGCCTGGGTATCGACCACATGAGGGCCGGCCTGAAGGAGCGATCGCCCGAGCGCAACCCGGTCGACTGGGCCTACTCCATGCTCAACCTTGGTCTGCTGCTGTTCCGCCGTGCCGCGCCTGGGGACCTGCACGAGGCGGAGCGGTGTTACCGAGGCGCCCTGCGCCATCTGAGGGCTGATGACGAGCCACTCTTGTGGGGTCAATTGCAGTGCAATTTGGGTGACCTGCTGCTCTCCCGCGAGCCCGCAGACGCCAAGGGCGCCAGAAGGGCAGCTGTCGCGGCACTTGAGCTGTCCGCGATGCGCCCTGGGCTGTTCGACACCAGCCGCATCTCCTGGTTGCTTGCGCGGGCGAGCGATCGGCTCGACGGGCCGAATAACAGCGAGAGCATTCAGCTGCGGCGTGAGGCACTGGCATCCGCGCCGCCGCTGGCTTCACCGCCTCTGCATTTGAGGATCGCTGGAGAGCTGTTCGCCGCCCTCGCATCAGCGAATCGCTGGCCCGAGGCGGCTGACGTCGCCTCGGGCATGATCACCGCGATGGATGCGCTCTACGACGCCCAGGTCACCGTTGCGGGACGTCGAAGTGTCCTGGCCCAATGGCCCCGCCTCGCCCGATGGACTGCGTTCGCGCTGGCACAGGCCGGGCGTCCGGAGCGTGCGGTCGAGGCGATCGAGCGCGGGCTCGCGCGCCAACTCTCGGTCGTGGCCGGGCGGGAAGCGGCAGATCTCCAGTCGCTGGAGCGCTTCGACCCGCTGTTGGCCCGGCGCTACCGGCTGGAACAGACCCGGTACCGCTCCTCGCTCCCGGAGCCGTCGGCTACGACGGCCGACGGACTTACCGCGGGGGCCGTCGATCAGGCCGGTGCCGAGCGCGGCTTGCGCGCGGTGATCGACGAGATCCGGGTGATCCCGGGCCTCGAACGCTTCTTGCACACCGCCACGCTGGCGGACATCGTCCAGGCTGTTGACGGGAAGCCGCTCGCCTATCTGGTGAACGCACCCTGGGGTAGCTACGTGCTCGCGATCCCTCGCAGACCCGTCGGCCACGAGCGGGACTCACCTGTCGTACGGGCCATCCCGGTCCCCGAGGTCACGAGCGTGTCGATCCTGCACCTTCTGCTCGTCTCCCCGGAAGGCGGGGGCACCCCGGGCCTGATCCTCGCGCAGGCGGGCGGCCGGCTTCGCCGCCGTCGCCACATTTCCGCAGCCCTGGACCGGCTCAATGTACTGACGCCTCTCCTGCGGCCGGTCGCGGAACTCGTCGCGGATGACCCATCGCACGAGGCTGTCATCATCCCGACCGGCTTGCTGGGAATGGCTCCACTCCACGCGGTTCCGCTCAGCCCCACGTCGGGCGAAATACTCGACGACACCGGGACTCTGTACTTCGCGCCGTCGGCGGCAGTCCACGCTGCATCCCGCTCCAAAGCCGCACGAGAGCCGACCTCCGCACCGAGTCTGGTGGCGGTGACCGACCCGGACGGCTCACTTCCCGGAAGCCGAAGCGAAGTCGCCGAGATCCTCACGCTGTTCCAGCCATTTGCTCAAGTGAGCAACACAACCGGATCCCAGGCCACAGTCGGGTGGCTGCTCGACCACTTGCCCGAAGCGTCATACCTACACCTAGCCTGCCACGGCAGCGCCGACCAGATGGCCGGCGGCTCGCTCACACTGGCCGATGGCCAAATAGACCTGGATACCCTGACACGGCATCAACTGCCTTCCTGCAGGCTCACCGTGGCTAGTGCGTGCCAGTCAAGTCACTATTCGACAAGAGAGAATCCGGACGAGTTTCTCGGGCTCGCGGCCGGTTTCCTTCAAGCGGGCGCCGCCTGCGCGGTAGCCAGCCTCTGGCAGGTCGACGACCTGGCGACCGCCGTCCTGATGACCCGTTTCTACGAACTGCTCTCCCCTGCCCAAGGCAGCGACCGCGTCGCCCCGGTACCAGCACTGCGCACCTCACGTGCCTGGCTCCGCCGCCTCACCTGGGACGAGCTCACGCGATACGGTGCCTCTCACCCGCATCTAGCAGCCCTGATCAAACTCCATGCCGCCAACGCGGCGAAGAACCGGGTGGCCGACATACCCCCCTTCGCTTCCCCATTCCACTGGGCCGCATTCACTGCGTGGGGAGTGTGAACGCGGCGGCCCAGGGCTGTCAGTAGCCGACCGTGAATCTTGCTCCTCGCCCCGGATGCAGCCCCTGCGAGTCGATCGTGAAATCACCGGTCCACGCTGCCCCCGGAGCAACGATCCGCATCAAGGTGTACTGATTGTCCACTAGGTCCGTGAGAGTGACCGAGGCTGAGTAAGGAATAGCCGTCCCGTCTGCACAGTCGGGCGTGCAGTCGTTCGCCATTTCCAGCCCGGTTGCATACGCGGTTGGGGTACCCCAGTCCGACCATGCCAGATCCTGAAGCCAGACTGCGCCGTCACCGCACGCAAGCAGGTACGTCTTAGGTTCCGCCGCGTCCGGATGACCCGTTTCGTCTGCGGCACACCTGAAGACGAAGGCCGGCTGGAGGCTCGGACTCGGCCTCAACCTCAGCCCCGTGTCAGTGTCCGTCGGGGTCGGGCCGGCTTCCGGTGTAGCCTGCCCGAATGCGTCGGCACTGGGGGACGGGACAGGCCCGGCGGATGCCGTGAGGCCGGTGTCTGGACCTGGCAGCTGAGATCTGGCGACGGTGGGTACGGGGGGACTTTCGATGGTGCGCGCATCACGATGTCCAAGCGCCAGCGCGGTGGCACCTGCGGTGATCGCGGCGGTAACGGCGATGGTCATGACGATGCCGACAGCGTTCATGTGCCATCGCTGGGGCCGCGGCGATGCAGAGACGGGCGTTCGCGCAGGTCCGGTCGGATATTGCGGAGGCGAGACGGTGATTGCCGGTTCGGGCCGCGCGATAGTGGCGCCCTGCTGTGACGCCGCCCGTAGCCGCACGATCTCCGCGTGCTGATACCGCATCAACTCGTACACCGGCAGCGGCCAGGGCTCCAGGGACGGACCACCGCCGCCGACGGCTCGCATGAGTTCGGCCGGGCTCGGCCGCCTGGTGAGATCTTTGGCCAGGCACGCCGCAACAATATGGCGAACCGTTTCCGGCAGGGCGCTGAGATCGGGGTCAGCATGCAGGACGTTGTGCAACGTGTGCGCCGCGGACGGCCCGGCGAACGGATTCACGCCGGTGCACGCCATCGCCAGGACCGTTCCCAGCGAGAACACGTCGCTGGCAGGGCCCGAAGGCAGTCCCTGTGCCTGTTCAGGGGATATGAACCCGGCTGACCTCGCGAACCCGTCCGCACTGGTCAACCCGCTGGTATGCGCACTGCCGCTACTGCGCGCGAGTCCGAAATCGACCAGCCTCGGACCGTCCTCGGCCAACAGCACATTGGAAGGCTTGACACCCCGGTGCACCAGCCCGGCGCGGTGGACGTCGACCAGAGCCTCGGCCAGGCCGGCGGCCAGTCTCAGCACCGAGTTCTCCGGCAACCCGCCAAGGGCCCCCACCGCATCGCTCAGCGACGGCCCGTAGATGAAGGCTGACGTCAGCCACGGCTCGGCGGCCTCCGTGTCCGCGTCCAGCACGACGGCAGTGTAGGCACCGGAGACCATGCGAGCAGCTTCCACCTCACGGCGAAGCCGCGCACGGAACCCATTGTCCTGAACGAATTCACCGTGCACCTGCTTCACCGCGACCAGGTCCCCGCCCCGGGCGCTGCCCAACAGGACCCGCCCCATCCAACCATGGCCCAGCTCGGCAATCGCCCGATACTGCCCGACTTCCACCGATTCGGCAGCCGCTAGCTGTCTCAATTCATACCCCGAATCAGGTAATCCTCTAACGAATCCGACAAATCATAGTAGTCGGAGTAGGTGGCGCTTCGCAGGCTCCTGAACAAGGCGATACTCAGAGCGCTGAGGCAAATCCAGGTGCGCCACCGAATCTCGTCGGCACACACCGCAGGAACCGGTCGCTCGCGTTTGGCATCAGGAACACCGTTCAACAGTGCGGCCCCGCGCGGTCACCGGGGGATTGCCGCGCGGGGCGGGGCGGCGCATCCCGCCGACTGTAGGGGGGACAGCCAGGCCGGCATAGTCATGCGCTACGCCCCGGGGCCGCGGGCATGGCCCGGTCTCCGCTTCGCTCATCGCCGCAACCCCGGACGGCGTGTACCTGGACGCGATTCGCCGGCTCGATGTACTTGCGCACCGTCTTGCGATCCAGGTTCAACGATTCGGCGATCTCGGCCAGGGCAACGTCTAAGGCACCGTGCTGATCGCCAGCCCCTCGCACACTCGTCGCCGCAACACCTGCGCTTCCTTCATTCCACAGGCGAAGTTGACGACCCGCGGGACGACCTGCTTGGCGTGGAACCCCATCACCGAGGCCGCGTTGACGTCTGGCAGGCGATCAACGCCGCTCAGACATACGCGCAGGTAGACAAGGTCGGAGCAGTGGCAGGCCGGGCGCGAAATCAGCTGGATGCACTAATGGGTGAAGACCCCGCCGCGCTGCACAACTGGCCCGCGAAACGGCTTGCTGTCTGCGCGACAGTGGAGACCTGGCCGACGGGCGGCGGATCTCAGGATCCTGCACCCTGGTCGAGAGCGGCACGGACCTGCTCCGGTGTCGGAGCAGCGACGGTCGTCGTGTTGTCGGGCATACGGCCATGCTGCGCGCTCGCCGGAGTGTGCTTCGACCGTGAGTGGCCGACCTGTGGATAACTCGCTATCTACTCGCGCGGGTCTACCTTCTGCGCAGGCGGTGGGTTAGGCGCCAGATCATTGGCCCCCTCCAGGTCCCTAAGCAGCGCCTGCACCTCCGCGCGCACGACATCCCTAGTCGCCAACTCGCCGACCGCGAGCCGCAGCGCAGCCACCTCTCGCACCAGGTAGTCGCTCGTCGCGACGGACAGCTCCTCTCGCTGCCGGTCCTGCTCGATCTGCACCTTGTCCCGGTCCGCCTGCCGGTTCTGAGCAAGTAGGATCAGCGGCGCCGCATACGCGGCCTGGGTCGAGAAGGCCAGGTTGAGCAGGATGAACGGGTATGGATCCCAGCGGATTTCCCGGGTCCACACCAGGATGTTGAGCGCGATCCACACCACTACGAAGATCGACTGGATGAACAGGTAGCGGGCGGTGCCGAAGAACCGGGCGATGTCCTCGGAGATCTGGCCGAACTTCTCTGCGTCCACGTGACCGCGCAGGCCGAACTGGCGCTGCACGGACCGGGGCTGGTCGAGCCTGATCTGGGTGCGCTCCGTGTGCCGCTTTGCCCGCGACTCACTCGTCATGGCCGCTCTCTTCCACAGAGCCGTCCGAATCCCGGTCACCGCCCGGTTCCCAGCGGCCGTCCGACCCGTGATCGGCCGTCGAGGACTCGGACAGCATCTCTCGCTCGCGCCAGTCCGCCGGGAGCACGTGGTCCAGCACGTCGTCCACGGTCACGGCGCCGATCAGATGCCCGGCGTCGTCCACGACCGGCGCCGCGACCAGGTTGTACCTCGCCATGAACGAGGTGACCGCTGCCAGCGGTTGCTCCGGGCGCAGCGGATGGATTCCGGTGTCCAACGCCGCGCCGACCCGCGTCGCGGGCGGCTCGCGCAGCAGCCGCTGGAAGTGCGCGATCCCGAGGTAGCGCCCGGTCGGCGTCTCCAGCGGCGGGCGGCACACGTACACCTGGCTGGCGTGCGCGGGCGACAGTTGCGGCGTCCGGATCCGCGCCAGGGCGTCGGCCACGGTCGCGTCCGGGGACAGCACCAGCGGCTCGCTTGTCATGATCCCGCCCGC
This sequence comes from Actinomycetota bacterium, assembly GCA_046724665.1. Taxonomy (GTDB): domain Bacteria; phylum Actinomycetota; class Actinomycetes; order Streptomycetales; family Catenulisporaceae; genus Actinocrinis. The sequence goes on from JBKOWZ010000251.1 coordinate 26,318, forward strand.
TGTGTCGTCGGAGTAGATCAGCAGCCGGCGCACCGGCGCCGCCTCGTGCGGCTCCATGAGGCCCAGCAGCCGTTCGGCGTGCTCCGTAGGCAGATCGCCGAGCAGGTCGGCGACATCGTCCGGCTCCATCGCCTCCAGCACGTCGGCAGCCCGTTCGGCGCCGAGCCGGTCGAGGATCTCCGCCTGATCTTCCTCGGGCAGTTCCTGAAGCACGTCGGCCAGCCGCTCGTCGTCGAGCGCGGCCACCATCTCGGCTCGGCGTTTCGGAGCCAGCTCGCGCACCGCCCGCGCGAGGTCCGCCGGGCGCAGCTTCTCGAACGTGACCGACAGGGCCGTCGCGGTCGGTGCCCCGTTGTCCTCGGACACGAAGCCGGTCACCGCCTCCCAGTCCTCTATCGACGTCTCGCCGCGCCGTCGCAGGCCCTTGCCGGGACGCCGGACGAACAGCCTGGTCACTTCCCAGTCCCGGCTCGCGTCCTGATCCACGGCGACGTCGGCCACGCGCACCGGCGTGCCGTCCGACACCAGCCGCACGCTGCGGTCGGCGAGCTCGGCCAGCAGCAGGCTCTCGCCGGGACGCTGCTGGAAGCGGCGCATGTTGATCAGGCCGGTGGAGAGTACGCGGCCGTCCTCGGCGATGTCGACCCGCGTCATCGGTAGAAACACCCGGCGCCGTCCGGTGACCTCGACGACCAGGCCGAGCACGCGTGGGCGTTCGCCGGAGTCGCGCAACGCCACCACGACGTCCCTGATCCGCCCCACCTGGTCGCCGTCTTGGTCGAAAACCGCCTGCCCGGCCAGGTGCGAGACGAAGATCCGGGAGGGTGCCTTGCTCGCTGCCACCCGAGTTCCTCCACCCTTGTATGTGCGTCATCGCATGGTCGTGGTCCGGATCTCCGGTGAAGTCAGCCTAAGGCCGCAGTGCGCTCGTCCGACAGTCGGGAGATCGGCTGAACGAACGACCGTGCGAGCTCGCAACACTGCCGGACTCGTAGGCGCACCAGTGCGGCGAGTGCTACGACGTCCAGGGACGTGACGACGAGTCGAATGGCACATGCATTGTTTCGGCCGCCGGAACCTTCACCCACGACATGGTCTTCACCCAGGTCGGCGCGGTCGGTGATATCACCGACGGGAGCGCCAGGGTCCGGCTGCTGCGCAACGAGGATCAGGTCTGGAGTGCCCAGCCGTCGTCGTTTTGGAAGGCGGCGTGTGTCGCGACGTAGACGTTGCCGGACTCAGCGAAGGCGAAGTCGTCCGTCTGCAACGCGGACGCGATCACCTCGAGTGGCCCGGCGCTGCCGTCGTCGGCGGTCCGCAATCGACAACGACGTTCTGATCCGTTGCTGAGATCCACGCCCAGCCGTCGTGCAGCCGGATGCCGTTGGCGTCCGGCATCTGCGGCGAGGTCGGGCGGGCGTGGGCGATCATCGTGCAGCCAACACGCCCCATGTGCCAGTGATCGTGAAGTCAGGCTGTCATGAGCAAGAACCCTGCCGCACCGAACCAAGCGAGCCGCACGGTGGGCGGAGCCGTGGCCAAAATCCACCACCGACTCCATGAATCGCGTCCAGGCCGCACATGGCACGACCAGAGAAGAAGCGAGGAAGCGAGGTGGTGTTGAAAACCGTGTCGACTCCACAGCGGTCAGCGGCGCAACTTTCACGCTGACGGTCGTCTCAGCACGCGTTGACATACGTTGCTGCGGTGGAGCCATTCGACATCTGGAC
>JBKOWZ010000072.1:0-3788 GCA_046724665.1 Actinomycetota bacterium
GACAGGCCGAGGGTGCCGCTGCCGCCGCGGACCGCCGCTAGCGGCGCGCCGCCGCCCGCACACCGAGAGCTTAGACACGTCTGTAGGGAGAACAGATGCGCGACAAGATACGCGACTTCGTCATCGCCGCGCTGCGCGAGATGAACTACGACGTCTCCGACGTCACCGGGGACACGGTGCTCGGCCCGGCCGGGCTCGACCTCGAGTCGCTCGCGCTGGCCGACCTCGCCGTGCAGGTCGAGGAGGAGTACGGGGTCAAGTTCGAGCTCGACGACATGGAGAGCACGGCCCTGATGACCATCGACGAGTTCACCGCCGAGGTGAGCTCCCGGATGAACGGCACGGCCGTCGGCAGCGCGCTGTGACCGCGCCGCCCGCACTCGACCGGGGCGCCGTGATCGCGATGCTGGCCGCGTTCGGCGACCGGGCCCCGGAGTCGGTGGACGACGTGGTCGGCTCGCTGGAGCTGACCTGGCTGATCGCGGAGGTCGAACAGCGGTACTCGGTGGTGCTCGACCCGACCGACGAGCAGCTGGCCTCGATCCACACCGTCGAGGACGCCGCGCACGTGCTGGGGGCGCTGTTGCACGGCGCGGCGGAACCGGAGCCGAACTGACGTGAACACCGCCGGGGGGTCTGTGACGCCGGTCGCCGTCACCGGCCTCGGTGTGTTCTGCGCCTTCGGGCGGGGCACCGGGCCGCTGGCCGAAGCGATCGCCGCGGGACGGCCGGGCTTCGCGCCGGTCGAACGGTTCGATGTCGCACGCCGGGCTACCAAGCACGCCGCGCTGTCGCCGGGGGCGCCGCAGCTGGCGGACGAACTCATCTGCGTGATCGATGACGCCTGCCGGCAGTCCGGGCTGCGTCCACGAGACGCCGCCGACGTGCCGGTGCTGCTGTCTCTGCACGCCGATCCGCGGACGGCGCCGGTCGCCGCGCGGGTTTCCCAGGGCATCGCAGAACGCTGCGGCCTGCTCGGCGTGGACCGGACGTACACCTGCGCCTGCGTCGCGGGAAGCACCGCGATCGCGCACGCCGCCTCCCTGATCGGGTCCGGCGCCGCCGACCGCGTCGTGGTCGCGGCCGGATACCTGGTCGAGGCGGACATGTTCGCGGTCTTCGACGCCGGCCGCGCGCTCACCCGCACCGGTCTGCCGCGGCCGTTCAGCCAGGGGCGCGACGGGCTGCTGCTCGGCGACGGCGTCGTCGCCGCGGTGCTCGAATCCGCGCCGAAGGCGCGCCGCCGCGGGGCCGAGGTGCTCGCCGTGGTGGCCGGCTGGGGCAGCTCAGGGGACGCATACCACGTCTGCCGGCCGATCCCGGACGGCTCCGGGCTGGCCCGGGCGATCGGGGACGCGCTCGGCCGCGCCGGGATCGAGCCCGCGCGGGTCGGCTATGTGAACGCCAACGCGAGCGGCTCGAAGATGGGCGACGCCGCGGAGGCGGCCGCGCTGCACCGGGTCTTCGGCCGGGGCCCGGGCGGGCCCGCGGTCAGCTCGACCAAGTCAGTGCACGGGCACGCCCTGGAGGCCTCGGCGCTGCTGGAGTTCGCGGTCACCGTGCTGGCCGTGCACCAGGGAGTCCTGCCGGTCAACGCCGGGTACCTCGGCCCGGACGAGGACTGCCGGCTCGATCTGGTACTGGACGGCCCGCACCGCGCCGAGCCCGGCTACGCGCTCAGCGTCAACTCCGCCTTCGGCGGCGCGAACACCGCGCTGCTGGTGGGTGCGGCATGACGGAGACCACGGCGGACACCTGGCCGATCGCCTCTGCGCACAGCCTCGGCCTACGGGTGCTGTCCTACGCGCGATGGCCGGAGACCGAGGACGACACGCTGCCGGAGATCCCCGGCTTCATCGTCTCCTCCTTCAATCCGCTGGTCGCCGAGACCGCCGAGCGCTGCCTGCGGCGGCGCGCCGCGCCGGATCCGGCGTCCGCCGACGCGGCCGAGGCGGAAGCAGGGATCGACGACGGCGGCAGCACCCTGCTTTCCGAGGCCGGGACGCGGCGTACCGCGCTCCTGCTCTCCAGCGTCGGCGGAGACCGGGCCACCGCCCAGGCGATCGCCGACGCGGTCCAGAACGGCCGGCGGGTACCCCCGCTGCTGTTCTTCCAGTCCAACCCGAACGCCGTGCTGGGCCACATCGCGGCCCGCAGCCGGCTGACCGGGCCGGTGGTGTGCATCAGCCCACCGCCTCAGGACATCAACGGCATTCCCACCGCCGCGCTCGCCGAGGCCCGCTGGCTGCTGCGCGACGGGGACGCCGACGAGGTCCTGCTCATCGCGGCCGAACAGGGCGCGGCGCCCGGCGGGCGCGACCGGGCCGAGGCGGTGCTCCTCGGCCGCCAGCACTGAACCACCCGATCCACCCGATCCACCCGATCAGCCGACGCACCGGCGCGCCGGTTCCGCGCTCAAATCAGCCCTCTGACGACGGGGACCAGGGGGGACCCGAACGAACGGTCCCGAGAGGAAGCCAACGATGAGCCCGACCAACATCCGCGCACTGCTGGCGGCCGACCCGCAGGTCGGCGCCGGGAACGTCCTGGCCACGCGCGTCCGGCTCGGCGTCGGCCTGGACGAGCCGAGGGTGACCTTCGACACGCGGGTGGACGACCGGGCCGCCTGGCGGCCGTGGACCGTGCGCGAACTCGACCGCGCGGTGCGGGCCAGGTCCGCCGCGCTGCACGCGCTGGGCGTGCGGCCGCGCGACCCGGTCGCCGTGTTCACCACGACGGCCGCGGACAATATCCTGAGTTTCCTCGCGCTGTGCCGGCTCGGCGCGATCCCGGCGCTGGTCAACCCGAACGTGGACGGCGAGCGGGCGGCGCTGTTCATCAGCAGGCTGAAGGCGACCGGCCTGATCGCCGACGCCGCGCACCGCGCCGCACTGGCCGGCCGCGACTGCGGCGTGCCGCTGCTGGCCGACCCGGCGGACCTTGGCTCGGCGGCCGATCCCGACAGCGCGCCGGCGCCGTACCGGCACTGGCCGGACGATCCGGTGGCGATCACGCACTCCTCCGGTACGACCGGCATGCCGAAGGCGGTCGTGCACTCGCATTCGAGCCTTTACGCGGCGGTCAAGCACCGCCTTTCGCTGCCGGTCCCGCAGGGCGCCGACCGGATTCTCAGTGCCCTGCCGTCGCCGCACGCCGCGACGCTCATCGCGGTGAACCAGGCGCTCAGCTTCAACGCGCAGTTCGCGGCCCTGTCCGACCAGACCGGCCCGGCCGTGCTGGACGCGATCGAGCAGTGGAAGCCGCACGGCGTCTTCGGCTTCGCCGCGACCTGGGCCGACCTGGCGGGACGCGACCTTGCCGGGCGCGACCTGGAGTCGGTGTGCCTGTGGTGGAACACCGGCGACTGCGCGCACGAGGCGCACATCCGCCGGCTCGTCGCGGTCGGCAGCCGGGTGTTCGCCACCGCGCGGGGACGGGTGCGCCGACCCGGATCAGTGTTCATCGACGGCCTCGGATCGACGGAAATGGGCCATTCTCACTTCTTCATCACCCACACCATGGACAGCAACCGTTACGGTCGTTGCGTGGGGAAGCCGCACGCGTTCGTGGACTGCGAAGTGCTCGGTCCGGATGGTGAGCCGCTGGGTCCGGGCGAGGTCGGGGAGCTGGGCACGAGGTCGCCGACCCTCGCGCTGGGCTACTGGAACGACTCGGCCACCACGTACCGCACCCGGGTGCGCGGCTACTTCCTGACCGGCGACCTGATGTACCGCGACCAAGAGGGCTACTACTACCACCTGGACCGCATGGTCGATTCACTCGACCTC
>JBKOWZ010000230.1:0-7946 GCA_046724665.1 Actinomycetota bacterium
GTTCTTCGGCGACTCGGCGGCGGTGGACGCGGGGTGTCGCGGGTCGGTTCCGGCGTCGGCCATGTCCGCTCCTACAGCTGCACCGTCGAGGGCGGCGGCAGCGGGATCGACTTCGGCATGGGTATCAGGTCCTTGTTCGTGCCGCCCTCGAATCTGGCCGCGGCCGAGGCGTACGGCGCGACGTTCTCCTTCGTCACGAAGGTCAGGCCGGTGTCGGTGGCCGGCGGGGAGACCAGGGTGCCGGACAGCCGGTACATGTAGAGGTACAGGACGCTGAGGAAGCCCTGGAGGTAGGCGGACTGGTCGATGGTGAAGTCCATCGCCCCGCTCTTGACGCCGTTGATCGTGTCGGCCAGCGTGTCGAAGCCGCCGGCGTGCACCTTCCCGGCGATGCCCCGCTTGGCGATCAGCTGCGCGATCGCGGCGGTGCTGCCCGCGTCCACGGCGTACAGGCCCTTGGCGTTCTGCGCGCCCTGATACGCCGCCTCCATCGCGGACAGCTCCCCGGCCTGCGCGGCGCCGGTGTTGACGCTGTGCACGGTCACGCCGGGGGCGTCCTTGGCGAGCGCGGCCCTGATCCCGTCCAGCCGGGGCTGCACGTTGTTGCCGCCCGGCTGCGAGATGCCGACCAGGATCGTGCCGGAGGTCACTTCCTTCGCGATGCGCTGGCCCATCAGCACCCCGGACTGGTACAGGTCCTGGCCGACGTAGGCCAGCGGGTAGTTGTCCGGCGCGGTGGCGTTGTACGCGACCACCGGGATGCCCGCCGCCAGCGCGGCCTTTGTCGGGCCGACGAAGGCGCGGGAGTCGGTGAGCGCCACCGCGATGCCGTCCGCGCCGCCGCTGATCGCCGTCTCGAAGGCGCTGACCATCTCGGAGACCACGCCGCCCTCCGAGCCGGTCCACTGCGGCGTGCTGATGCCGAGCAGGGTGGCCGCGTCCTCGAGCCCGTAGCGGGTCGGCACGAAGAAGGAGTTGGTGGTGACGTGGTTGACGAAGACGAACTTCCACTTCGGCGTGCTGGCGAAGTTTCCCGCGCCGGAGCCGCCGGCACTGTTGTGCCCGCTGGTGCACGCGGCCAGCAGCGACGCGGTCGCCGCGGCGCCGCCACCGGCCATCAGCCCCTTGAGCAGGCCGCGCCGCGAGGATCCCGTCGCGGCTCTGTCGGCGGGCTCGCCGGAGGCTGCCCCGCTGATGCTGTTAGCGCTAACAACTCGGTCCGCACTATCTATCTGACGCTCGATCATCATTGACCTCACATCCCGAAAGTGGGCTGATCTCGAGGGTAACTGATCGTTACGGACAAAACTGACGGTAGCTCATGATTCGCCTGAAGTGCATGAGGCGTCAAGGGATTCCAGTCGAACCGACGAGTACTGCGACCAACTGCGTGCCCTGAGTCGTGCGGCCGCGTCAGGGGCGATCGGGCGTGAGAGCCGCGGCGAAGCGAGCCGCGACCGCCGCGACGGCGTCGCGCAGTTCCCGGCCGCCTTCGACACAGAAGGCGAACGGCACGGTCGCCAGCCACTCCTGCGCGTACATCGCGGGATTGCTGGTGCTGCCGACGAGCACGCATCCGTCACCGTCCGGTTCGAGCCGTCCCATCGGCGGCCGGATCCACGGCGCCACCTCGGCGGCCGGGGCGTCGAAGCGTACGCGCGTCGGGTACTCCCAGCCGACGCCGAGGTTCTGTTCCAGCACCGCGACCGGGTCGAGGCCGTCTGGCGGCTCGAACTCGTGCGCGGTCTGCCGGACCGCGCGCAGCCGGTCGATCCGGTAGGTGCGGATCGCGTTCGCGCGATGGGAGTGGCACAGCAGGTACCAGCGTCCGTAGCGGACAACGACCGCCCACGGATCCACCTCGGCGTTCCACTCGTTGCCGGCCTCGCTGCAGTATGTGATCAGAACCCGCCGTCGGGCCGCGACGGCGGCGACGAGCGTGCTGGTACGCACCGGGTCCGGGCGGGCCGAGTAGCGGTCGGGCGCGGCTGAGGCGTGTTCCCGCAGTGAGGCCGCCTGCCGGCCGACGCCCTCGGGCAGCGCCTCGATGACCTTCCCCAGCGCGGCGCCGACCGGGTCGCCGCCGTCCACGGCGGCCGGCTGGCCGTCGAGCACCGCCATCACCAGGCCGAGCGCCTCGGCCTGGGTGAAGACGACCGGCGGCAGCCTCGCCCCGCGCCGCAGCCGGTACCCGCCGTGCGGACCCCGGACCGAATCGACGGGTATCCCGGCCTCCCGCAGGATCTCCACGTACCGGCGCGCGGCCCGCTCGGTGACGCCGAGCCGCTCGGCCAGTTGGTCGGCGGTCACGCTCGAGCGGGCCTGAAGCACCTCGAGCGCGCGCAACGCCCGTGCGGTGGGGCTGACGTCGGTCGGCACACGGACAGGCTAAGCAGTTGGAAACCGGAAGTACATCGTCCGGAATCGGCTCTAGCGTGATGTCCGGACCGAGTGACCGAGCTTCGCGAGGAGAAATGATCATGGACTTCCTGCTCATCGGCGGCCTGTGGCTCGACGGGTCGGTGGCCTGGGACGGCGTCGTGTCCGCGCTGGAGCGGCTCGGCCACCGCGCCGTGCCGCTCACCCTGCCGGGCCAGGGCGACGGCGCCGTGAACGCCACGCTTGACGACCAGGTCGCCGCGGTGGTCGCCGCGGTGGACGCGACAGCCGCGGCCGGCCCGGGCGCCGGGAAGCCGATCGTGGTCGGGCACTCGGCAGCCTGCTCGCTGGCCTGGCTCGCCGCCGACGCGCGGCCGGACCGGGTCGGCAAGGTCGTGATGATCGGCGGCTTCCCCTCCCCGGACGGCGCGCCCTACGACGGCAAGTTCGAGGTGAAGGACAGCGCCGTGCCCTTCCCCGGCTGGGAGCCGTTCGAGGGCCCGGACTCCGCCGACCTCGACGAGGAGGCCAGGCGGCGCTTCGAGGCCGTCGCGGTCCCGGTGCCCGGGGACGTGGCCACGGGCGTGGTGCGGCTGACGGACGAGCGGCGCTTCGACGTCCCGGTCGTGCTCGTGTGCCCGGAGTTCTCGCCCGCTCAGGCGCAGGAGTGGATCGACGGCGGGCACCTGCCGGAGCTGACCAGGGCGAAGCACCTGGAGTTCGTCGATCTCGACTCCGGCCACTGGCCCATGTTCACCAGGCCGGACGAGCTCGCCGAGCTCCTCGCCGCGCTGGGCTGACTCGCGCAGCGGGTGCCTGGGCGGCCTGCCGCGATCCAACGCTTCATCCGATTCGTCCTATCGCGCGTGTCCTGAGACAGTGGTCTCGGTGGTGATTGCGAATGGCGAACCAGGCGAGCCCGGGTCCGCACGGCACCGGGACGGCGACGCGTCGAAGGATCACGCTCGGGATCGTGGCCCTCGTCGTACTCGGCTTAGGCGCGTCCCTCGGCATCGCGGGCTGCTCCAGCGGCCCGGCGGCCCCGGCGAAGGCGGTCAGAAACCCGCTGACCGGGCTCGGCACGGCCGGCCGCGTGCTCGCGGTCAAGATCGACAACGTCGGCTCGGCGCAGCGCGGACAGACCGGCCTGAACTCGGCCGACGTGGTCTACGTCATCCGGGTCGAAGGCGGACTGAGCCGCTACCTGGCCGTCTTCAGCAGCACCTCGCGCATCCCGACCCGCATCGGGCCGGTCCGCAGCGCCCGGCAGACCGACATTCCGCTGCTGGCCGCCTACGGCCACGTCGGGCTGGCCTACTCGGGCGCGATCTCCGGGCTGCTGCCGGACCTGGCGAAGGCCGATCTGCGCACCATCACCCCCGCCAACGCGGCGAAGCACTTCAGCAACGGCGGCAACGACCCCACGTACATCTCCCCGGCGCAGATCTTCGCCTCCTACAAGGACCTGGCCCAGGCCAGGGACGTCGGCTTCCGCTTCGGCCCGGCGCCTGCCGACGGACACGCCGCCACGTCCTTGAGCGTCGCCATGCCCGACGCCTCGTTCACGTTCACCGCGTCGGGAGCCAGGTGGCTGCTGTCGGTTGACGGCCACTCAGCCACGACCACCGACCAGGGGCGCACGAACGCCGACAACGTCATCGTCCAGCACGTGCGGATCGTGCCGGGCAAGTACACCGACCACAACGCCGGGCATCCCGACAACGAGGTCTTCACGCAGACCACCGGCCAAGGCGCGGCGGAGTTCTACCGCGACGGCAAGGTCTGGCGCGGACAGTGGTCAAAGCCCGGCGACACCGCCCCGACCAGCTACACGGTCAACGGCGCCCCGATGCAGCTCAAGCCCGGCCGCACCTGGATCATCCTCGACGGCGGAAGCTGACCGGCCGCACGATCGACGCGCCGGCGGACCGGCCGCTGATCGAACGCGCTGGGGCGACTTGACACATTCTGCGGCAGTTGGCTAATTTGGTCCGAGCATAGCAGGGCTCTGCTTTTCTGCCCTCCGTGAACGGGGACTTCGCGCCGCGTCGGCGCCTTCTCGGATCGGTATCGGTGACCGTGAGCACCAGTTCCACCGCGAACGACAGCGAGACTCGGCAGGGCGCCCGGCTCGGCGGCGACCGGCGCAAATGGTGGGCGCTCGCCGTGGTCGCGGTGGCGCAGCTGATGACGGTGCTCGACCTGGCGGTCGTCTTCGTCGCGCTGCCGAGCATGCAGCGTTCACTCGGCATCTCGACGGCGGACCGGCAGTGGGTCGTCTCGGCGTACGCGATCTCCTTCGGCGGCCTGCTGCTGCTCGGCGGGCGCCTGGTGGACCGGCTCGGCCGCAAGCGGACCTTCGTGTGGGCGCTGCTCGCCTTCGGCGCGGCCTCCGCGCTCGGCGGCGCGGCGCAGAGCGGCGGGATGCTGTTCGCCGCGCGCGCCTTGCAGGGCGCGATGGCCGCCGTGGTCGCCCCGGCGGTGCTGTCGCTGGTCTCGGTCACCTTCACCGAGCGCGCCGAGCGGGCCACCGCCTTCGCCGTGTTCGGCATGGTCTCCGGCAGCGGCGCCGCGATCGGGCTGATCACCGGGGGTGTGCTGACCCAGTACGGGTCCTGGCGCTGGTGCCTGCTGATCAACGTCCCGCTCGCCGTGATCGTCGCCGCGGCGGGCGCCGTGGCGCTGCGCGGCGACCAGCCCGCGCCGAGACGGGGCTACGACGTCGCCGGGTCCGTCACCGTGACGCTCGGCCTCGCCTGCCTGGCCGAGGGGTTCACCCGGGCCGAGCCGGACGGCTGGAGCTCGCCGTCCACGGTGGTGCCGCTGGCGCTCGGCGGCGCGCTGATCGCCGCGTTCATCGGCATCGAACTGCGCAGCCGCGCACCGCTGCTGCCGCTGCGCGTCGTGACCGAGTATCACCGCGCCCTGCTCTACCTCGCGGCGCTGCTGGCGAACGCGGCCCAACTGTCGCTGTTCCTCTTCCTGACCTACTACTTCCAGACCACGAAGCAGTACAGCGCGCTGCACACCGGGTTCGCGTTCCTGCCCTTCGCGCTGGCGGTGATCCTGACCGCGAACCTGAGCGCCAGCCGGATCGTGCGGGCCGGGCCGATCGCGCTCATGCTGACCGGGGCGGCGCTGAGCACCGGCGCGCTGCTCGCCTTCGGCACGCTGTCGGCCGCCGACCCCTATCCGACGCGGGTCATGCTGCCGGAGATCGCGATGGGGATGGGCGTCGCGCTCTCCCTCTTCCCGCTCAACAACGTGGTGCTCTCCGGGATCGATCCGGCGGACGCCGGCGTGGCCAGCGCCGCGATCGCGACGACGCAGCAGATGGGCGGGTCGCTGGGCAACTCGCTGCTCAACTCCGTTTACGGCATCGCGGTCGCCGGATACGTCGCCGTCGGGGTTCATCGCGACGATCCCGCGGGTGCCGCGATGCACGGGTACGACGTCGTATTCCGCAGCGAGGCCGCCATGTACGCGGTGTCGTTCATCCTGTTCGTGCTGGTCGCCGTGCACTTCCGGAAGAAGGCCGCCGCGGCGCGCTGACGCGGGATTCGGGGTCGGGCGCCGGGAATCGCCGGATATTCGAACACGGCGACCGGCGCCAGCCTTGAAGCATGAGGATAGGCATCGCGATCAACGGCAGCCGCGGCGACATCCAGCCGTACACGGCACTCGGGCACGCCCTCGCCGCTGCGGGGCACGAGGTCGCGCTGACCGCGAACATCGACGCGGCGCCGCTCGTCGCCGCGGCAGGTCTGCGGTTCGTGCCGATGGACACGCTCGACACCCGCTGGTTCATGACCTCCGAGGCCGGGCAGCACGCGCTGGCCGCCGGTACGCCGGAGGCGCTGCTGGACGGTGCCAACGCCTGGCTCACCGGCTCGCTGGACGGCATCGCCTCGGGCATCACCGCGGTCGCCGAGGGCGCGGACGCGGTGATCGCGGGCGCGCAGATCGACGATTACGCGGCGCCGATCTGCGAGGCGCTCGGCGTGCGGCTGATCGGCGGATACCTGACCCCGTGGCTGCGTACGACGGCCTTCGCGCAGGTCTTCAGCGCCGTGCGGCAACGTGCGACGGATCTGCGGACCGGGCAGGAGAACCTGCGCACCTACCAGGAGTTCGAGCGGATCTACTGGCGCGGCAAGCACGAAGCCGTCAACACGCTGCGACGCTCGCTCGGCCTGCCGGCCGAGACCGCCTCGCTGATCCACCGCGCCGCGGACACGGACCTGACGTTTCTGCACGGCTACAGCCCGCTGCTGGTGCCACGGCCGCGCGACTGGGGGCTGCGCAACGTGATGACCGGCTACTGGCGGCTGCCCGAGGAGGTGCGCGAGCGGCTCGGCGAGACCGACGCCGTCGGGCGGCTGGCCGACTGGCTCGCGGACGGGCCGCCGCCGGTGTACTTGGGCTTCGGCAGCATGCCGATCCTCGACCCCGCCCCGGTGCTGGACATGGCGCTGACCGCGGCGGCGAAGGCGGGAGTACGCATCCTGATCGGCGCGGGCTGGACGCGGCTGTCAGGGCTCGCCGACGCACTGCCGCCGCGGGCCGCGATGGTCGATGCCGTGGACCACGAGCGGCTCTTCCCGCTCTGCCAGGCGGTCGTGCACCACGGCGGCGCGGGCACGACCGCGGCCGGGCTGACCGCCGGGCGGCCGACGTTCGTGTTCTCGATGTTCATGGATCAGCCGTTCTGGGGCGCGCGGGTCGAGCGGCTGCGCGCGGGCGGTCGGCGCGCGTTCCGCGACCTCGGCACGCAGAGCCTGACCGAGGCGTTGATCCTGCTCGGCCGCCCCGACATACGCCGGCGCGCGGCCGCGGTCGGCCGCCTCCTGCGGGCAGAAGACGGCGTGACGACCGCGGTCCGCGCAATTGAAGCCGCCGTGTCTCAGCCGGCGGTGGCTGCTGTGGTCTAGAGATCCACTCCGGTCTAAAGATCCACTGTGGTCTAGAGATCCGCTGTCTGAAGTTCGGCGAACTCGGCGAACCGGGTGAGCGCGGCGAGCGCGGCTTCGCAGCACGCTGCGTCCTGTTCGCCGGTGCCTCCGGCGACGCCGAGCGCGCCGACCACCGCGCCGCCGCGCAGCACGGGCACGCCGCCGTGCAGGAAGCTGATGCGCGGTTCGGCCGCCACCAGCGCCTGGCGGATCGGCTCGGGGAAGACGTCGCTCGCCGCGCGGGTCGCCATCCGGCAGTTGAGCGCGCCGTACGCCTTGCGGTCCGCGAGCGTCGCGGCGGCCGGGAAGATCCCGTCCATCCGCTGCGCGGCGACGGTCGCGCCCGCCGCGTCGAGCACGGCCGCGGCGACCACGGCGCCGTCGGCGCGTGCCTGCTCGACCACCGCGGCCAGCATCGCGAGGGCGTGATCCAGGGACAGCTCGGTCTCGGTCATCTTGACGACTCCTTGAGGAAGGTGAGGACCGCGTCGCCCACCGCGTCCGGCTGCTCGAGGACCAGCATGTGGCCGGCCCCTTCGAGCACGAGCAGCCGGGCGTCCGGCAGCAGCGACGCGTATCGGCGTACTGACTCGGCGGGGACGAACCGGTCGGCCC
>JBKOWZ010000144.1:0-17486 GCA_046724665.1 Actinomycetota bacterium
GTGAGGCGGGCGACGTGGCCGGGGCGATTGCCGAGTTCGAAGCGCTGCTCACGGACCGGCTACGCGTCCTGGGACCCGACCACCCCGACACCCTGGCCACCCGTAACAACCTGGCGAGCTGGCGCGGTGAGGCGGGCGACGTGGCCGGGGCGATTGCCGAGTTCGAAGCGCTGCTCACGGACCGGCTACGCGTCCTGGGACCCGACCACCCCGACACCCTGACCACCCGTGGCAACCTCGCGCACATTCGCGGCCAAGCGGGTGACGCGTACGGGGCAGCCATCGAGTTCGAGGCGCTGCTCACCGACCGGCTACGCGTTCTTGGCCCTGACCACCCCGATACCCTCGCCACCCGCAGCAACCTCGCCCACTGGCGAGAACGTGTGACATCACGGCCCCGGAGTGTTCCGCGCTTGTCCTGGTTTGAGTGGCAGGGGTTTGTGATGGGTCTGGCGTGAGGCGAGCACGGCACTTGGAGATCATGGAGTTCTCTACGCTTCACGATCGTCAGGAGTGCCGTGCTCGCGGGCCCATTGTCCACGCTCGAGGTCGCTGCGGCCCAACTGCTGCCGTCCGACAGCGGCGGTCCGGCAGTTTCAGCTGGTCAGCATGCTTCGCCTGGGTTGTTGGAGCGGTTGGAGGCGGTGGCGGACCCGCGCAGTGCCCGAGGCCGGCGTTATCGGCTGGCCACCCTGTTGGCGATCGGGGTGTGTGCTCTCTCGACGCCCGGGTACGACTCGCTGACCGCGGTCGCGGAGTGGGCGCGGCGCGCGGACCAGAGCGTGTTGGCCCGTCTCGGCGCCCCGTTCGATCCATGGTCGGGTCGCTATCTGGCCCCGGACGAGGGCACGCTGCGCGAGCTGTTCGCGCGGGTAGACCCCGGGGCGCTGGCCGCGGCCGGTTTCGCCCGGCTCAAAGCCCTGATCCCGCCTGCGAGCGAAAACCGGGCGCCGGACGGGGTGGGCGAGCGCGAGCAGCGACGCGCCGCGAAAAGTGCACGCGAGCGGGACCGGCCAACGCGCCCGCCGCGGCGCATCGCCTACGCGGTGGACGGAAAGTGCCTGCGCGGCGCGTACCGGCCCGACGGATCGCAGGTCAACGTGCTCTCGGTGGTGCGCCATCACGACGCACTGACCGCCGCGTCGCGCGAGATCGCCGCGAAGACGAACGAGATCCCCGAGTTCCCCCGGCTGCTGGGCCAGCTCGACAACGCCGATGTCGCGGGGGCGGTGTTCACCATGGATGCCCTGCACGCCCAGCGCGGCCACGCCGTCTACCTGGTCGAACAGCGCAACGCCCACTATCTACTAACGATCAAGGACAACCAGCCCACCCTCGCGGCGCAACTGCGGGCCCTGCCGTGGAAGCACGTGCCGGTGCTGCACCGAAGCCACGGGCGTGGCCACGGCCGCGAAGAACAACGCCTGGTGCAGGTCGTCACCGTCAAAGGACTGTTGTTCCCGCACGCGCGCCAAGTCCTGCGGGTGGTGCGCAAACGCCGGGCGCTGGGCACGAAACGCTTCAGCACCGAGACCGTCTACGCGATCACCAATCTGTCCGCCGAGCAGGCCACCGCCGCTGAACTGGCCGGATGGCTGCGCGGCCACTGGACGATAGAGAACAGCGCCCACTGGATCCGCGACGTCGTCTTCGGCGAAGACCGTTGCGCGGTGCGCACCCGCAACGCCCCGGCCGTGCTCGCCGCCCTGCGCGACATCGTGCGCACCGCCCTGCGCAAAGCCGGCTGGGCCAACACCGCCAGCGCCCGCCGCGCCCACCTCAACCCCACCGACGTCCTGACACTCCACGGCATCCCATGAACAAACAGGGCAATCACGAAACACTCCGGGGCCGTGCGTGTGACATGGCCTTGAACGCGACGTATGACAGACGCCCAGTCCGCCGCCGAGCTTGCGCTCACTGCCGTCCAACGGTGCCCTATGACCGAGCGGAAGCGCATTGGGGAATGCACGTTCAGCAATGATCGAAGGACTATCAGACCTGTATTCTCGCCGGTGGGACTGCGGCAATGACGTGCAGCTACATACCCCGGAATGCGATCGCCGACCGGGGCTTCTGCAGTGATTCAGCATCAGCGGCGATTCGGCCAGCGCGGCGGGATTTGAACCCCCGACCTCTTTGTTCCGAAACAGCGTATGCAGACCCCTGCGACGTCCGTTGATACCTATCGGGCCTGGTCACGGCTTCGGTGCACGTCGGCATGGCTCGGTCCTGGTGGATCCAGAATCCTTGATCGTCTCCCAGATTTCTCCCAACGGGCGGCGCTGGGCTTCCTTCTTCGCCGAAGCCACCCCACAGGTCGGCGGTGGTTCGCGGCTCTTCGCGGGTTGTCCATTCGAACCACAGACCTCCGCAGCTCGACTCCGCAGGCAGTCAACGATGCGGCTCGTCCGCAGTGGCAGCGGATTTACAGTGGCTTGGCCGGTACGGCGTTGACCAGCGTCGAAGTGGCGGTAGGCGACTTAATGGGACCGCATTGGGACTGCGGCGTCAATTGGGCCTGTCAAAAGGCTTCTTCCTCAGGTTGAGTCATTTCGGAGGACAGCGCCGTGAGTGCTTCCTCAGCGAGTGTCGCCGCGTCGGCATGTCCGGAGTCGATCGCGAGCTGGTAAGCCGCCCGCGCGTCGTTTCCAACGTTGCGTCGAAAACGGACAACGGACACGTCCAATGCGTCGCCATAAGGCTGTTCTAGAGGACCAGTGCAAACCGTGCATCCTGGCCAAAACGGGCCAGTGGTCTGGGTCGTCCTGCTGGCCTTTGAAACAGATACGGCGGCCCGGGGAACATCCCGGGCCGCCGTATCGCAGAAGCTCGACGTCCTGTCCTCGATGCCGTCCTGACCGCGGCGGTGCATGTTCAGACCGGAAGCGATCTCGTCGAGTACGGCCCTTTCGATGACGACGGCCAACTCGTCGATCGGCACGATGCTCCCGAGATCTAAGGCGTCGGACCAGCCGACATCCTCGGCGATCTTGTGGACCTGCGATCTTGTGCGCGGCCGACGGGTTCCGGGCGGGCAAGGGCAACGCCGCTTTTGGTGGCCTCGACAGACCGGGGAGATCAAACCGCTCTTACAGCTTTACTTACCACCTATTCCTTCCATTTGGTGGGGTTATATCTCCTGATCACCGCTCCCGCCAGGCAATGTCATCGAAGCGGCTCACGCCGGCCGCGACGCGCGAGGTCGCACGAACCAAGCCGTCATCCCGGATCCACCGAGCGCCCGGGAAGCGGCTCGGCTGCTCAACGACGCCTGGAAGAGAGCCTTCGACTGGGCGGCTTACCTGTGGCTTGCCCATGGTCACCGGTTGTCGCCGCGGTGAACTGTGCGGCCTACGGTGGTGCGACGTCGACTTCGACAGCCGCGTGCTCAGCGTGGCATTCAGCGAGCAGGAACTGCGCCGCCAGCGGCGACGCAAGGACACCAAGACCCACCGGAAGCGGCGCATCTCCTTCGACTGCGACACCGAACAGGTGCTGCTCGCCCTGCGCAAACCTCGCCGCCGAGCGCTCCACGGCGCTCGGCCTAGAGCTCGACGAGACCGCCTACTTGTTTCTCGTACCAACCCGACGGCGCGGAGTCGTGGAAGCCGAGCACAGTCTCCCAGCGCCGCGACCGCACCGCCGGGCGCCTGAAGCTGACCAGCACCCGGCTGCGTTCGCTACGCCACTACAGCGCCACTGAACTGATCGCGGCCGGAGTCGACCTGCGCACCGTGGCGGGCCGCCTCGGCGACGGCTCTGGAGGGGCAACCATCCCACGTGTCTACTCCGCCTGGAATCCGGGGGCTGACGAGCGCACCGCCACCGTCATCAGCAAACAACTGCCCCGGCCCGGCCGAACAGCCGACACCACACCAATCGTCGTCAACGGCATGGCGCTCGCCTGCGCCTGCGGCAACTCCACCACCCGGACCAGCCTGCACGCCGAAGACCGCCACGTCAGCGCCCGCTGCGCCGAATGTGGCGCGATGGTCAACGCCGTCGACCCAGACCTGTCACAGCGCGACGATGACTCAGAGCCCGAAGAACCCGATAGCCCATACCGTCAGATCGCGGCACAGCTTCGCGCGCGCATCGACGCCGGCGATCTCGCCCCGGGTGACACGATGCCGACCGTCAAGGAACTTGCGTCGGGCAACGGCGTGTCCGTCGGCACCGCGCACCGCGCCCTCGCTCTGCTCGCCGACGAGGGCCGTGTCACCGTCAGCCGAGCCGTCCGAGCCGTCGTCACGAACCCGTCGGCGGGAGACTCCGAAATCGACCCGTGGGCAAAATAGTGGGCAAATGATCAAGGCGGGCACCTATCAGCGGTGTCCGCCCTGGTCAGAAGGGTGCCCACGGCGCGATTCGAACGCGCGACACCCGCTTTAGGAGAGCGGTGCTCTATCCCCTGAGCTACGTGGGCGGGATAGTTCGATCTTGATCCTTCTCGTTCCGTGACGCCTGGACAGCTTACCGGTTGACATGGGCGGCCTGTCGCGGGGTTTCGGGCGTGTACGTCGCGTCGCCGGACGTGATCAGCCCAACGGATGTGGCCAGGCTGCGGGCAGCACCTTGGCCGCGATGTCGGCGAATTGGGGCAGTAGGCTCGCCGCCGTATGGACGTCAGAGGTCGTCGATCGGTCGGCTGTGTTGGGGTCCAGGACGTCGGCGAGGGTGTACAGCGCGTCGAGTGGCGTGCCGTTGGCCGGGACGACGCGGCGCAGGCGCAGCGTACGCATCGCTCCGACGAGTTCCGTGGCCAGGACGAGTTGCAGGGAGTCTCCAGCGCGGGAGGCCTGCCGCGCTGCCTGGCTGGTGAACGGTGTGTGGTCCTCGACGCCGCGGGACAGCACCGCGTGGCCGAGGCCGGCGGGCATCGCCGCGTTGCGTAGTTCGGCGAGCGCGTCGTGGGCGGCGTTCTCGAGGATCATCACGCCCGAACTGGCAGGCTCTCCGTCGGCGAGGAAGGGACGCAGGCCGGTGAACTCCGGGTGGAACATCAGGTCCAGCCGCGCGAGGGAGAGTTGGCCGACGGCGAGGAGCGCGAGCTTGAGCGTGTCGAGCGATTGCGTCAGCAGCGACTGATGGAAGCCACCGTGGTGATACACCGACTCGTCGTCAACGCTGATCAGGGGGTTCTCGGCCGCGGAATTCAGTTCGACGGCCAACACCTGCTCCACGGATTCAAGCGACGCGAGCGCGGCGCCGTGTACCTGGGGGATGCAGCGCAGTCCGAACGGGTCCTGGATGCGTGCGGCTTTCCTGACCTGACCGGCGAGCAGCGCGCGGATGATGGCCGCCGAGAACATCAGGCTTCGATGCGGACGACGATCGTGCACGGCTTGGCTGAAGGCTTCCATCGAACCGTCGAGGGCGAGGTGGGTCAGCGCGGCGACAGAGTGCGCGGCGTGCACCCAGCGTGACGTGTCGCGCCACTCAAGGCAGGCGCGGCCGATCGTCAGAGCACTGCTGCTCATCAGGGCGAGCGCGTCGCCGGAGGTGATGCTGATCGGTTGCGGTGCATCGGTGCCGCGGAGGATCGGCGCATCCACTGAGGTGATGCGCGCCGATTGTGGTCCGGAGGCGCCGTGGAACGCCGGCGCATCGCCTGTGGTGTCGGCTGACTGTGGCCCACTGGCGCCTTGGAGTCTCGGCATGCCGGTGGGGGCGGTGCGCACGGCTTGCGGATCATCGGTGCTGCGGGGGATCGACGGGTCGGTTGAAGCGATGCTGCCGGAGCGGCCGGACTTCGCTCCACTGGCACTCTGGTCGGCGGGCGGGGGCGTGCCTTGACCTTGGTCATCACCGTCACTGCTCGCGCTGTGCCCGCCGCTCGCGTCGCCCTCACTGCTCGCGTCGTCCACGCGGTTCGCATCGCGCCCGCCGTTGTTCGCGTCGTCCACGCTGCTCGCGTCGTGTCCGCTGTACTCGTCGTGCGCGCCGTTCGCGTCGTACTTCTCGGCCCCGGGACCTTCTTGCCGTGTCGGCGCTGCCACCGGCGCCGCTGTCGCTACGGTCGTGATCCACGGACCCTCACCGACCAGTGCGAGGCCTAGTTCGGCGAGCGCCGTCAGATCGGCGGTGCCGAGTCCGCCGTACTCATGGATCTCCGGGAGCAGGTCGGCGTTGAGCACGGCGATGATCGCCTCGATGATCTCCGGCCGCAGCCCCGCCCCGCCCGCCAGCAGCTGATTGGCCCGCACAATGAGCATGGCGCGGGTGGCCGCCGGGGAGACCAGGTGGCCTATTCCGCTCGCGTGGCTGCGCAGCAGCCTCAGGCCATGGTCGAGGTCTCCGTCTGCGACGTGCTGGGTGCGGTTCGCCCCTACGCCGGTCGTCCGACCGTAAACCGGTCGGCGTATCGCTATGCGCTCGGCGGCCTCGGCGGTCGCGGTGGCACGGGCCAAGGCGGCGGGGGCGATCCCGATCCGCGCGGTTTGACCTGTTTCGCGGGCGAGCCACGCCACCTGATCGGGATGCAGTACTTGCCCGGTCAGTTCGATGGTCTCCATCGGCCGGTCCACCCTTTCGCCGCCACTGTCGTTCGGTCGATCCCAGTCGATCTTGGTCGTTCCAGGCCGATCCAGGTACGTCTTTATTCAGGTGCGACCTCGTTGCGGCGCGCCTACGGTGAAGGCGCCATGCGACGCCTTCCCGTGCCGGATCCCGGCCAACCCGACGCCCGATCAGCCACGCGGTATCTGCTGTGGCTGGCCCGTGGCCAGAGCTCGACCATCCTCGGCGGCATGTTCTTCGGCGTCGTGTGGATGGTTTCGCAGGCGTTCATGCCCGCCGTGGTCGGCCACACCATCGACGTCGGAGTCACCCACCGCGACCCCGGAGCGCTGCTGCGTTGGTCGGCTGTCGTGCTGCTGCTGGGCGCCACGACGGCGGTCTCTGGAATCTTGCGACACCGCAACGCATTGAGCAACTTCCTCGCGGCGGGCTACATCACCGTGCAGGTGATCACCAGGCAGGCGGTCCGACTCGGCGCGACGCTACAGAAGCGCGTCGCGGCCGGGGACGTGGTGGCCGTGGGGACCTCGGACCTCGCCGAGATCGGCGGTGGACTCGACGTCACGGCCAGGCTGTCCGGTGCGATCGTGGCGATCACCGCGGTGGCGGTGATCATGCTCACCACATCGGCGCCGCTGGGACTGATCGTGTTGCTCGGCGTGCCAGTACTGACCGCGCTCACCGGTTTCCTGCTGCGGCCGCTGCACGAGCGGCAGCGGCACTTCCGTGCACAACAGGGCGAGTTGACCGCGCGTGCGATCGACATCGCGGCTGGCCTACGCGTGCTGCGCGGCATCGGCGGCGAGGCCGCGTTCGCCGAACGCTACCGGCGCGAATCGCAGGAACTGCGCGGCACGGCGCTCGCGGTCACCCGGGTTGAGTCGGGGCTAGCGGCAGTCGAGGTGCTGCTGCCGGGCCTGATCGTTTCCGGGGTCACGTTCCTGGCGGCACGATTCGCACTCGACGAGAAGCTCACGGTTGGCGACCTCGTCGCCTTCTACGGCTACGCGGCGTTCCTCGCGGAACCGTTGCGCACGCTCATGGAAGCGGCGGACAACATGACACGCGCCCACGTCGCGGCACGTCGGGTCGTGCGCATTCTGAACCTCGGCGTCGAGACCGATGACCCCGAGCGGCCGGTTTCACCGCCGGTCGGTGCGACGCTCGCCGACGAGGAGTCCGGCTTGGTGATCGAGCCGGGCACGCTGTTTGCGGTGGCCTGCGCCGACCCCACCGATGCCGAGGCGCTAGCCGTTCGGCTATCGCGCTTCGAGGACAGCGGGCGGCCGACGTTCGGCGGAGTGCCGCTCGCCGACATGCGGGTGGCGGACGTCCGGTCACGTGTGCTGCTGGCCCGCAACAGCGACCGATTCTTCGCCGGCACGCTGCGCGAGGAACTCGACCCCGCCGGCCAGGCGACTACCGAGGAGATCCTGGCCGCGATCGACGTCGCGTCAGCGCGGGACGTAATCGACGTTCTGGAAGATGGCCTCGACACGGAGGTCGTCGATGGAGGTCGAACGTTCTCCGGCGGCCAGTTGCAGCGCCTCCGTCTTGTCAGGGCGCTACTGGCACGCCGCGAGATCACGATCCTCGTCGAGCCGACCAGCGCCGTAGACGCGCACACGGAAGCGTGCATCGCCGGGAACCTCGCCCAGCCGTGGATGCTTCCGGCGACAGCGACAGCGACAGCGACAGCGACAGTCGTACCGGCGGAGGCGGCGACGACCACAGCGGGAGCGGCGGCAGCTGAGAGGAACCCACTGGCTGGGGTGATGGGAGTGCCGGCGGTGACGGTACCGACGGCGGCAACGCCAGCGTTGTTACCAGTCGCAGAGCATTCGGGAATGACTACCGTTCCCGCGAACACGACCGCTCCTGCAACGACTGCAACGACTGCAACGACGACCCTGCCTTCGACGGCAGCCGTGTCCGTCGCGACGACTGTGTCGGCGAACGAGGCCGTACCTTCGTCGCCAGTTGTACCTGCGGCGGAGGCTGTGCCTGCGGGCACCACGGCGCCTTCGATGACAGCCGCATCTGCGACGGCGACTGTGTCAGCGGACGAGGCCGTACCTTCGTCGCCGGCTGTGCCTGCGGCGAAAGCTGTGCCTGTGGGCACGACGGCGCCCTCGACGGTAGCCGCATCTGCGACGGCGACCGTGGCCGCGATGGCGAGCATGTCTGCGAGGGCGACTGTGTCCGAGACGGCGACCGCGACCGCGAGCGTGTCTGTGACGGGGACCGTGCCCGCGGTGACTGTACCCGTGCCTGCGACGACGGTCGTGTTCACGACCAGCCCTCTGTTGCTCGATCGCGCGCACCGCGTCGCCTTTGTTGACGGTGGTCGCGTCGTTGCAGTCGGCACGCACCGCGATCTGCTTGTGGCGGAAGCGCGATACGTGGCGGTCGTCACTCGCGGAGAGGACGACGAGTGAGCGTCAAGATTCTCCCCGTCGCCGACCCGAAGCAGGTGCGACGATACGCGCGAGCGATCGTCGCACGCCATCCGCGCGCGCTTGCCGTGACGCTGATCCTCTACGCACTTGCGGCGGTTGCGGGACTCATCGGTCCGCGCTTGCTCGGTGAGCTTGTGCAAGGTGTGCAGGACGGGACGACGGTTGGGCACGTCAATGTGCTCGCGGCGTCGCTCGCCGGTTTCGTCATCGTGCAGACGGCGCTCACCCGGTACGCCTACGTCGCCGCCGGACGCTTTGGCACGACGGTGCTCGCCGAGTTGCGCGAGGACTTCGTGGACAAGGTGCTCGCCCTGCCGCTGTCTACCGTGGAGAACGCGGGCAGAGGCGACCTGGTCACCCGTGCGTCGAGAGACGTGGACGCGCTGCGGCGCTCCGCGCAGATGGCCGCACCGGAAATCCTCGTCGCGCTCGTGACGATGCTGCTGACACTCGCCGCGACGTTGCTCGTCTCACCGTTGCTGTCTACGGTCGTCCTCTCGGTGGCCCTGCCGCTTGGACTCGTCACCCGCTGGTACCTGCGACGTGCGACCGCTGGCTACTTGCGGGAGAGTGCCGCCTACGCGCGTATCACCGACGGCCTTGCCGCGACTGTCGAAGGCGCGAGCACGGTTGAAGCGTTCGGCCTACAGCAGCGTCGGATCTCGAACGCGGACGAGTGCATCAAGGGTTCCTACGCGGCGGAGCTCTACACGCTGAGCCTGCGCATTGTGCTGTGGCCGGTGCAGGAATTCTGTTATGTCGTACCGGTCGCCGGCTCCCTCCTGCTCGGCGGCTACGCGTACTCGCGCCACTGGGTGAGCCTCGCTCAGGTGACTGCGGTGACGTTATATATCCAGCAGCTGATGACTCCACTCAACACTCTCCTTGACTGGTTGGACACGTTGCAGGTCGGCGGGGCGTCGCTGGCCCGCCTTCTCGGCGTTGCTCAGGTGCCGCCGGACCGCACGGCTGGCGACCACGTCGTCGCCGAGCCGCGCGAACTCGTCGGTGACGCGGTCCGCTTCTCGTACGTCGAGGGGCGCGACGTACTGCACGGTGTGGACCTGGCGGTGCGCCCGGGCGAACGCTTCGCCATGGTCGGTCCGTCTGGCGCGGGCAAGTCCACACTTGGACGGCTCCTCGCGGGCATCCATGGACCGCGCGTGGGCACTGTTGCCCTTGGCGGCGCACCGTTGATCGAGCTGCCGCTGGACGACCTACGTGGCGAGGTGGTGCTGGTCACGCAGGACCACCATGTCTTCGCGGGGACACTGCGTGACAACCTCCGCTTGGGGCTCGTGAACGACGCTGGTCACGGAGCCGATGGTGACGTCGGTCCCATCGCCAATGGCAGTGCTTGGCGCGCCACCGCTAGGCGTGCCGCCGATCGTGTGAGCGTGAGCGCCACGCGGGTCGAACGGGCGGTGCGTGGTGATGGTGGTAGTGGTGCGATCGTTGTTGACCTCCATGCTGATGTTGGCGATGACGGACTGCGGGGTGAGCACAGTGCTGTGGACGTCGGCGGTGACGAGGAGATGCGGCGTGCGCTTGGTGCCGTCGATGCTGACGGTGACGACGAGGGACTGCGGCGTGCGCGCGGTGCCGCGGACGTCGGCGGTGACGGCGGGGGACTGCGGCGTGCGCTTGGTGCAATGGATACCGATAGCGATGGTGACGAGGCACTGTGGCGCGCACTCGGCGCCGTGGATGCCGACGCGTGGGTGAAGGCGCTTCCCGACGGACTCGACACTCGTGTCGGCTCCGGCGGTATGAGCCTCACCGCACCCCAGGCCCAGCAGCTGGCCCTCGCCAGGCTGCTGCTGGTCGATCCGAAGGTTCTCGTGCTCGACGAGGCGACCTCGCTGCTCGACCCGCGCGCCGCCCGCCACCTGGAGCGATCGCTCTCGGCCGTGCTCGACGGCCGCACGGTGATCGCGATCGCCCACCGGTTGCACACCGCCCACGACGCTGACCGGGTCGCCGTGGTCGAGGACGGCCGGATCGCCGAACTCGGTTCGCACCGGGAACTGATGGAGGCGGACGGGGCGTACGCCCGTTTGTGGCATTCGTGGCACGGCGACGCCGCTCCGCTGCCACCCGGCGTTTAACGGCTCGGGCTAAAATGTGAACGCTATGGGCGACTGGGAAGACGACTGGGACGACTCCTGGGGACGCGACGATCTGCCGGTCCTCACCTCTCCCTCGGGGCTTGAACAGACCAAGGACGACCTCGACCTCGGCTGGGGCGAACGCACGTGGGCCGACGGGGCAAGCGGGGCGGACCCCGACGACCTCGAGCGCTTCCTGCGTGACCGCCCGCCTCACCACGGTGATTGACGGTGATTGACGCAGTCACTATCGCCGTCACTGCGGCCTGTGCAGACGTGTGCTGATGCTCGCAGGATCCGCTGGGAATCGGACCACGCCTCACACGGTGACTGGCGTATTTGACGTGGTCACTGTCGCTGCGGCTCGCACGGCAGTGTGCTGACGCTGGCGGGGCCCGCTGGGGAAGCGGATGCGTGCGGTGGTGTGACGCGTGGTGTTGGCGGCGATGACTGCGGCCGGTTGGCTGTGGTCAGTCTGGCGCGGGGTTTTGCTTGGCGGTTGGTTCACGGTCGGGTTGCATGTGTGGATGCGCCATCGGCGCCAGGATCTTCGGGGCGTGAGCTGACGCGCTCGGCGTTCGCAGCGCGGCGACACCTAGGGCTATGGATGCGCCGGTGAGTAGCGTGGCGGCTTTGCGTCTGCGCTGTCGGCGCAGCCTGTGGCGAGTGATCAGCGGGCGGATGTCCGGGTACTCCGGAGCGGCGTATGGCTGATGCGCGTAGGCGGATGAGAAACGGGGCTGATTGGCGTGCATGGGGTGGCCTCGCATTCGGTTCTTGTCGGGTCCTGCCTGTTGGCTGGGGGCTGGTGGTGCTGTTGAGCGGGTCCGGCTGTCGCTCTAGATCCAGGATGAACGGTCGCACTGACAAAAGTGGGTGCTTCGGGAGTTATCCACAGGAAGAATTTTTTCGGCGCGATTCTCCCCGTGTCGGGCACGCTTGCGGGGTGCGTGAGTGGGGCAGGTGGTCGTTCTGAGGCGTCGCAGTGGACAGGGGCGGCCCGGATACCGCAAACTTGGCACTCGAATAGGTTGAGTGCTAGCCCAGGAGAGCTGACCCGTGCCGACGTACCAGTACCAGTGCACCGAGTGCGGTGAAAGTCTCGAGGCCGTCCAGAAGTTCACTGACGACGCCCTCACCATCTGCCCGAACTGCCAGGGCGCCCTGCGGAAGGTCTACTCGGCGGTCGGGATCGTCTTCAAGGGCTCCGGCTTCTACCGCACCGACAGCAGGTCGTCCTCGTCGAGCAGCGACGCGGGCTCCAGCAACGGCTCGAAGGCAAAGGACAGCGCGAGCGCGTCGTCCTCGTCGTCTACGACTTCGTCTTCCGCCTCGTCTTCGTCTTCGTCCTCGGGATCCGGGTCGTCGGCGAAGAGCGGTAGCAGCGGATCGGCTACTGCGGCGGCGTGACGGGCACCTGCCACAGCCGTTGAGCCCGGGTGGGCGGCTCGGGGCGTGACTGGGCGTCGGCCTGCGGCGATACGAGTTGCCGAGGCCTAGCCTCGCTAGTGCCGTGGCACTAGCTCTTGAGCGGGAGCTGGAACCAGACCGCCTTGCCGGTCGGCGTCGGGCGCACGCCCCACCGCCGCGAAAGCTGGTCAACCAGGAACAGGCCCCGGCCACCCTCGTCGTTGGCCGACGCCGTGCGCACGCGCGGGGTCCGGACGTCCTGGTCGTGCACCTCGACCCAGAGCGACGAGCCGCCGCGCCGCATCACGACCTCTATCCTGCGGTCCGTCCGCAGCGCGGCGACCGCGCCGTCCAGCACCGCGTTGTCGAGCAGGCCGTCTGGCGCCGCCTCGCCGAGCAGCGCGCGCTCCAGCGCAGCGAGGTCGAACTCCGCCTCGTCGTCACTCCCGCTCACACCCGCGTTCCCGCCCGAGCCCGAGTTCCGCGGGAGGCCGTACGGCGAGCCCTCGTCGAGCATTGGGCCGCGCGGCGTCGGACCTGGGCCGGAGGCGTGGCGCACCGCGTTGGTCACGAGTTCGGAGACGAGCAACTCGACCGTCTCGGAGAGTTCGTCGCTCGACCATTCACGCAGCACCGAACGTGCGTGGGCACGCGCGACCGACGGCGACGCGGGCTCGGCCGGCAGGTCGATGCGCCAGAGTGGCAGCGGGTCGAGATCGGTGCGCATCGCCAATACCGCGCGGTCGTCATCCAGCGGGCCCGACGACGCGCGTAGGGTCGCACGGCACAACGCCGCCGGTGATGCGCCGGGGCCGATCGTCTCGAGGGCGTCGCACAACGCTCGAACACCCTGGTCTACCGACTGCCCACGCCGCTCGACGACACCATCGGTATAAAGCACGATCGTGTCGCCAGGCGCGACGATGAACGCGTGGTCATTGAACGCCACCCCGCCGACGCCCAGTGGCACGTCCGGCGGTACCTCCATCGGGTGACAACCGTGGGCGCCGGAGAGCAGCGGCGGCGGATGTCCCGCGTTCGCCAGGACGCACTCGCGGGTGAACGGGTCGTAGACCGCGTACACGCACGTCACGAGGAGCGCCTCGTTCAGGCCCTGCACCAGGTCGTCCAGATGGGTGAGAACCTGCGCAGGTTCGAGGTCGAGTACCGCGTATGCCCGCAACGCCGCGCGCAGCTGGCCCATGACCGCCGCCGCGTGCGCACCTCGGCCCTGCACGTCGCCGATCGCGATCCCGACTCGGCCGGACGAGAGCTCCATCACGTCGTACAGGTCGCCGCCGACGTCTGACTCGTCGCCCGGGCTGTAGCCGACCTGGACTGCGACGCCGTCGATCGTCGGCAGATGTGACGGAAGCAGCGAGTGCTGCAACGCCAACGCGACCGTACGCATGCTCTCGTACAGCGCCGCGTTCTCCAGCGCGAAGCCGGCGCGTGCGGCGACCTCCTCGACCAACTCGACGTCGTTCTGCTCGAAGCCTCGTTCCGGGGCGTCCGTGGCCACCGCGAGCACGCCCTTGATACCGCGTGGACCGAGCAAGGGGACAGCTATGATCGCTGCGGCGTCCGTCATCAGCGGATGGCCGCCGTTCGCCGGTCGCGGCACGGGCGCCGTCGGCGTGGACGGCTTCAGTGCCTTAGCGAGCGCGGGGCGGCCTGTACGCAGCGCGACGGCGCACGGATGTTCATCCGGATAGGCGATGCGTCGGTCCGCCACGCTGGGCGCGCTCATCCGCCGTGCGCGTGCGTGATCCATACGGACAGTCACCACGCGCCGCAGGTTCCCGGCGTCGTCGAGCAGGTCTACTACGCACTGATCCGCGAAGGATGGCACGAGCAGTTCAGCGATCGCGGCGAGGGTCCGTCCGGTGTCGAGCGAGGTGCCGAGCAGCATTCCCGCACGGGAAAGCAGTGACGAGCGTACGGTTTCTGCGCCCGCGGGCGTGGGTGCGTCGTGTCGGCCCACCAGCTGACCCGCCATCGGCCCACCTTTCCGTCCGCGCCCGGTCAACCGAGTGACCCATCTCCTCAGTGTGCCACTCGCGGAGCGGGCCTGGGCACGCCTGGCGGCGCGTCGCCACGTCGGCGCGGCGGCCCGTTCGCTCGCGGGACGCGGAACCGTCCCACGCTAGCAGACCCCTGATAGAGCTGGCGAGGCCCGCGCCACTGCGCGAACGCCGTCCGGTATCGGCCGGAAGAGTGGTCGTTTCGCATCGTGGGCTGAGGCCGTAGGGTTTGCCCCCGAGGCGGATTCGCGCCGGATCACCGGCTCACGAACCGCAAGCCACCGCCCACCCCGCAAGGATTGGCCGATGTCAGCGACCCA
The DNA here is from genome assembly GCA_046724665.1 of Actinomycetota bacterium. Taxonomy (GTDB): domain Bacteria; phylum Actinomycetota; class Actinomycetes; order Streptomycetales; family Catenulisporaceae; genus Actinocrinis. The sequence continues at coordinate 14,844 of JBKOWZ010000144.1, forward strand.
CTCCTCGGCAGCCCAACCCTCGGACGCGCAGCCGGAGGCGAGCGCGCCCGAGCCGGCGACGGAGCATGGCGCGCAGGCGCCGATCCCGGACGGCGCGGGTGAGGTGGAGACTGCGGGGTCTACGACAGAGTCTGGGGTCGGGGTCAAGGTTGAGGCTGACGTTGTAGAAGAACAGGTCGCGTCGGCGGGCGCTGTCGCAGGTGAGGGGGATACCCAGCTTGCGGTTGAGGAGAAGGCAGAGACGACAAAGTCCGACGACAAGCCTGGTCCTCCGGCAGATAGGGGCAAGCCGAGGCGGCTGAACAAGCTCAGGGTGCTGCTCGCCATCGCCGTCGGTTTCGTAGTGCTCGTCCTTATCGGATCGGCCGCCGGCGCGTGGGCGTTCACTAACGCACTGCACTCCTCGTATCCGCAGACGTCGGGAACGCTCGAGATCGCCGGGCTGTCCGCGCCGGTTACCGTGCAGCGTGACGCGAACGGCATTCCGCAGATCTACGCACAGACACCGTCGGACCTCTTCCTTGCCGAAGGCTACGTCCAGGCGCAGGACCGGTTCTGGCAGATGGACGTTGACCGGCACATTACGTCCGGGACGTTGTCCTCATTGCTCGGTTCGGGTGCGTTGGACGCCGACAAGTTCGTACGCACACTCGGATGGCGCAACGTAGCCGAGCAGTCGTACGCACAGTTGAAGCCGGAAACGAAGCAGTACCTACAGGCGTACTCGCGAGGCGTTAACGACTATCTCGCGGCGCATCCCGGCGGCTCGTCGTTGTCCATCGAGTACTCGATCATCGGCCTGCCGCTGGTCGGCACGGTGAGCGACTACAAGCCGGCGCCGTGGACGCCGGTTGACTCGGTTGCCTGGATCAACGCGCTGGCATGGGATCTGCGGGCCAACGTTGACAACGAGATCGCGCGTTCGCTCCTCACCAAGACGCTGTCCGTGGACCAGATCGAGCAGCTTTACCCGTCGTACGCATACTCTGCGCACCCGACGATCGTCACCCAGGGTGCACTTGTCGGATCAACGTACGAACAGAACGCGACGGCGTCGGCCGCGCTGCCGAAGGCCGCTCAGGACAAGCTCTCCGAGCTCTCGCAGCTCCTTTCCCGTGTCCCGTCGGTTCTCGGCCCGACCGATCCGGCGGGCAGCGGCGTCGGATCGAACTCCTGGGTGGTCTCCGGCGCGCTCACCGCCACCGGAAAGCCCCTGCTCGCCAACGATCCGCACCTGTCGCCGTCGCTGCCGTCGGTCTGGTACCAGATCGGTCTGCACTGCTCCGCCTCCGGTCCGCAGTGCCCGTACGACCTCTCTGGGTACTCGATTCCGGGCATGCCCGGTGTGATCATCGGACACAACGCGAATATCGCTTGGGGATTCACCAATGAGGGTGATGACGTCAGCGACCTGTACCTGGAGAAGATCGACGGCGACGACTATCTCTACGACGGCAAGGAATACCCGCTCACCGAGCACAAGGAGACCATCGACGTCGCAGGGCAGCAGCCGGTCACCATCACCGTCCGCACGACCCGCCACGGTCCGCTGATCTCAGACATCTCCTCGACGGACAGGCTCGTCGGCAAGGAGGCCCCGGCGGCACGCAGCGGCGATCCGGCGCAGGGCGCGGCGCCGGGGATTCAGTACGGCGTCGCACTGCAATGGACTGCCCTCCAGGCCAACCCGACGATGGACGCGTTGTTCGAACTCGACCGCGCCGCCGACTGGAACGCCTTCCGCGCCGCCGCGGCCGACTTCACCGTACCGGCCCAGAACCTCGTCTACGCCGACACGCAGGGCAACATCGGTTACCAGGCGCCTGGCCGGGTGCCGATCCGTAAGAGCGGTGACGGGCGTTGGCCGGTACCCGGATGGACCGATCAGTATGACTGGACCGGATACATCCCGTTCCCCGCCTTGCCGAACGAGTACAACCCGAGTCAGGGGTTCATCGTCACCGCCAACAACGCGGTAGTCGGTCCGACGTACCCGTACACGCTCACGACGGACTGGGACTACGGCTATCGCGCGATGCGTATAACGCAGGACATCCAGCGCCTCACCGCCAACGGCCACAAGATCAGCGTGTCGGACATGGCATCGATCCAGAACGACAGCTACAACCCCGAGGCGGCTCTCCTCGTCCCGTACCTGCTTAACCTCAGCACCGATGCCTTCACGCGGCCGGCGCAGAACCTGCTCAGGCACTGGGACTACACGCAGCCGGCGACCTCGGGGGCGGCGGCGTACTACAACGCGGTGTGGTCCGAAGTCCTCAAGATGACCTTCGAGGCGAAGCTGCCTTCCGGTGTGGAGCTGGAAACGCTGGGCTTCGACGGCGGGGACCGCTGGTTCGCGGTGGTCGAGTCGATCATCGGCCAGCCGGACAGTGAATGGTGGGATGATCCGAAGACTCCGCAGCGTGAGACCCGCGACGGCATCCTGACCGCCGCGCTCAAGAAGGCCAGGCTCGACCTGACCGCGCGGCTGGGCAAGAACGTCGCCAACTGGACCTGGGGACGGCTGCACACGCTGACGCCGACCGAGCGCACCCTCGGCACCGACGGCCCGGGGATAGTGAAGTGGCTGCTCAACGGCCAGGCCGAGCAGTTGGCCGGCGGCTCGGCCCTGGTCAACGC
>JBKOWZ010000320.1:0-5149 GCA_046724665.1 Actinomycetota bacterium
ATGCCGAGCCGCGCCCGGCCGGCCGCGTCGCGCCGGGCCAGGCCGTGCAGCTCGAGGGTGGCCAGCAGCCGGTAGACGATCGTGCGGTTGACCCCGAGCCGGTCGGCCAGCTCGGTGACGGTCAGCCCGGCGGGCGCCTCCGCCAGCTCTTCGAGCGCCCGCAGACCCCGGTCCAGAGTCTGCGAGGTCTCCGGGTGGTGCGTGGTCGTCGTCACAGCGAGAGTTTAGGCCGCGTTCACGAACTGCGGCTGGCAGCCCACTTGCGCACCGTGTCGATCCGGCTGCGCAGCTGAGCCGCGCTGGCCTGCGCGGTGGGCGGCCCGCCGCAGGTGCGCCGCAGATCCGCGTGGATGACGCCGTGCGGCAGGCCGCTCTGGTGGTGCCAGGCGCCGACGAGGCTGTTCAGCTCACGCCGCAGCTCCAGCAGCTGCTGGTGGCTGACCACCGGCCGCTGCTCGGCGGGGACGGCCGGGGTGCGCTGGCGGGAGAGCTGCCTGGCCTGGCGCTTCTGTAGCAACATACGAACATGCTCCGGTTCGAGCAGTCCGGGGATGCCGAGGAAGTCGGCCTCCTCGGCGCTGCCGACCTGCGCGGCGACGCCGTACTCGCCGCCGTCGAAGAGCACCCGGTCGAAGCTGGCCTCGGACTCCAGCGCCTGGAAGGCGAACTCCTCGAGCGGAGCCTCGTCCTTCGTCGCGTTGGCGTCGGCGAGCAGGTCCTCCTCCTCGCTCCACAGGTCGTCCTCGCCGCGCTTCTTGCGGTCGAGCACGTGGTCGCGCTCGAGTTCGAGCTCGTTGGCGAACTGCACCAGCGCCGGCACGGACGGCAGGAACACCGAGGCGGTCTCGCCGCGCCGCCGCGCGCGCACGAAGCGGCCGACCGCCTGCGCGAAGAACAGCGGAGTCGAGATCGAGGTGGCGTAAACGCCGACCGCCAGCCGCGGCACGTCCACGCCCTCCGAGACCATGCGGACCGCGACCATCCACCTGTCCGCGGACTCGCTGAACTTGCCGATCCGCGACGAGGCCTTCGGATCGTCCGACAGGACGACCGTCGGCTGCTTGCCGGTCAGCTCGCGCAGGATCTTCGCGTAGCCGCGCGCGGCGTTGTGGTCCGTGGCGATGACCAGGCCCCCGGCGTCGGGCACCGCGCGGCGCACCTCTTCCAGCCGGCGGTCTGCGGCGCGCAGGACCGCCGGCATCCAGTTGCCCGCCGGGTCCAGCGCGGTGCGCCAGGCCTGCGCGATCGCGTCCTGCGTCATCGGCTCGCCGAGGCTGGCGGCCACCTCGTCGCCCGCCTTCGTCCGCCACCGCATCTGCCCCGCGTACGACAGGAAGATGACCGGCCGCACGACGCCGTCCGCGAGCGCCGAGCCGTATCCGTACGTGTAGTCCGCCGCCGAACGGCGCACGCCCTCGGCGTCCGGGGCGTAGGTCACAAAAGGGATCGGCGCGGTGTCTGAGCGGAACGGCGTGCCGGTCAGCGCGAGCCGGCGGGTCGCGGGCTCGAAGGCCTCGGAGATCGCGTCGCCCCAGGACAGCGCGTCTCCGGCGTGGTGGATCTCGTCGAGGATGACCAGCGTCTTGCGGCCCTCGACCCGGCGCCGGTGCAGCATCGGGTGCGCGGCGACCCCGGCGTAGGTCACCGCGATCCCGGTGTAGTCGCGTGAGGTCCCGCCGCCGGTGCCCGAGTACGTCGGGTCGATCCCTATCCCGACCTTCTTCGCCGCCTCAGACCACTGGTGCTTCAGGTGTTCGGTCGGCGCCACGACGGTGACCTGCTGGACGAGGTGACGATCCAACAGCTCCGTCGCGACCCGCAGCGCGAAGGTGGTCTTGCCGGCCCCTGGCGTGGCCACCGCGAGGAAGTCGCGCGGCTCGCGGCGCAGGTACTGCGCGAGCGCGGCCTGCTGCCAGGCACGCAAGCGCCCCGCGGTTCCCCACGGGGCGCGGTCTGGATAGGCCGGGGACAAGTGCGACGCGGCGGACGTGCTCAGTGTTCTGCCCCCTCTGCGTCCGGGCCGGATGCGCGGATGATTGGAGGAACTACCGTACCCGGACCCGCGGCGCGATCAGCCAGCCGAGCGCGCCGACGGCGATGAACATGGCGTACATCAACGCGAACACCGGCCCGTCCGCCCCCGCCGAGGTGTGCAGCGCGTGGTAGACGGCTCCGGCGACGGCCACCGAGAGCGTGCTGGCCAGCCCGTCCGCGACCTGCAACGACGCCGAGTTGGCGCCCTGGTCGCCCGGCGCGGACAGCTCCAGCGTCAGTACGCTGACGTTCGGGAAGACGAAGCCCATGCCGAGCGCGGCCAGGAACATCGCCGCCGCCGCGCTCCACACCGGCACGTGCGGGCTGATCGCCGCTATCGCGCCGAACAGCGCGAGGGTCGTCACGGCCGCGCCGAGACGCACCATCCCGGCCTGCGAGATCCGCTTTCGCAGCCACGGCCGGTTGATCAGCCAGGCAGCGAAGGCCCAGCTCAGCGCCGCGCCGGTGAGCGAGAGCCCGGCCGTCGTCACGCTCTGCCCGCGCAGCTCGACGAGCATCAGCGGGATGAAGGACTCGATGCCGAAGTACGCTCCGGCCATCAGCCCGCGCATCGCGATGACGGTCGGCAGCCCGCGCCCGGCCCGGAAGATCCCGCGCGGCAGCAGCTTCGGCACGCTCGGCACCAGCAGCGCCAGCGCCAGCGGCACCAGCACCGCGCCCGCCCAGTCGAGCCGTTGGCTGCCGAACTGGAACAGGCCGGCCCCGAGCGCGGTCATCGCGGCGGCGGCGCGCACCGTGCGCTGCCGCGCCGCGTCCGCGTCGGCCTGCGGATTCGGCTCCACGGTCGGCAGCGTGGCCAGCGGCCGGGCGAGCACGACGAGCGGGAACGCGATGAGCGCGGCAACGCCGAGGAACACCCAGCGCCAGGAGGCCTGCTCGGTCAGCACGCCCGCGACGAACGGCCCGACGATCGCCGGCAGTACCCAGCAACTCGCCATCACCGAGAACGCCTTCGGACGCAGCCGCTCCGGATAGGCGCGGCCGACGAGTACGTACAGCGCGACGATGACCATCCCGCCGCCGAGACCCTGCACCGCCCGGCCGACGACGAACTGCGCCATGTTCGTCGCGGTGCCCGCGGTCAGCAGCCCGGCGCCGAACAGGCCGGTGCCGCCGAGAAAGGGCAGCCGGGGGCCGCGCGCGTCGGCGCGCTGACCGGCCAGCACCATCCCCAGCAGACTGAGCGTCAGATACGCGCTGAACGCCAGCGAGTAGAACGGCAGTCCGTGCAGGTCGGCCACGGCCGCCGGCATCGCGGTGCTGACGGCCATCGCCTCGAACGCGGTGAGCAGCATCGATGTGACGATGCCGGTGGTGACGGCGAGATGCTTCGGCGAGAACAGTCCGTCGTGGGTCGCGGGCAGCGCGGCAGTGGTTTCGGCGGTTTCGACGAGGCTGGTCATCACACCAGCTTACGTCATGGGCGCAACCGGTTTATGCCTGTTACTGCCGACACGTGGGCTGACGGCCCATCAGCGCGTTCACCGTCATCTTCGGTTTCCCGCCTCCCACGGCCTGATCGGAATCACCGTGCGGTGCTTGCCGAGCGCGTCACGTGCCGCGCAGGCCAGGGCCGCAGCCGCCGCGGCGTGCGCGATCCGGCCGACCGGCTGGTAGCCGAGCGGCAGCGGCGCCGAGAAGCCGCGCTTGCGCAGCGCCGTGGTCTCCAGGTCGCCGATCGACGACTGGAGCGGCGGCAGCACGTCCACCTCGGGCAGATCGAGCGCGGTCGGCAGCTGCGCGCAGGCCAGCGCGCCGGCCGAGGCGCGCGCCGCGGGCGCCTCGTCGGCGAAGACGGCACTGGCCGCCGAGATGACCCCGGCGGCGATCGCCGCCTCGATCCGGCCCGGTACCAGCGCCCGGCCCGCGTCGTGCGCGGCGGTGACGCGTACCGGGCGGATCAGCCCGAGCTCCGTGTCCGCGTCAACCACCGCGCGGTGCACCGCGAACGCCACGTGCGCCTGGCCCTTTTCGGGCACGAACACGCCGGGCTCGGCCGGTCCGGAGCCGCGCACCCGGAAGTCGCCGTCGGCGAGATACACCGCAGCGCCGCGCAGCGCCGCGCGGTACACCTCGTCGAGCGGCCGGGAGAGCACGCCGTCGTAGCTGACCACGCGGTCGCCGCGTACTTCGAGCAGTTCAGGCGAGATGGCGAACTCCGCCGCGACGGCCGACAGCGCCTGTGCCCGTACCGCGCGTGCGGCCCGCTGCACCGCCATGCCGTGCAGCCAGGCGGCACGCCCCGAGGCGAGCGGCGTCGCGGGCAACGCGCCGGGCGCGGTCGGGCGGCGTACCAGGACCCGCTGCACACCGAGCACCTCGCGCACGATCCGGCGCAGCAGCGCGTGCTGCCCGCCGCCGGTGTCCACCATCGCCGTGCTGACGTGGGCGATCGGGCCGTGCACGTCGGAGGTCAGCGCGACCTGCGCGGTGGCCAGTTCCTCCGGCAGGTTCGGCGGCACCAGGTCGATCATGGCCAGCGCGACGCCGACGCCGCGCCGCAGCCGGGTCATCTCGCCGGTGCGCCCGACGGTGCCGGGGAAGTCGCGCACGTCCGGGCCGGGCGGAAACGGCGGGACCGGGGCGTCCAGCACGGCGGTGACCAGCTCCGGCAGCATGTCCGCGGCCACCACCTTGCGCCCGTCCGGCAGCCGGTCGCCGGTGCGCATCAGATTCTTGACGCGTATTTCGAGCCCCGACACGCCGAGCGCCGCCGCCACCGCGTCCATCTGCGCCTCGGCGACCACGGCCGCCAGCGCCGCGCCGCCGCCGGGCCAGGGGGCCAGCGGCGGGTTGTGCGTACGCACGACCCAGCCCTGCACCTCCACCTTCGGCACGCGGTACGGCCCGGCGGCCAGGCGGCAGAACTCGTCGAGCAGCGCCTCGGCCGCCGCGGGCTCCGCGCCGCCGTCGATCACCAGCTCGACGCGGACCTCGCGCAGCGTCCCGTCGAGATCGACGACGTGGATCGCGTGCACGCGCGCCGCGGGCTCCGCGGTCCCGGCGGGCCAGTGCCCGACGCTGCTGTCCACCGCCTTGATCGGCCGGCCGGTGCGCGCGGCCAGCAGCGCGGCGGCGACGCGCAGGTCCGCGT
>JBKOWZ010000033.1:0-30323 GCA_046724665.1 Actinomycetota bacterium
CGCCAGACCATCGTCGTATCAGGAGGCAGAACACGCGCTGCCCAACTCCCAGCTGTGCGGTACACGCCAGTGCTGTCGTCGTCCTCCTGTATGGCGACGCGAGCAGGCGAAGCGGCGGCACCGGGCCGAGCGGCACCCGGCGTCCTGCGCGGCAGGGCAGTCGTCGCCACCGTCTCCCCGGGCGCCGCTTCCCTCGGCACCGGCCCCCTCGACGCAGCCTCCTTCGGCACTGTCTCCCTCGGTGCCGCTTCCCTGGGCGCCACGCGACGCGTGCTGCGACGACGTGCCGGCACCGATCCGGCAACCGCCGGGAACCCGTCGGGCGTGAACCGCTGGATGCGGGTCGCGATGACGTCGTGATCGATCCCGAGGCGCAGCGCGACCAGTGGATCGTGCAGTTCGCTGAGCAGTATGTCCCGCAACGCCCGCGGGGCGGCCACGAACGGCAGGATCGTCGGCGCCGCCGGTGTGCCGATGACGGTGTGCAGATAGTGCTGGCAACGCGTGCAGCCGTCCACGTGGTCGGCCAACGGCGCGCGCAACTGCGCGGTGAGCCGCCCCGTCCAGCCGAAGGTGAGCTCGGCCAACTGCGCGCAGTGCTCACGCGACGCTTTCGCGACGGCCACCGCGGCGAGCGAACGCTCCAGCTCACGCCACGCGTCCGCGAGCACCCCGAAGCCCTGCGACCCGACCGAGCCGACGATGCCGTCGGCGCCGCCGACCCCGCCCGTCCGCGCCGAGCGACCGAGGCCGAGCACCAGCCCGAGCCCCTGGCTGTCGAGCCCGTGGCGGATCGTCAGCTCCAGGATCTCCCGGTGCGCCGGGGCGAGTCCTTCGGACTCGGGCCACTCCAGCGAGTGGAACTCGGCCCGCCGCAGGTTCCGCTCCAGTGAGGCGAGCGATCCGCTGGGATCGGCCGAGCCGCCGGGCGGCCGCAGCCGACCCGAGACCGGACTCGGCGCTACATCCGGTCCGCCCGGTCCACCCGATGTGCGCAGCATGCACTCGCGTCGCATGATCGCGTAAAGCCACGGTTGGATGTGTTCAGGCTGCCGCAACTGCGTCACATGGCGATCGGCGATGACAAAGGTGCAGTACAGCGCATCCGCCGCAGCGTCATGATCCCGCAACGACCAGATCGCGTACGTGTGCAGACCGTCCGCATACGCGTCGTACGCCGCAGCCCGACCCCAGCCGTCCCCCGCGTCACCGGAAGGCTGGATCGGCTCGGTGCGTAGAGGTCGATCGTCGAGTGTCGCAGTCTCCGCAAAGTCAGCGTTCACACGGCCGAAGGTAGGCGGCGGTACCTGGAGCCGCCCCCGAGACGGTGACCTATCCCCCAACTGGGTGACGATGCGTAACCGCACCGCCACTCATCCGAGTGAGCTTTCCCAAACTCGCGTCAGGGCGAAGATGACTCGCTGGGTGACACCGACGGCGACGGAGACGGTGACGGGGATTGCGACGGTGAATGCGACGGTGACGCCTTCGGCGAAGCCGGCTTCGATGAAGCGATTACCGGAGGCTTGGACGTGGCCGTCCTCGTTGGAGAGGTGGGCGTACTGCCAGTCCCGGCCGTGGGTGTATTCGATGCGGATGGCGTTGATGTCGGCGATGCGGTCGCGGAAGCTGTCGCCGTCCCCGACGCGCCGATCAGCAGGTTGACAGTCGAGCTGTCCGACGGGCTTGCCGACGTGCTCGCGCTCGCCGACTGTCCCGAGGTCGAGTTCGCGGTGGGCGACGTGCTCGGCGAGTGCCCGCCCAGCACCACGTACGCCAGCACGGCCACGGCCGCGAGCGCCGCCGCGAAGCCGGCCGGGAGCACCCACCTGCGTGCCGGGCCTCCGGCGCCGCCGCGACGGCCGCCGACCGGGAAGCCGTTCTCGTCGAACCGGCCCGCCCGCTCGGCGATGCGTGCCGCGAACGCCGCACCCGCCGGGTCGCGCAGGCTCTCCAGCACGCGGGAGCGCACGCCGGGCGGCATGAACGAATGCGGCAGCTCCTCGAAGAGCCGCAGCGGGCGGCGGTTCTTCACCGTGGTGCTACAGATCGAACACTTCTCGATGTGCCGGGTCGCCGACTGCACCCAGGCGTCCACGCCGCGGCCGTCGAGCTGGTCGAACCTGCGGCCCAGGTCGGCCGCGTCCGGGCACTTCGGGTCGCCGGTGCGCGCGGCGAGCACGACCAGCAGCGAGTGCTCCAGATCGGCCTGCGCCGCGCCGACCTGCTCGGCCGCCTCTTCCTCAGCGCGGCCGAGGACCCGGGCGAGGTCCGCATCGACCAGGCGGTGCCGGAACGCGAGATCGAGCACCTCGCGCGTCTCGGGCGGCAGCATCGCGTAGCAGTCGAGCGTCAGCCGGGCCAGCCGGTCGCCGCGCGCCGCGTCGCCCGCGTCCTGCGGAATCTCCTCGCTGACGCCGACCCGGTGGCTTTCTGCACGCGTCAGCGCGTAGAGCCAAGAACCCAGTTCATCCGGCTGACGCAGCTCACGGATGCGGTTGACGGCCACGATGAACGCGTCGCGCAGCACGTCGCCGGCGAGCTTGTGGTCACCGACCAGCTCGTGGCAGTAAGCGTAAAGTCGCGTTCCGTATATGTCGTAGATCTGGCCTGCCGCGAGCCGGTCTCCAGCCCGCAGTGCGGTAACCAATTCGCGGTCAGTCACGGAGGCAAGGTAAGCCATACCGTGATTGGACTTCCACTGAGTCGTTGAAACTATGGGTTACCGGATATCACGAAACGGGAATAGCGCCTATTTCGCCCCGGTTGGCCACATGCCGCCGAACCATCATCGAGCCCTTCTGTCGCCGCGACCCGCTACCGTCGATGACCATGGCGACCACCACCAGATCCGCGCGGAACGCCGCACCGCGTGACGGCTATCGCTGTGTCGAGTGCGGCGCGACCACCGTGAAGTGGGTCGGCCGCTGCCCGGAGTGCCAGGCCTGGGGCAGCGTCGAGGAGATCGGCGTCCCGAAGCCGCGCACGGTGAAGGCCGGTCCGGTCTCCGCCCCGGCGCGGCCGATCGACCAGGTAGACGCCGCGACCGCCAAGGCGCGCCCGACCGGGGTGCCCGAGCTCGACCGGGTGCTCGGCGGCGGCATCGTGCCCGGCGCGGTGATCCTGCTGGCCGGCGAGCCCGGCGTGGGCAAGTCCACCCTGCTGCTTGAGGTCGCCGCCGCCGGGGCCGCGCCCGAGCGGCCGGTGCTCGTGGTCACCGGCGAGGAGTCCACGGCCCAGGTCAGGCTGCGCGCCGACCGGATCGGCGCCCTCGACCCGGACCTCTACCTCGCCGCCGAGACCGACCTGGCCGCCGTCCTCGGCCACATCGAGCAGGTCCGGCCAAGCCTGCTGGTGCTCGACTCGGTGCAGACCGTCGCCTCCGCCGAAGTGGACGGCGTGCCCGGCGGCGTCACGCAGGTACGCGAGGTCAGCGCGGCGCTGATCCGCGTCGCGAAGGAGCGCGACCTGGCCGTCATCCTCGTCGGGCACGTGACCAAGGACGGCTCGATCGCCGGTCCGCGCGTGCTGGAGCACCTGGTCGATGTCGTCTTGCAGTTCGAGGGCGACCGGCACTCGCCGCTGCGCCTCGTGCGCGCGGTCAAGAACCGGTACGGCCCGACCGACGAGATCGGCTGCTTCGAGATGCACGACAGCGGCATCAGGGGCCTGGCCGACCCTTCGGGCCTGTTCCTGTCCCGCCGCTCCGAGCCGGTCCCCGGGACCTGCGTCACCGTCACGCTGGAGGGCCGCCGGCCGCTGGTCTGCGAGGTGCAGGCGCTGGTCGCCCCGTCGAACCTGCCGCAGCCGCGCCGCGCCACCTCGGGGCTGGACGCCTCGCGGGTGTCCATGGTCATGGCGGTGCTGGAGCGGCGCGGCCGGGTCCAGCTCGGCAAGCACGACGTGTTCGCCGCCACCGTCGGCGGCGTGCGGCTGATCGACCCGGCCGCGGACCTGGCGGTCGCCCTCGCGATGACCACCGGTACAGTGGACAGCCCGCTGCCGGCCACCGTCGTCGCCTTCGGCGAGGTGGGCCTCGCCGGGGAGGTGCGGCCGGTGACGGGGCTGGGCCGCCGGCTGTCGGAGGCCGCCCGCCTCGGCTTCCGCACCGCGCTGGTGCCCCGGCGCGCGGACGGCGAGGACACCCCGCGGATCCCCGACGGGATGCGCGTCGTCGAGGTCGCCGACATCGCGGATACGCTGGCGATCCTTCACCAGATGATCAACCGGTAAACTTTGCCGCAGTCACCCCCACATCCTGGAGCGCCATGGCCCCCCACGACCGCGCGACGGAACAGGTGCAGCGCGCCACCCTGGCCGCGCTCGCCCCTGGCACCGAGCTGCGGGACGGCCTCGAGCGGATCCTGCGCGGCAACACCGGTGCGCTGATCGTGCTCGGCTTCGACAAGACCGTCGAGAGCATCTGCACCGGCGGCTTCGTGCTCGACGTCGAGTTCTCGGCGACCCGGCTGCGCGAGCTGTGCAAGATGGACGGCGGCGTGGTCCTCGACCGGGAGTGCTCCCGCATCGTGCGAGCCGGGGTGCAGTTCGTGCCCGACCCGGCCATCCCGACCGCCGAGACCGGCACGCGGCACCGCACCGCCGAACGCGTCAGCCGGCAGACCGGTTTCCCGGTCATCTCGGTGAGCCAGTCCATGCGCCTTATCGCGCTCTACCACGACGGTAAGCGCACCGTGCTCGAAGACTCGGGCGTCATCCTGTCGAAGGCCAACCAGGCCCTGGCGACCCTCGAGCGCTACAAGCTGCGGCTCGACGAGGTCGCCGGCACCCTCTCCGCGCTCGAGATCGAGGACCTGGTCACCACGCGCGACGTCGCGCAGGTCGCGCAGCGGCTCGAGATGGTCCGCCGGATCGCGGTCGAGATCGAGGACTACGTGGTCCAGCTCGGCGTGGACGGCAGGCTGCTCGAGCTCCAGCTCGACGAGTTGGTCGCCGGGGTCCAGCCGGAGCGCGAGCTGGTGGCGCGCGACTACCTGCCCGAGCGGGCCGGGCGCCGCGGCCGCACCGTCGAGGACACGCTGCACGATCTGGACGCGCTCAGCCGGGCCGAGCTGCTGGAACTGGCCACGGTCGCCAAGGCGCTCGGCTTCTCCGGCGGCGCGGAGGCCCTGGACTCGGCCGCCTCGCCGCGCGGGTACCGGCTGCTGGCCAAGGTACCGAGGCTGCCCGGGACGGTGATCGACCGGCTGGTCGAGCACTTCGGCGGCTTGCAGAAGCTGCTCGCCGCCTCGGTGGCCGACCTCCAGGCGGTCGAGGGGGTCGGCGAGACGCGTGCCCGCACGGTGCGCGAAGGCCTCTCCCGCCTCGCCGAGTCCTCGATCCTCGAACGCTACGTCTGAGCCCGAGTCCAGCCGTTACCGACTGCCGGACGCGCCTACTGCAACGTGAACTGCACGGAGGCGGCGTTCACGCCGGTTACCGCAGCGGTCACCGCGTACGCACCCGGATCGACGATCGGCGGCGCGCTCGGGCAGCTGGCGACGGACTTCTCCCGGTCCCACTTCACCGGCTCGGTGTAGCCGTCGCCGGGGCCGAGCACGCGCATGTCCTTGTTTCCGGCGCAGGTCGCGCTGGTCCAGACGGCCGAGCTCGAGCCGACCGGCGTGACCGTGACCACGACGCCCCGGCCCGAGACGTCGAACAGGCAGTTCCCGGTGCCGACGTTGTGCAGTATCACGTTGAAGGTCGGATTCTGGCCGGACGTGTACGTCGGCGGACCGCTCGTGGATGACTTGTCCAGCTGCACTTGAATGGAAAGCACACAACCGGACGATCCGACGGGCACTCCACCCGCCGATCCTCCAGCCACCACTCCTCCGGTCCCGCCGACCGTGCCGCCGCCAGTACCGCCCGAGCCGCCGTTCGCCCCGCCGACGCCGCCGGCAGTGGCCGTGGGCTTTCCCGAGCCGGTTGGACCGGTCACCGGATAGGAATTTATGGGTGGCAACGTTCCGGTGGGTACCGCACCCGGTGTGATTATCGACGAAGTGCCGGTCGGCGTGGCCGAGGCGCCGGTCTTCCCGCCATTGCCGCCGCCGGAACCGGAACAGGCGTAGGCGGTGAAGGCGATCAGGACGAGCGGGATTCCGAACACGAGGATCCGCCGCCGCCAGTACACTGCGGGCGGCTGAGGGCCGACAGGGCGGAGGAACGATCCCACGGGACGCCACCCTATGGCATGGGCGACACAGCTCGTCGCATTGGCCGCACGAGCGTGTTCGACAATGCGACGATAGGACCGATGCCACGTCAAACCACTGCAACAGACCGGTCGGCCGACCGGTCCGGCGGCGAGTCCGCCGACGAGATCACCGAGCGCACCCGCGCCTGGTTCGCCGTCCACCGCAGGGATCTGCCATGGCGCGAACCGCAGGCCGGGGCATGGGCGGTCATGGTGAGCGAGTTCATGCTCCAGCAGACGCCGGTCACCCGCGTGCTGCCCGCGTATCAGGCCTGGATGACGCGCTGGCCCACGCCGGCCGCCCTCGCGGCGGAGGAGCCCGGCGAGGCGGTACGCGCGTGGGGCCGCCTCGGCTACCCGCGCCGTGCCCTACGTCTGCACGCCGCGGCCGCGGCCATCGTTGAGCGGCACGACGGCGCGGTACCGGACGACTACGACGCCCTACGCGCGCTACCCGGCGTCGGCGAGTACACCGCAGCCGCCATCGCGTCGTTCGCCTTCGGCCGCCGCGCGACCGTGCTGGACACGAACGTGCGGCGCGTTCTTGCCCGCGTCTTCTCCGGGGTCGAATTCCCCGCCGACTCGCTGACCGCCGCCGAGCGCGCGCTCGCCGAGGCGGTGCTGCCGCACACGGATCACGACGCGGCGAGCTGGGCTGCGGCTTCGATGGAGCTCGGCGCGCTGGTCTGCACCGCGAAGACGCCCAAGTGCGCGCAGTGCCCGATCGTCGAGCTGTGCGCCTGGCACCGGCTCGGCCGGCCGGCACACGACGGTCCGCCGCGGCGCGGGCAGACGTACGCGGGCACGGACCGCCAGGCGCGCGGGCGGCTGCTCGCGGTGCTGCGGGAGGCTACCCGGCCGGTCGAGAAGTCGGCGTTCGAGCCGGTGTGGCGCGCGGCCGAACAGCGCGAGCGCGCGCTCGCCGGGCTGCTCGCGGACGGTCTGGCGGTCGAGCTGCCCGACGGCCGGTACCGGCTGCCCTGACCCGCGACCGTTATCCACAGCCTTTATCCACAGCGCCTTCGCCGTGGGCGTTGATCTCCAGCCGTAACCGCTACCCTTGCATACGTGACCATTCGCCTGTACGACAGTGCTGCACGCAGCGTGCGCGACTTTGTCCCCAGTCAGCCGGGCAAGGTCTCGATCTACCTGTGTGGCGCGACCGTGCAGGCAGCGCCGCACATCGGGCACATCCGCTCCGGGGTCAACTTCGACATCCTGGCCCGGTGGCTCGCCTACCGCGGCTTCGAGGTCACCCTCGTGCGCAACGTCACCGACATCGACGACAAGATCCTGGTCAAGGCCGCCGAGCAGGGCGTCGAGTACTGGCAGGTGGCGCAGGCGAACGAGCGCGCGTTCACCGCCGCGTACGACGGCCTCGGCTGCCTGCCGCCGACCGTCGAGCCGCGTGCCACGGGGCACATGCCCGACATGGTCGAGCTGATGCAGGACCTGATCGACGGTGGGCACGCCTACGCGGCCGACGGCGACGTGTACTTCGACGTGCGCAGCTACCCCGAGTACGGCGCGCTGTCGAACCAGCGGGTCGATGAGATGCTCAGCGCCGACGACGCGGACCCGAAGAACGCCAAGCGCGACCCGCGCGACTTCACCCTGTGGAAGGGCGCCAAGCCGGGCGAGCCGTCGTGGAACACGCCGTGGGGCGCGGGCCGCCCGGGCTGGCACCTGGAGTGCTCGGCGATGGCCCGGCGCTATCTGGGCCGGCGCTTCGACATCCACGGCGGCGGCATCGACCTGGTCTTCCCGCACCACGAGAACGAGATCGCCCAGTCCAAGGCGCGCGGCGACGAGTTCGCGCAGTACTGGCTGCACAACGCCTGGGTGACGATCGCGGGCGAGAAGATGTCCAAGTCCCTCGGCAACTCGCTGCTCGTCGCGGACATGATGAGGCGTCACCGGCCGATCGTGCTGCGCTACTACCTCGGCACGCCGCACTACCGCTCGACGATCGAGTACTCGGAGGCCGCGATCGAGGAGGCCGCGGCCGCCTTCTCGCGGATCGAGCAGTTCATCACCCGAGCCGTGGAACTCGCCGGATCGGTCGAGCCGACGACGATCCCGCCGGAATTCGCCGCCGCCCTCGACGACGACCTCGGCGTCCCGGGCGCGGTCGCGGTGCTGCACCAGACGGTCCGCTCCGGCAACACGGCGCTCTCGGCGGGTGACAAGGAGAGCGCGACCGCCCGGCTCGGCGAGGTCAGGGCGATGCTCGGCGTGCTGGGCATGGACCCGCAGGCCGAACCGTGGGCGGGCGCCGCGTCCGGCGGCCAGGCGGACGAGCTGCGCGGCGTGGTGGACGGGCTGATCGCGGTGGTGCTCGAGCAGCGGCAGGCGGCGCGCGCGCGCAAGGACTTCGCCGCCGCCGACGCGATCCGCAGCCGGCTGGCCGAGATCGGCGTCAACATCGAGGACACCCCTGCCGGCCCGCGCTGGTCCCTCTCCTGACCCCAAGCCCCGACCATTCAACGCAACGAACCGATCGAACTGACGGAGTCACCACCATGGCAGGCGGCAAGGGCGGCGGCCAGGGCGGGCGCGGCAACAAGCCGGGCTCGTCGCGCAAGGGCGCGCAGATCGGCTCGGGCGGCAAACGGCGCAAGGCCCTGGAAGGCAAGGGCCCGACGCCGCGTGCCGAGGACCGGCCCCATCACCCGGCCGCGCGCCGCGCCGCCGCGGCGACCAAGCGCGCACAGGCCGCCAAGGGCCGTGGCGGCGCGGCCAACGCGCGTACCGCGCCTAAGGTGCCGTACAAGGCGAACCGGCAGATCTCCGAGCTGATCGCCGGCCGCAACTCGGTGGTCGAGGCGCTGCGTGCCGGCGTACCCGGCACGACGCTCTACGTCGCGCAGAACCTGGACGTCGACGACCGCGTCCGCGAGGCGGTGGCGCTCGCCAACGACCGCGGCATCCCGCTCATGGAGGTCACCCGCCAGGAGGTTGACCGGCTCACCGACGGCGCGATCCATCAGGGCGTCGCGCTCCAGATCCCGCCGTACGAGTACGCGCACCCGGACGACCTGCTCACCCGCGCCGTGGACGCGGCCGAGACGCCGCTCATCGTGGCGCTCGACGGCGTAACCGACCCGCGCAACCTCGGCGCGGTGATCCGCTCGGCCGCAGCGTTCGGGGCCCACGGCGTGCTGGTCCCGGAGCGCCGCTCGGCCGGAATGACCGCAGGTGCATGGAAGACCTCCGCCGGAGCGGCCGCGCGCCTCCCCGTCGCCCAGGCGCCCAACCTGACCCGCACGCTCGAGTCGTACCGCAAACAGGGCCTGCTCGTCGCCGGCCTCAGCGCACGCGGCACGGTGGACCTGTCAGACCTCGAAGCCGGCGCGGACCCCCTCGTGCTGGTCGTCGGCTCCGAAGACAAGGGCCTGGGTCGCCTGGTGGAGCAGACCTGCGACGTCACGGTCCGCATCCCGATCGCCACCGCGACCGAATCGCTCAACGCGGGCGTGGCCACGAGCATCGCGTTGTACGAAATCGCCCACCGCCGCTCCCGCGCCTCACGCCTCTGACACCCAGCGCTCCCCGGCCCCCCTCCACCACCCCACCACCCTTCCCCGCCCCACCTCCTCACACAGCACGCCCCACCCCTCGTCCCTGCCCCCCTTCCCCTTCCGCACCGCCACCCCCACCCCCACCCCCATCATCCCTTCCCCCACCCTCCATCTATCCGGAGCCTCCTCCGCATGGCGTAGGCTTATGCGCATCTCCAACTCTCTCCACTCCAGGAGTTCAGAGTGCGCATTGGATTCACCGTCAACCGTTTCGACTGGCCGGGCGGCCCCGCGGCCATCCGTCCGAACCTGCTCAAGCTGGCGCGCGCCGCCGAAGACGGCGGGCTGTACAGCCTCTGGGTGATGGACCACTTCTGGCAGATCTCGGTCAACGGCCCGGCCAAGGACCCGATGCTCGAGGGCTACACGACGCTCGGCTTCCTCGCCGCGGCGACCGAGCGCGTCACCCTCGGCACGATGGTCACCGGCGTCACGTACCGCAATCCGGCGATTCTGGCGAAGATCGGCACGACGCTCGACGTGCTCTCCGGCGGCCGCGCGTACTACGGCATCGGCGCGGCCTGGTTCGAGGAGGAGCACGCGGGCTACGGCGTGCCGTTCCCGCCGGTCAAGGAGCGGTTCGAGCACCTCGAAGAGGCGATTCGGATCGCCGACGGCATGTGGTCGGACTCTGATGCGGGCTTCGAGGGCAAGCACTACAGCCCGGGTCGGCTGCTCAACGTGCCGTCAGCCATCTCCTCCCCGCGCCCCAAGCTGCTGATCGGCGGCGGCGGGGAGCAGAAGACGCTGCGCCTCGTCGCGCGGTACGCCGACGCGTGCAACCTGTTCGACGGCGGCGACGAGTTCGTGAAGCACAAGCTCGACGTCCTGCGCGGCCACTGCGAGACCGAGAGCCGCGACTACGACGCGATCGAGAAGACGATCATGCAGCGGCTCACCGAGGAGAGCACGGCCAAGAGCGTGACCACGCGTGCCGAGCAACTGCGTGAGCTGGGCCTGACTCACATGATCCTGGCCGCCCCGGTAGCCGCCGACGATCATTACCTCGCCCTGGCCAGCGACATCGCCGCCCTAACCACCGACCTCTAACCGCCGACCTCTAATCGCTGATCTCTTACCTCACCCACTCACCACAACACCGCGGTCCCGCCCTCCACCTCCGGAGGACGGGACCGCCACTGTCTAATCAGACTAATCAGACCTTTCAGTCTGACAACCGCTCCCCACTCACCGTCGAGAAGATGTGCGTCTCGCCGGCCTTCGGCAGGAAGTGCAGGGTCTCACCCTTGTCGGGCGTCTTGCGGGCGTCCACGCGGACGATGACATCCACGTTGTTCCCATCGACCTTCGCGGTGCCGTAGGCGAAGGCGTCCGCGCCGAGTTCCTCCACCACGTTGACGGTCACCGCGATGCCGGTGCCGTCCGTGGTCAGGTCGAAGGACTCGGGCCGCACGCCCAGCGTCACGGCCCGCTCGCCCTGGGCGGTCGCCCGGCTCAGCGAGTCGCGGTCCACCGGCACGATGGCGCCGTCGAAGGCCACGCCACCGTCCGTGATCGGCGCCTCGATAAGGTTCATCGCCGGCGAGCCGATGAAGCCCGCGACGAAGACGTTGGCCGGCTTCTCGTACATCCGGCGCGGGGTGTCGCACTGCTGGAGCAGGCCGTCCTTGAGCACTGCGACGCGGTCACCCATCGTCATCGCCTCGACCTGGTCGTGCGTGACGTACACGGTCGTGATCCCGAGGCGCCGCTGGAGCGACGCGATCTGCGTACGGGTCTGCACACGCAGCTTCGCGTCCAGGTTCGACAGCGGCTCGTCCATCAGGAAGACCTTCGGCTCGCGCACGATCGCGCGGCCCATCGCGACGCGCTGGCGCTGACCGCCGGACAGGGCCTTCGGCTTGCGCCCGAGGAACTCGGTCAGCTCGAGCAGCTTGGCCGCGTCCTCGACCTTCTGCCGGATCTCGGCCTTCGGCACCCCGGCGATCTTCAGGGCGAAGCCCATGTTCTCCGCCACGGTCATGTGCGGGTACAGCGCGTAGTTCTGGAAGACCATCGCGATGTCCCGGTCCTTCGGCGGCAGGTGCGTGACGTCGCGCTCCCCGATCCGGATCGCGCCCGCCGTCACCTCCTCCAGCCCCGCGAGCATCCGCAGCGAGGTGGACTTCCCGCAACCCGACGGCCCGACCAGGACCAGGAACTCCCCGTCCTGGATGTCCAGGTTCAGCTTGTCAACGGCGGGCCGCTCAGCGCCCGGGTAGACGCACGTGGCGTCCTCATATACGACACCGGTCATCGATAAAGTCCTACTTCCCTTTCAACCGGCAGGAACGTGCCGGACGATCCGAGTTGGAAGGCGGTCGTTGCGACCTTCGCTGACCGTATCCTCCGACAAGCATCTTGTCACTATCGGCCGCACTGCGTGGCCGATAACGCACTGTACTGGCGTCGCCACTCAACGCGGATAACGCACAGTCAACCCGGTAACGCACAGCCCGTAACACGAACAGCGCCGTAACGCGCACCTGTCGCAGTAACGCACGCTGCCGTAGCCGTGGCCGTAGCTGTATCCATAGCCGTAGCCTTCCAGACCCCTCCCACACCTGGCGCGTTGCCCCCGCGCAACCTGTGGCTCACCGGAACTCGGTGGGGCGTACCCCGGCTGCCCGGTACGATGGAGTCCGGTTTGAACCCGGCCCCCGGCCGGCGTCCGAACCCGACGCCCGCTGGTGTGGCGCAATTGGCAGCGCACCTGTCTTGTAAACAGGTGGTTAGGGGTTCGAGTCCCCTCACCAGCTCCCTTCCCCGCCGCAGGTCACAGCGGTAGCAAACGTCAAGGAACCCCAGGCCTTGATACCGACCCAGGGTTCCCGTGCCCGTAGCGTGCCCGATCAGTCGTCTTGGCCGTCTTCCCTCTCAGCCGTCAGTTCAGCGATCAGGCCATCAAGCGCTTCAGCGATCTTCTGATCACGACCAGGCGCACTGTGCTGGTAGAACATCGCGGCGCGAACAGTCAAGGCACCCTCCCTGCGGTCGGGTGCAGCCCGACGCCGCCCGAGCCGTCGCCTCCAGTCTCCGCCCCGGCTCCGTCTCGGCCCACGCCAGGCACACGCCCGCGGAGACGTAAGCCGAGGCCAGACGAGACGACCAAAGCCCAGCCGAGCGGGCCATCCAAGAGCCCACCACAGCGCAGCTACGTGAAGCCGGGCACGGCAGCCTGGACCGGATCAGACCTCATGCACCAGGTATGCGCGGTTCGCTCGGCGCACTCGCCCGCGCCAGCGTTCCGCGCGCGGCGGCACGCCAGCGACCGCGCGACAGGACTGAGACAGAACCGGACAGGGCCGGACGGCACACACAACGGCCAGCGAGCAGGAGAAGCCCTCAGCAGCTCTGACCCTCGACCACACGGCAACAGCCCACACCGCAGACCACGCGGCCAGCGGGAACAGGCCAGCCAGGGGGAACAACTGGCGTCACGCGCAACGGCCGAGGCTGTGCGAGCGGACACGGCGCGTGACGCATAGCAAAGGCTGCTGCTGTGGGAGAAAGAAGATGCCTCCGGCGGGCCCTCCTCGGAGATGGGGGAAGATCCAGAAGTGCGGGACGGTGCGGGGAGGAGGGGAGGGGTGGGCCGGTTCTGGTCACCTCCTCGCCGGTCATCGCTAGCGACTTCCAGGCCGACGAGGAGATGACCAGAACCTCAGCCCCAGCCACCGACAAGAGATGAGTTGCTATCCACCCAGGAACATGGAACCTTGCCAGATGCACGGGGCATAGTGAAGCTTTTTTTTTGAATCGACAGGAGCGCGACCAAAGGCGCGGCGCCAGCAATAAGGGCGTTCAACAGCATCCACACATTAAGATTGTGAGCTGCAAGACCGGCCGTGATCGCCGACAGGAACGCGAGCACGCCACCAGCAATCGGCGTACGGCGCTCGGGAGGCAGACCACGGGTCACAGTCGAAGCTTACGCGATGTCGTGCCCGTTGCGTGCCCGTACGGAGAAGTAGTCGGGGTAAATCGCGGGTACTCACGGACAATCGGCCGCTATTCCGCAGGTCAGTCGTTCACGCTCAAGCACCAGGTCAACATCAGGCTTCTTGTAATCAGGTGGTTAGGGGTTCGAGTCCCCTCACCAGCTCACTCACGCCCCAGCTCAACCCCACAGACGCGCAACCCAGGGCTGGTCCCGGAAGATCAACCCGGAACCCGCCTTGTCTCACTGTGTCTCACTGACGATCAGGGTTTGGCGCCGTCCGCGACAAAGGCGCGACAACGTTTCTCAGGCGTCGGGCTCCTGGTCGGCGTCGCGCTCGGGCTCGGCCGAGCCGGTGCCCAGGTTTGCCGCATCCGCCACGGAACTGGCACGCGTGGCCGTTGGTCGAGGCGATAGCGGCTGCCGCCAGCCTATGACCGAGCCGGTGGACTGCTCGCTCCGTTCGGCCCTGGCTGAGCACCACCACGTGGATCGGTCGCGGCCTTGCTCTGTTCGGGGTATCTGCGGCTGGGCGGTGGGAGTGTCGGATCGTACAGCGGTCCCGCGCTGCGAGACTTGAGAGTGTCGTCGGCTGGAGGTCAGTCGCCGCCGTTCACAGTTCACCGATGGGAAACGCAGTGCCGATCTGGGGACTGGTAACCGCTGTGGCGGCCGCCGTCGTGGCGGCGGGCCTGATGGCGGTCGTCGTCCGGTTTGTGCCTACTGAGCGGCGCGAGCCGCTGAATGACGTCGTGGGCTACGTCTACGCGGTGGTGGGAGTCATCTACGCCGTGGTCCTGGCTCTGGTCGTAGTAAGCGTCCTGGATGATCTGTATGACTCCAGACTCAACACCTACACCGAGTCGGACGCGCTGATCGACCTGTACTGGTACGGAAAGTCGCTGCCGCAGCCGGCCGCTACACAAATCGACAACCTGACCAGGACCTACACCGAGACGGTGGTCAATCAGGAGTGGCCTTTGCTCCGCAGCGGGCAGGTCAGCGCCACCGCCTGGGACCAGGAAGTCAAGCTGCGCGACGCCATTGAAGCGCAGCAGCCGCAAACGGCGGCCGCCCAATCCCGCTACCAGGACGCCCTCAGATCGGTCAGCACCGTGGGGAACGCGCGCCGACGACGCGTCAACGAGTCCACAGAGGGCCTTCCCGCCCTGCTGTGGGCCGCGCTGATCGCCGGCGGCGTGGTCACCGTCGGCTTCTCGTTCCTGTTCGGCATGCGCAGCCGCTTGGCACACTGCACCGTGGTCTTCTCACTGACCCTCGTCGTGAGCAGCATGCTGCTGGTGATCTTCGAGCTCAACCACCCTTTCACCGGAGCCATCAACGTCCGGCCCGACGCCTTCAAACTCGCGCTAGACCAGATGAACATAATCAAATGACAGACGCTTTCCTTGCCGACAATGCCGTCCGTGCAGGACGCAAAGCCCTCAGATCATCACGACCCGCACTCTAGGTTAACCTTTCAGGCCGTATAAGCAGACGAAATAAGCTAGAAGTTCGCAAAAGCCGAAAGCGCACAACGGCATGAACCTGTCAGGTGCCGAAGTCGGGTGACCCGCGGTGATCAACTTCTGAAACACCGTTCATGGATGATGACCTGTCACTACACTTCGGCAGATGGCTGACGAACTGGTCCGGGCCGATGGTGGACGGCTGGTCTTCTCGAACTCCGTTGCCCAGGTGGCACAGGCACTACATCCGCTTGGCCCTGCCGCGCAGATGGTGGCAGAGGCGTGCGCGCTGCGCATCGAACTCAAGCAGCTCTCGCTACAGGGAAAGCAACTTGAGGCAGACCAAATCAGAAGCTTGGCCGAGCTGGACGAGCGACGTTCCAGTGTGGACGCGTCGTTCGGCTTGGTCCGCGAGCAACTAGCCGCGTCCCGCGCTCGGGACGAGGTGTTCAGCCACGCACTCCGAGACGTCCAACAGCGCTTCGTTGATCCGCGGACTCCGATGGACGAAAAGCGCATGTGCATGGAGCTGTTGCCGATGCTGGCGCACGAGCTCGCGGAACAGACCGAGAAGGAAGGCAAGATTGTCAACAAGCACAACGACGACGTCCTGAACGGCCGGAGCGCGCCGAAGCCTCGGCGCGGTAAGCGCTGACGTGGCACGCAGGCGGCGATCCGGTGCCAAGCTAGCGCTTCTCGTTCTTGCGTTCCCGCTGTGGCTTGGGCCGGCGCTGGGACTAATTGCGGCCGCCCTCTTTGCTTTAGTCTCCCCGGTGTTCGTCCCGCTTATCGCGGTTACGCATCCAGCACAGTTCGCACCGGCGCGGCAGCAGTGGCTCGCTTTCGTGGTCCTGGCACCGCTGGTAGCAGCGCTTTGCGTCCGCAACCCGGCCGTCATCGACGGTATGCCGCGCGAACCGAACAGACGCCTGGCATGGCCGACCCGCCGCGCGCTGCTGGCTCGCCGGCTGCGGCAAAGCCTGGTGGTGCTGACCATGCCAGCTGCTGCGGCAGTGGTCGTCATGCAGCCACAGGCGCACGTGCTGATAGCGGCAATGAACGGTGACCACGCTTCTCAACGACCCGCCGCATTCGTGCTGCTGGAGATGACCGCGGCAGCCGCTGTCACCCTTGCGGTCGTGGTTGCCGGATGCCGTCGGTGGGACAAGACGTTCGCACCGCTGGCCACGGCCGTCACCGAGAAGGCGCTACATCAGGCCGTCTCCAAGGCGCGACACGACTTGCGCGCCCTGGAGGCGCACAACGCAGAGGTCGAACACGCGCTTCAGCAGCTGCACGCACAATTGTTGATGGCGACATCTGAGCGTGACTTCCACCAGTTGCGGCAGCTGCACAGGGAATCGCACCAATGCGGCACGGTGCAGCGTGACTACTTTCAACTGGTGCTATCCGGATGCCGCAC
This sequence comes from Actinomycetota bacterium, assembly GCA_046724665.1. Taxonomy (GTDB): domain Bacteria; phylum Actinomycetota; class Actinomycetes; order Streptomycetales; family Catenulisporaceae; genus Actinocrinis. Next base: position 16,616 of record JBKOWZ010000033.1, read on the forward strand.
GTTGCGGTGGCTGTCAGCTGCGGCCAGAACCAGTGCCGTGCCAAGGGTGATTCCATTGCGTGACGCGCAGACCGGACAGCGCCAGCGGCTGGACGCGGCCGCGAGGACACGGATGCGAACCGCAGCACAGGAGATCGTCGAATTGCGACAGACCATGGAACGCCGCACCGACGCCGCCCTGCTGCGCGTGAACCAGCTCAACATGGGCACGGCAGAACTGCGCGATCGGATCCGTGACGAGTGCGGGTCACGTGGCTGGGACTGGTACCAGGAACGTGCCGGTGCCCGGCTCGCGAGAAATTGACGTCGGGAGCGGCTAGTTAGTACTCCAGCAGCACCTGGGGTGTTGGTGCAGGTCAGGAGCCCCATGCTGAGTTTAGTGCGAGGCTTTGCCCTTCTCCGGGCAACGCGCCGCGCGCAGTGACAGGAGCGCCACCGCCTGACGCCTGCGCGGCGAGGAAGGCGTGCGCAGCATTGCGCGAGGGTGACGTGCCGGTCGATGGCAGCTCTGTCGAGCTTCGGCCGCCAGACGCGTTGTGCGCCGCCGGGTCTGCGGGTGCGGCTACGGGGTCACCAGGTTGAAGACGGGATAGATCTTCGGCTGCACGTCCGGGGCGCCGGCCTCGTGCAGGATCGGCATGATGGTCTGGCCGAAGCGTCGGAACGCCTCCTCGGACTCCCAGACGTCGGCGACGAACCAGCCGTCGGGCGTGGGGGCGGCGGTGTGCGAGATCAGACCGGGCACCGGCCAGTCCGCGGGCGTCTTTACCAAGCCGCGACCCCCAGTCAACTTGTCGGTGGTCTGCTCGTACTGAGCCTGGGTCATGCCCGGTAGTTCGAAGATTGCGATGATCGCCATGCTGGCCTCCGGTGTGGGTGTCGGCGGTGTCTCCAGCCAGTCGACCATTCCGGCTGCCCACCTGCACGCTGGTCTACGCCGTTTGGGCGGCAGCGAGTACTGAGCGGCTACCGTGGGCTCCTGCGCTGCGACAGCCCCCTGGCAATGCGCAGTGCGGAAGTCCATCCCGAACGAGTCAGGCAGCAACCGCCACACACCCGCTGCGCAACACGTACACGATCGCTCTGAACACCGCGCGGGGGTCTATCGGCGCCACCCGCCGCCCCTGCGCACGTGGCGCCGAGTGTGCCGCAGATCAGAACCCACAAGGTGGGAAGCGGTGTTAGACGACTGAGGCACGCTGTAGGTCGACGAAGTCCGGGTCGTGCTGCTCAAAGAGCTGGTTCAGGGCTTCGGGGCCGTTGTCGAGCAGGTACTGGGTCTCGGCGTCAGTGATCGGTACAGCTTGCAGCCATGCGACGGTCTTCCCGCCGTATGGGCGGGAGGCGAGGGCCTGCTCGTCCCACAGGTACGGCTCGACGAACATGAGGTGCGGGACTGTGGTGTCGGGGTGGTGCAGCTTGACGACACCGGGGAAGGCGCCGCCTGGCCGTGCCTTGTAGCCGCTGTTGATAACGCAGAACGCTGCGGTGGAGACTACTTCGCCGAAGTCGGGATCGTTGCTCACGGCGATGATCTCCACGCCGAGCGGCGGGTTGACCTCGTAGCCGTCGTCGGGGTAGTCGGACAGTCCGATCGTGCAGTACGAGATCAGGCCCGGCTCGGGCGTCTCGGTGCAGTGCATGACGTAGATCTCGGACTTCTCGTCCTTGTCCAGGTAGTTGATCACCTTGAACCGGGCGCCGCCGAACACGCCGCGGACGGTCTGCGCGACCTGCTTGTTCGCCTCACTGGGGGGCTTTGCCATCAGGGGCCTCCGAAGAAGTCGGTATGGTCTTCGCCCGCGTGGCCCTGGTTGGACTCGGGCAGTTCCGGCCAGTAGTGCGATGGGTCGTTGTGTTCGTCGAGGAACTGCTCGCGTGTGATGCCCCGTTGGAACGCGGAGTCACGGTGCTTGCGGTACTCGAAGCCCGGCTTGTGCCCCATGTCCCACGGCTCGTCCTTGTCTATCTCCTTGCCGGTCAGCGGGTCGTAGACCTTGCCGTCGTCGCGCTTGGCCGCGTCCCACACCTTATCGCGAACCCCCGCGCGATAACCGCTCGGTCGCCGGTATGGGTATTTCGGGTTGAGTATTCGCTTCAGCTTGCTGCGCAGCGCCATTTGTGCCTTGGCCTGCGCGTCCTTCTCGGCCTGGCTGGTGACGTTCTTGGTGGCGTTCTTCTCGAGGTCGGCGAGGACCTTCTTGATCTCGCCGGCTCGTTGTGCGTCCGCCTCGATAGAGCGTTCAATGGCCTTCTTCAGCCTGCCGCCCGTGGTGCGGTAGAGCTTCTCGATCGATTTGCCCGCGTCCCTGCCCATGGCTCTGCCCAGGCGCATCACGGCCTGATCGAGCGCTTGGACAACCCCGTTGCTCACGTGAAGTTCACCGACCCGGCCTTGGACACGAAGTCCTGAGCGTGTCCGGCGACTGTGTCCGCGTGCCCTTCCAGCGTCGCGGCATGCGACAGCAACTCATCGGGCATCATCGAGAACGACGCACCGACCGCGCCGCCTGCGCTCGGCACGCCGAGAATCGCGCCGACCGCCTCGTAGGTCAGGCCGCTGACGGCCTTCTCGACCACGGCTTCAAGCGGTTCGATCGCCTTGCCTATGACCTCGCCCATGATGTGCTGCACGAGTTGGTTCTCCAGGTACTTCACGACCTCTTTCGCGGCGGCCACGACGGCGACCTCGGCAGCCTCCGCGATACCGAGAGTCGCGACGGCCGCGGCCTGATCAGCCACGAACGTCGCGGCCATCACCACCAGTTGTGCGATCGCCTCCCCTTTCAGCGCGACGATCGCGTCCGCGGCGACGTCCAGCGCCGTGGCCACCACACCGCAGGCTTCGGTCAGCTCCTGCATGTGGCTGCTGGACATGTGCGACCAAGCTTCCACCAGCCGTTCATACGACGCGCCGGTGTACGACGCCTGCATCTGGCCGATCGTGGAGGACGCCGCGGAATGCGTGCTCTCAATGTTCGACGCGAACTCCCGCACGTGCCCCGCGAACTCGCGCACGGCGTCCTCGTTCACCTGCGGCCAATTCACCCCGATGATTCCCAGGAAGTCCACGACGGGCCCCGGCAACTCGATACTCATGTCACACCCCGCCCCGGTCTCGACACCTACGGTCACGAGTCCTGACAGAGTTCCGCGCTCTGATATGACTTGTCAACTCATCCGACAAGCGGGAGTGGCGCCCAGTTGAACGTCTTGAGCTTCAGGTACGGGTAGGTCTGCGGCAGCAGCGTGACAACGGTGGCCAGGCATGCGTAGGCGACAGCGACCCAGCAGTCAGAACCCGACGATGGAAGTAGCCGAAGGCGATCACCGGCAGCAAGCGAGCATCTCAGATATCTTGCAAAAAGGTGGTTAGGGGTTCGTGTCCCCTCACCAGACCACTCTCCTATCGCAGAGCACGGCTGCGAACGCGGCGTGGCCTAGCCGAGGGTTTCGCCGCCGTTGACTGGTAGGCGGACTCCGGTGACGAAGCGGGCCGCGTCGCTGGCTAGGTACGAGACTGCGGCGGCGACGTCCTGCGGAGTGCCGAATCGGCCTAGGGGGACGCTGGACAGGTAGTCGTCGCGGGCCTGGGACGTGGCGTCGGCGTGGCGCTCTACTGGGATCCAGCCGGGGGCGACTAGGTTGACGGTGATGCCGTGCGGACCTAGTTCCTTGGCCCACACGCGGGTCAGGCTCAGCTGCGCGGCCTTCGCCGCTGCGTAGGCGGACAGGCCGGGTAGGGCGCGCTCGGGCATGTCGGAGCCGATTTGCACGATGCGGCCGCTGCCTCGTTGCTTCATCGTCGGGAGCACGGCTTGCACCAGCAGCGTCGGGCTCTTGACAAAGAACTCCAGTTGGTCCAGGTGCGCCTGCCAGGTCAGGTCTTCGAGCGCGATGACCGGCTGCGGGCCGGTCGCGTTGATGACCAGGACCTCGATCGGTCCTAGTGCTGCGGCGGTTTGGGCGACTGCTTGCTGGACCTGGTACTCGTCGGTTACGTCTGCGGCGATGGCCTCGGCCTGGCTGCTGCCGTCGCCACTGCCACCTGCGGCGCGGATCTCTGCGACTACTGTCGCAGCTCTCGCACGTTCGGCTTCCGTGCCCGGGGGATAGTTCACGCCGACCGGCCAGCCGTCCGCCGCGAGTCGCCTCGCGATGAACGCGCCCAGACCGCGCGACGCACCGGTCACCAGTGCGCTTCCGCGCTGCGCCATGCCGCCCTCCCAGCCCCTTTTGTCGCGGATGCTGCCGGATCTGCTCTCGATTGCCGGACATGACGCCCGTATCCTTACCTTCTACCGTCGGACAGGAGCGCGCATGGCTGGCAGCGGGGATGAGCAGGCGCGCACGGCGCCGACGAACACCGACGTGGTGATCGTCGGCGGCGGGCACAACGGCTTGGTCGCCGCGGCGTACCTCGCCCGCTACGGGACGAGGGTGACCATCCTGGAGCGGCTCGGCCGGATCGGCGGCGCGGCGGTGAGCGAGCGTCCCTTTCCGGGCGTGGACGCCAATCTGTCGCGGTACTCGTACCTGGTCTCGCTGCTGCCTTACGCGATCGTGCGCGACCTTGAGCTCGACCTTGAGCTGCGGTCACGGCCGGTCGCCTCGTACACGCCGGTGCTGCGCTCCGGGAAGCCGGACGGGCTGCTGGTCGAGCGGCGGCCGGGGGCGCGCACCGAGCAGTCCTTCCGGTCGGTGACCGGCTCGGACCGGGAGTGGCGGGCCTGGCAGGAGTTCTACGGACGGATCGAGCGCGCGGCGCGGGTCATCGCGCCGGCGCTGCTGGAGCCGCTCGTCCCCAAGGGCGAGATGATGAAATCGATCCGGGAGGCGGTCGGCGGCGCGTTCTGGGACGCCTTCATGGAGCGGCCGCTGGGTGAGATCGTCGAGGAGACCTTCGCCGACGACGACGTACGCGGCGTCGTTCTGACGGACGCCCTGATCGGTACCCAGAGTCACGCGCACGACCGGTCGCTGGCGCAGAACCGTTGCTTCCTCTATCACGTGATCGGTAACGGGACCGGCGAGTGGCGGGTGCCGATCGGCGGGATGGGCGCGATCACGGAGTCACTCGCACGCGCCGCTGAGAAGGCCGGCACGGTGTTCGTCACTGGTGCGACCGCGACACGCATCGAGGCGGACGGAAGGCGCGCTTCGGTGCGGTACACGACCTCGGACGGCGCAGAGCGCCGGATCGACGCGCGCTACGTGTTGGTCAACGCTGCGCCGACGGTGATGAACGGGTTGCTGGGGCGTCCGAGCGGGCCGAAGCCTGAGGGCAACCAGCTGAAGATCAACATGGTGTTGGAGCGCCTACCGAAGCTGCGCTCGGGGATGGATCCGGCGGTCGCGTTCGCCGGGACGTTCCACATCGACGAGTCGTACAGCGGACTGGCACGGTCGTACGCACAGTCCGAGGCTGGTGCGTTCCCGGAACCGCTGCCCGCAGAGGTCTACTGCCACACGCTGACCGACCGGACGATCCTCGGGCCGGATTCGGCCGCGCGAGGACTGCACACGCTCACGCTATTCGGCCTGCACACACCGGCGCGGCTCTACGACAAGCCGGGGGCGCGCGACGAGGCGGTCCGTCTCGCACTGGCCGGGCTGAACCGGCACCTGGCCGAGCCGATCGAGGACTGCCTGGCGCGCGACGCCGAGGGCAGGCCGTGTCTGGAGGCACGTTCGCCGATTGACATCGAGGAGGAGTTGGCCATGCCGGGCGGCCACATCTTCCATGGCGGACTCGACTGGCCGTGGGCGGCGAGCGACCGGGAGGTTGGCAAGTGGGGCGTGGAGACGGACATCGCTAACGTGCTGATCTGCGGCGCGGGGGCTCGGCGGGGTGGCGCTGTCAGCGGGGTGCCGGGGCGGGCAGCGGCGTTGGCGTTGTTGTTGAGTCGGTCGCGGCGTAGGCGTAGTGGGTGAGTGCAGGCGTGGCGGGTGAGTGTGGATGCGGTGGGTGGATGCGCTGGGAGTTAGGGCGCTGGCGCTAACTCTCAGCGGCGGTGATTAGGGCGGTGGCTATGGCGGCTAAGCCCTCGGCGCGACCGGTGAAGCCTAGGCCGTCGGTGGTGGCGGCGCTTAGGCGGACCGGGGCGCCGGCCGCTTCGGATAGCACCGATTCGGCTTCGGCACGACGGGGACCGATCTTCGGGCGCACGCCGATGAGCTGAACGGACAAGTTGCCGATTCGGTACCCGGCGGCACGCACCCGGCTGGCAGCTTCGGTGAGTAGGGCGACGCCGGACGCACCGCGCCACTCGGGGCGGTCGGTGCCGAAGTTCGAGCCCAAATCGCCGAGGCCGGCCGCGGAGAACAGCGCGTTGCAGGCCGCGTGCGCGACGACGTCGCCGTCGGAGTGGCCGGCCAGGCCGGTCTCGCCGGGCCAGTCGAGGCCGGCGAGACGTAGTGGTACCGCAGGGTCGGAAGCAAATGCGTGTACGTCTACACCGATACCGATGAGTGGAAGATCAGACAATGGGATCTTTCGCTCCGGATTCGTTCGCGGCGCGGGCGACGCGGTCGGCCCAGACGGCTTCGGCCAGGATGAGGTCGAAAGGAGTAGTGACTTTGAAGGCTTCGGCGTGTCCGGGGACGACGGCGACCGGCAGGCCGAGGCGTTCGACCAGACCGGCGTCGTCCGTCGTGTCGGCGGCAGGCGCGGCGGCATGTGCCTTGACCAGCAGCGAACGCCTGAAACCCTGCGGCGTCTGCACCGCGCGCAGCGTCGAGCGGTCCACGGTCGCGGTGACGTTCACGCCCGAGGCATCCACGGCCTTGATCGTGTCGGACACCGGCAGCACTGGGATTACCGCGTCGTGGCCCGAGGCGACCGCCTCGATTACCGCAGTGACCAGGGCAGGCGGAGTGAGGGCGCGGGCGGCGTCGTGTACCAGCACGATGTCGTATTGCTCAGGCACCGCGTCCAGCGCGAGTGCTACGGAGCGTTGACGGGTATCACCGCCGGGAACCACCCGCAGCATGTCGCCGAATTCGCGGAGCAGATCGCGGACCTCCGCCACACCGTTTCCGTCCGGCGGGGCCGCGACCACGATCAGATCGGTCCGTTCGCTGGAGACCAGCGCGCGGACCGCGTGCACCAGGATGGGGATACCCGCGATCGAGCGCAGCGCCTTCGGAGCGCCCGGTCCCAGGCGCTCGCCTCGGCCCGCGGCGGGAACGATCGCGGCCGTCCCACCGGGGGGAGTGCTCATCTCTTCGACGGTCGGGGTTCAGGTCACGCGACGGCCGTCAGGAGGCCAGCACCTCGTCGAGGATGGTCTCGGCCTTGTCCTCGTTGGTGTTCTCGGCCAGCGCGAGCTCGCTGACCAGGATCTGCCGGGCCTTGCCGAGCATCCGCTTCTCGCCGGCGGACAGGCCGCGCTCCCTCTCCCGGCGCCACAGGTCGCGCACGACCTCGGCCACCTTGATCACGTCGCCGGAGGCCAGCTTCTCCAGGTTGGCCTTGTACCGCCGGGACCAGTTGGTGGGCTCCTCGGTGTGCGGGGCGCGCAGCACCTCGAACACCCGGTCGAGCCCGTCCTGGCCGACCACATCGCGGACGCCTACATATTCCACCTTGTCGGTGGGAACCATCAGGGTGAGGTCGCCCTGGGCCACCTTGAGCCGGAGGTAGGGGCGCGCCTCGCCCTTGACCATCCTGGTCTCGATCGCCTCGATGAGAGCGGCCCCATGGTGGGGATAGACGACGGTCTCGCCAACCTTGAACGTCATGTGATGCGTACCCCTTCCGTGGGCATCCAGGATAACACGGCCTGCCGACTTTCTGAAGGGTGTTTGCGCAGGTCAGGCGGGTGAAGGGCACTTGACAACGGACAACGGACCGTACTCGCCCCAGGTCAGGGGGCCGCAGGGCGGTCCATACGCGCCCCCGGCGCCTCTCCGGGAGCGCCTCGCGCCGGCGCGCGCCCGCCTCTGTGCAGGGGCGCCCGGCGAGCGCACAATGACATCGAGGCTTGAAACAGCAGTCGGCTCTTCGCACACGTCAGGTGGGGTGAGCACGCGGTGGACGCCAGTGGGCGATCGAGCAGTCCGGAGTCCGGCTGGGACGACCAGCGGGACGCACGCGAACATGCGGTAATCGGCCGGTGGCCGGACGGGACCGCGATCACCGATGCCGAATGTCGCGCGCCCGACGATCCCCGCGAACTGACCGGCGACGTACGCAGGTATATGCGCGAGGAGCGCCGCGCCCGGCGCCGGACCCGGCTGGCTCGGCTCGGGCGCGTTCTCGGCTCGCCGCGCGCGGCGATCGCGGTCGTGCTGTTGGCCGCGCTCGTGGCGTCCGCGGTCGCGATGTTGCTGCCCGTCGCGCGTTAACTGGCGCTGCTGGTTCGGGCGTTGCGGTGTAGGTAGTAGTCGTTAGTGCTTCTTGGTGTGCCTTGCGGGCTACCTCACCCGGGTTTGAGGGCATCCCGGTGAGAAGCCGTCGAGGGCGGTCAGTACGCTGTGGCTCGGTTCACTTGTTTCCCACAGTCCGACCAGTCACGCGCCAAGGAGCCAGAGCGACCGTGAGCAGCCTCCACTCCCCGAGCACGACCCGCCGGTCGATCCCCTCTCGCCGGAGCCGTGCGGGCCTGGCCGTCGCTGCCGTGCTGGCGGCCGTGACTCCGCTGGCCGCCGGGTGCGGGGCCGGCTTCAACACCGCGTCGCTCGAGGTGAAGCCCAACGCGGGGGCCGGCACGGTCGGCGCGGTGAAGGTCAACAACGTCTGGGTGATCGTGGATCCCGCCACCGGCAACGCCGAGGTGATCGGCGGCGTGGCGAACACCGGCAGCGCCGAGCTTGGCTGGCCGACGGTGCAGGTGGACGGAAGCAGCGCGCAGATCATGCCGACTTCGAACGGCGGATCCGCCGCCGCGGCGTCGGGTATCGGCGCCGGGCAGGCGGTGAACTTCGGCGAGCCGGGCGCGCCGCAGATCGAGCTGCCCAACAGCAAGCTGACACCGGGTGGCCTCACGCACGTGACGTTCGGGTTCGGCTCGGTCGGCACGGTGAAGATCACCGCGCAGATCCAGAGCAACACCGGGTTGTTCGCGGACTACGACCCGGACGCGGCGGTCGCGTCGCCGAGCAGCAGCCCCTCCGCGAGCGCGAGTGCAGGGGCCAGTGCGTCGGCGAGTGTGAGCGCGTCGGCTTCAGCTTCGGCGTCTGCGTCGGAGTCGGCGAGTGCGAGTCCGTCGGCGAGTGCGCGGTAGCGAACGATAGAGAGTAGGTGACGGTGCCTCGGCCGGGTGGTCGAGGCACCGTCGGGATCACGGCTCGAACTTGTAGCCGAGCCCGCGCACGGTCACCAGGTACCGCGGCACCGCCGGATCCGGCTCGATCTTCGCGCGCAGCCGCTTCACGTGCACGTCCAGCGTCTTGGTGTCGCCGACGTAGTCGGCTCCCCAGACCCGGTCGATCAGCTGCATGCGCGTGAGCACTCGGCCCGCGTTGCGCAGCAGCATCTCCAGCAGCTCGAATTCCTTGAGCGGCAGCTGCACGGCGCGACCGCCGACGCTGACCGTGTGCCGCTCCACGTCCATCCGCACCGGGCCGGCCTCGAGCGCCGCGTCGTCCGGCTCCTCGGCCTGGCCGTGCCGGCGCAGCACCGCGCGGATGCGCGCCACCAGCTCGCGCGACGAGAACGGCTTGGTGACGTAGTCGTCCGCGCCGAGCTCCAGCCCGACCACCTTGTCGATCTCGCTGTCCTTCGCGGTCAGCATGATCACCGGCACCGCGGAGCGGTTGCGCAGCTGCCGGCACACCTCGGTGCCGGGCAGGCCGGGCAGCATCAGGTCGAGCAGCACCAGGTCCGCGCCGTGCCGGTCGAACTCCTCCAGCGCCTCGGGGCCGGTGGGCGCGACGGCGACCTCGAAGCCCTCGTTGCGCAGCATGTACGAAAGCGGGTCGCTGAACGAATCCTCGTCCTCGACCACCAGCACCCTGGTCACGTCGTCCGACTCCCTGTGTTGAGTTCCAGAACGCCGCCGTCCGACCGGTTCCCTCCGGCCGGCGACGGATCGCCCAGCAGCGGCAGGCGCAGGGTGAAGGTCGATCCGGCCCCCTCCACGCTCCACACCGCGACATCTCCGCCGTGGGTGGCGGCGATGTGTTTGACTATCGAGAGCCCGAGCCCGGTGCCTCCGGTGACCCGCGACCTGGCCGGATCGACCCGGTAGAACCGCTCGAAGATCCGCTTGAGATCCTGCTCCGGAATCCCGATGCCCTGGTCGGTCACGGAGATCTCGGCCAGATCCCCCTCCCGGCGCACCGCCACCACCACCTTGGTCCGATCAGGTGAATAGTTGACGGCATTGCCGACAAGATTTCCCAAACCGGTGACCAACTGATCGAAGTCGCCGAGCACGGACAGCCCGCCGGGCATGGTGCCGACCAGCTCGATCTGCCGGGCGGCCGCCACCTCGCGGGCCCGGCCGAGCGCCTCCTCGACCACCTCGCCGAGGTCCACCCGCTCGGCCTTGGCCAGCGGGTCGTCGCTCTCCAGCCGGGACAGGTCGATCAGGTCCTGCACCAGGTTCGCCAGCCGGTGCGCCTCGCGCTGCATCCGCTCGGCGAAGCGGCGCACCGCGGCCGGGTCGTCGCTGGCCGAGAGCACCGCCTCGGACAGCAGGGCGAGCGCGCCGACCGGGGTCTTCAGCTCGTGGCTGACGTTGGCCACGAAGTCGCGCCGGATCGCGTCTATCCGGTGCGCCTCGGTGCGGTCCTCCACCAGCACCAGCACCAGGTTCGCGCCGAGCGGGGCGACCCTTACCGAGACGGCGAGGGTGTCGCCGCCCAGCGGGCCGCGCGGGATCTCCAGCTCGACCTGCCGGATCTCGCCGTCCCGGCGCACCTGGCGGGCCATCGAGACCAGTTCGTCGGACACCAGCCGCTGGCCGCGCACCAGGCCGAGGGCGTGCGCCGCCGGTGAGGCCTTCACCACGGCGTCGCTGGCGTCGAGCAGCACCGCGGAGGAGCGCAGCACCTGGAGGACCGCGGCCGCGCCGGGAGGCACCAGCGGCTCGGGCGGGGGATCGGCACGCCGGTCCCGCTCGCTCCACCGGAAGGCCAAGCCGCCCGCGGCGCCCGTGGCCAACGCGACCAGCGCGGCGGCCGACACCGCGGCGACATGGAAATCGGCCGCGAGGTAATACACACATACAGAGTAAAGGCCCGCCGCAACGGCTCGGTCGGCTCGATCGAGTGCCGCAAGATCCGTCGCCAAGAGTTCACGTATGGGTAGTGTTCGATTCACCGCCGGTCCTGGCCTTCGCAGGCGTCGTACCTTTACGGTGAAGCCTCAGCCTGGTGCGCCCACCTGCCGCGCGGTCAACGACGACGATTGACGACGCGCGGCGTGAGGCCGCCGTGGAGCAGACGGGAGCGTAGTTTCGATGCGCGACGTGTACCACGAGGAACTCGACTCGATCGGCAGGACGCTCATCGAGATGGCCGGTCTGGTCGGCACGGCGATGGGCCGGGCCACCACCGCGCTGCTCGGGGCGGACTTGCAGGTCGCCGAGTCGGTGATCTCGGCCGACGACGCGGTGGACGCGCTCCAGGACGAGCTCGACGCCCGGGCGCTCGATCTGCTGGCGCGTCAGCAGCCGGTGGCCGGCGACCTGCGCACGATCATCACCTCGCTGCGGATGAGCGCCGACCTCGAGCGGATGGGCGACCTGGCCCGGCACGTGGCGAAGGTGGCCAGGCTGCGCTATCCGGACACCGCGGTGCCGCAGGACCTGCGCGAGACGATCGAGCAGATGGGCCGGATCGCCGTCGAGCTGGCGGGCAAGACCGCGGGGATAATCGAGGGGCGCGACGTGGAGACCGCCCGCGAGCTGCCGCTCGACGACGACGCGATGGACGATCTGCACCGCAGGCTGTTCAGCGCGCTGCTGGACAACAAGGCCGAGTACACGATCGAGACGGCGATCGACGTGACGCTGATCGGCCGGTACTACGAGCGGTTCGCCGACCACGCGGTGTCGGTGTCCAAGCGGATCATCTTCCTGGTGACCGGCGAACAGTACTGACCGTTCGCCGAGGCGCGAAGGCGCCGCCGAAGCGAATCGGAGGGGAGATCGAGGAGCCCTCCGCCCGTACTCGCGGGCGGAGGGCTCCTCTGTCATTCCATGCTTGACACGCTACGCGTCGGCGACTTCGCGGCCGGTCACTTCCGGCCCTGGTTCTTGACCGCCTCGATGGCCTCGGCCGCGGCGGCGGGGTCGAGGTACTCGCCGCCGGGGGTCAGCGGGCGCAGGTCCGCGCCGAGCTCGTACAGCAGCGGGATGCCGGTCGGGATGTTGAGACCCGCGATCGCCTCGTCGGAGACGGCGTCGAGGTGCTTGACCAGGGCGCGCAGCGAGTTCCCGTGCGCGGCGACCAGCACGGTGCGGCCGGTCAGCAGGTCGGGGACGATCGCGTCGTACCAGTAGGGCAGCATCCGCTGCACGACGTCCTTGAGGCACTCGGTACGCGGGCGCAGCTCCTGCGGGAGCGAGGCGTAGCGCGGGTCGTCGAACTGCGAGTACTCGGCGTCCTCGGCCAGCGGCGGCGGGGGCGTGTCGTACGAGCGGCGCCAGAGCATGAACTGCTCCTCGCCGAACTCGGCGAGGGTCTGCGCCTTGTCCTTGCCCTGGAGCGCGCCGTAGTGCCGCTCGTTGAGCCGCCAGGTGCGGCGCACCGGGATCCAGTGCCGGTCAACGCTGTCGAGCGCCAGCTGCGCGGTGCGGATGGCCCGGCGCAGCACCGAGGTGTGCAGTACGTCGGGCAACAGGCCGCGGCCCGCGAGCAGCCTGCCGCCGCGGATCGCCTCCTCCTCGCCCTGGGCGGTCAGGTCGACATCGACCCATCCGGTGAACAGATTCTTCGCGTTCCACGCGCTCTCGCCGTGGCGGAGCAGTACGAGACGGTACGAGTCAGCCATGCCGACGAGCGTATCCGCGATAACCGGTTGCCCTCGAATCCGGCCCGGCTGTAACCTCCCGCTTGCCGCTTCGGCTGTTACCGGCGGGGCGCGTGTAACAAGGTGCTGATGTGCGGAAGTGGAGTGGCGTGTGATCCGGCTCAGAAACGCGGCGGGCTCGACCTTCGGCGGCCTGCCCGGCGCCTTCTGGTGGATCTGGCTCGGCACGCTGGTCAACCGGATGGGCGGCTTCGTGCTGCCGGTGCTCGCGTTCTACATCACCGGGGTGCTGCACCACTCGGCCGCGTTCGCCGGCGCGGTGGCCGCGCTGTTCGGCCTCGGCGGCGCCGTCTCGGGCGTGGTCGGCGGGGTGCTGACGGACCGGATCGGGCGCAAGCCGACGCTGGTCGGCTCGCTGCTGCTGAACGCGGCGACCATCGTCGCGCTCGGATACGCGCGCTCGCCTTGGGCGCTCGCGCTCGGCACGCTCGGGGTGGGGCTGGCCTCGAACGCGTTCCGCCCCGCGCAGTCCGCGATGATCGCCGACCTGGTGCCGCCCGCGGACCGGGTGCGCGCGTTCGCGCTGGCCTTCTGGGCGATCAACATCGGCTTCTCGGTCTCGATGAGCGCCGTGGGGCTGGTCACACGGTTCGGCTACCTCGCCCTCTTCTACGCGGACGCCGCCACGACGGTGGTGTGCGCCGTGCTGATCATGGTCATGGTGCGCGACACGACGCCGACCGAGGCCATCGAGGCGGCGCGGATCGCGGCGGCGAACGCCAGGGC
>JBKOWZ010000165.1:0-8814 GCA_046724665.1 Actinomycetota bacterium
CGACGCACGTGCGTCGCGGAGGCCGGAGCCGTTAGACGGGGCGGGCGTGTCAGGACGCGGGAACGTAGACGACCAGGCTGACCGCGTTCGGGTACAGCCGCGCGCCGGTGAACGTCGCCCGCCAGTAGCCCGCGCCGGTGCTCGCCACGGTGGCCGAGAAACCGTAGCCCTGGCCGTCCCAGTACGAGTCGGGAGCGGTGGCCACCGTCTTCCAGTGGTCGGTGCCGGTGGCGGAGAACTGGATGTCCACCGGGATGATGCCCGGAGTCCAGGAACCACTGAACGCCACGTCACCGCTGACCGTCACGGTCCCGGCGTCGGTGCGAGTCGGCGTGAAGGAGAGGAACGCGGCCGGCTGCACCACGGCGATCGTGCTGCTCGCCTCGGCGTCGGTGAGGTAGAGGTCGTCGCTCACCCAGCCCACGTCGATCGAGTAGTTGCCCCATAGCGGCGGGGTGGCCGGGAAGACCGCGCTGCCGGTGGAGTCGGTGGTCCGCTCGACATAGTCGCCGAAGGAGTCGGAGCTGACCGTCTTGCCGGCCAGCGGCTGCCAGCCGGTGGGCGAGTTCCACAGCAGGGTGACGCGGGTCGAGTCCACCGACCCCTGCCAGGGCACCGTGAGGGTGCTCGGCGTCTCGATGACCTTGGTCGCCGTCTTCTTGACGGTGATCGGGAACGAGCGCGAGGAGGACCAGTTGTAGAAGACGTGGTTCGGGTTGTAGGAGAAGATCGCCTGGATGGTGTTCTGGTACCGGTCGGTGACCGGGAGCGTGGCGGAGAAGCTGCCGTCCGCCGTCGTCGTCGCCTGCGCGTACTCGGTGTAGGAGTAGACGTCGATCGGCAGTCCACCGCCCAGCGGCGTGATCTCGCCGGTCGCCGGCCACTGGCCCATCAGGTGGCCGCTGATGGTGACGCTGCGGTGCCAGTAGTCAACGGTCCGGCGGTCGATGGAGACGTCGTTCAGGTTCGTCACCACGGCGTAGTAGAAGTAGCCCGCGCCGACGGCGGAGACCGTGTCCCCGCCCGCGTCCGAGGCCGAGACGTCGATCCGGTAACTGCCCAGGTCGGGCAGCTGGATGCGGTGGCGCGGCTCCCAGGTTCCGTTCTGAGCGGTACCGGAGGTCAGCGTGAAGTCCGCCACCGTGGCCACCGTCTGCTCGGTGGCTACCGAGTACAGGCTGACCTTCACGTCGTCGATCGCGGTCGCGGCGGACAGCGAGACGACCAGCTTGCCGTTGTTGGTGTAGTCGTTGTACGCGCCCAGAACGGTGATGCCCGTATCCGCCTGGGCGCCCGGAGCTGCGGTCAGAACGACGCTTCCGGTAATGAGCGCGCAGGCCATCGCCACCGCGCCATGACGGTGTTTCAAGGATCCTCCCCCATAAGACCACTGCGACGCCGACATGCGGTCGGCAGGGGGAGGATATCAGGCCCCGCAGGCACGTGACCGTGGAACGGCGTGGGGAGCGGCACGATTCATCTCAGATAGTAGGACGTCCAAGCAAAAACGAGACAACGGCTGCCCCGGCCGCTACGGTGAAGTACTAGGACTTCCGACTATCGGCGCGCCACCCGAGCGCCGGGCGGGGTCCGGCCAGGACCGCGTTTTCGGCCACAAGCCAAACGTGTCCGTACCCGCAGCGGCATTGATCGACCATCAGCCAGTGCACTCACCTCTGGCCAGGGACGGAACACGATGTACGAGCACGAGGACGGCAATCGGGCAAGACGCGGCGCCGCGGCGCTCACGCTGGGCGCTCCCGCCGACGAGAGCGACGCACGGGCACGAGCCCGGCGCGCGCTCCAGGACGCGTACGACTGGCGAGACGACGAGCCGGCCGCGCACGCGTCGGCGTCCACGGGCAAACCGCGTGGCGCAGACTCCGTGGCGTCCATATCGCGGACGGTTGGTGTTTGAGCGGCGAGACGAGCGTTAGGCTCGCGGCATGGTCTCCAGCACGGCGTCGTCTGAAACCCCTTTGTCCCGCAAGCTGATCGACCTCGCCGTCATCGGCGGCGACGGTATCGGCCCCGAGGTCACCGCCGAGGCGCTGAAGGTGCTGCGCGCGGCGTTGCCCGACGGGATCGGGCTCGAGACCACCGAGTACGACCTCGGCGCCCGCCACTGGCACGCCACCGGGGAGACGCTGACCGACGCGACCCTGGAGCGGCTGCGCGGGCACGACGCGATCCTGCTCGGCGCGGTGGGCGACCCGGGCGTCCCGTCCGGAGTGCTGGAGCGCGGGCTGCTGCTCAAGCTGCGCTTCGCCTTCGACCACTACGTGAACCTGCGGCCGTCCAAGCTGTTCCCGGGCGTGACCGGCCCGCTGCGCAGCGAGGCGCCGATCGACTTCGTGGTCGTGCGCGAGGGCACCGAGGGCCCGTACACGGGCAACGGCGGCTCGCTGCGTACCGGCCCGCACGAGGTGGCGACCGAGGTCTCGGTCAACACCGCGTTCGGCATCGAGCGCGTGGTGCGCGACGCGTTCGCCCGCGCCGCCGCCCGGCCGCGGCGTCGGCTCACGCTCGTGCACAAGAACAACGTCCTGGTCTACGCCGGGCACCTGTGGAAGCGGGTCTTCGACGCCGTGGCAGCCGAGTACCCCGAGGTGGCCACCGACTACCTGCACGTCGATGCGGCCACCATCTTCCTGACCACCGCTCCCGAGCGGTTCGACGTGATCGTCACCGACAACCTGTTCGGCGACATCATCACCGACCTGGCCGCGGCCGTGACCGGCGGCATCGGCCTGGCCGCCTCCGGCAACGTCAACCCGGACGGCACCTTCCCGTCCATGTTCGAGCCGGTCCACGGCTCGGCCCCGGACATCGCCGGGACCGGGAAGGCCGACCCCACGGCGGCGATCCTCTCCGGAGCGCTGCTGCTGCACCACCTCGCCGAGCACGGCTTCGGCCCCGCCCTGGCGGCCGCGGCGCGCGCCGTCGAGACCGCCGCCGAGGCGGACCTGGCCGAGCGCGCCAAACTCGGCCCGCGCACCACCGCCGAGGTGGGCGACGCCATCGCCGCGCAGGTGAGCGCGGTACGCGGCGGCGTACCCGTAGCGCCGTCCGGCGCCGCCGCTGCGGCAGACGGGTGAGTCGGTAGTCGTATTGGGTTACCGTCTCACTAGGCGAGAAAGTCAGTGTGACGGTCCCACAAGTCCCCCTTCAGCGGGGCCGTCACGGTCAATGACCGGACACCGGTCACCATGAAGAGGACGACACCGATGACGACCATCGAGCTCAAGCCGACCGGCGAGCCGCTCGCCGACGCCCAGCGCGCCGAGATTCTCGCCGATCCCGGCTTCGGCAGGTACTTCACCGACCACATGGTCACGATCAAGTACACCGCGGGCCGCGGCTGGCACGACGCGCAGCTGCGCCCCTATGGCCCGATCGAGCTCGATCCGGCCACCGCGGCGCTGCACTACGGTCAGGAGATCTTCGAGGGCCTCAAGGCGTACCGGCAGCAGGACGGCACGATCGCCTCGTTCCGCCCGCAGGCCAACGCCGCGCGGATGATCCGCTCGGCCCGCCGGATGGGCATGCCCGCGCTGCCCGAGGAGCTGTTCCTCGGCGCGATCGACGCCCTAGTGCGCCAGGACGCGGCGTGGGTGCCGGACGATCCGGAGAAGTCGCTCTACCTGCGGCCGTTCATGTTCGCCACCGAGACCGGCCTCGGGGTGAACCGGCCGGCCGGGGAGTACCTGTTCCTGCTGATCGCCTCGCCGGCCGGCGCCTACTTCAGTGGCGGGATCAAGCCGGTGCGGGTCTGGCTGTGCGAGGACTACGTGCGCGCCGCGCCCGGCGGCACCGGCGAGGCCAAGTGCGCGGGCAACTACGCCGCGTCCTTCATGGCCCAGGCGCAGGCCGTCGAGGAGGGCTGCGACCAGGTGTGCTGGCTCGACGCGCTCGAGCACCGGTACGTCGAGGAGATGGGCTCGAACAACCTCTTCTTCGTCTACGGCTCCGGCGACCAGGCGCGGCTGCTCACTCCCGAGCTGTCCGGCTCGCTGCTGCCCGGCATCACCCGCGACTCGCTGCTCACGGCCGCGGCCGACCTCGGCATCCCGGCCGACGAGGGGCGGATCTCGGTCGAGCAGTGGCGCGCCGACGCGGCCTCGGGCGCGCTGACCGAGGTCTTCGGCTGCGGCACGGCCGCCGTGGTCACGCCGGTCGGCGGCGCGAAGTCGAAGAGCGGCGAGTTCACCGTCGCCGACGGCGAGCCCGGGCCGGTCACCATGCGCCTGCGCGAGCACCTGCTCGGCGTCCAGCGCGGCGCCGTCCCGGACAAGCACGGCTGGCTGTACCGGATCGAGGGCTGACGCCCCGCGCGCAGCGCCCGATCGAATCGCCGCGGGTCCACATGGCGGAACGCGTTGTTCACCCGGCTGAAACCGTGGCAGACTCGCCAGCCATGTGGACCCGGCCGATTATCAGCCGAGGCGCATCAGCACAGGGCTGAGTGACTCTCGGCCCGCCGCCGATGCGCAGACCTCTCGCGACCGCGAGGGGTCTTTTGCTTTTCCGTCCACCCGGCGAAGTGAGGAAGCGACCATGACGAGCGACGACTTCCACGTCTACGACACCACCCTGCGCGACGGCATGCAGCAGGAGGGACTCAGTCCGTCGGTCGCCGACAAACTCGCCATCGCCCGGCACCTCGACGGGCTCGGAGTCGGATTCATCGAGGGCGGTTGGCCGGGGGCGAACCCCAAGGACACCGAGTTCTTCAGACGCGCTCAAACAGAGCTCGAGCTGAAGCACGCGCAGCTCGCCGCGTTCGGCATGACCCGCCGTTCCGGTGTGAAGGCCGCCGACGACCCCCTGGTGGCCGCACTGCGCGAATCCGCGGCGCCGATCGTGACCCTCGTCGCGAAGGCGCATCCCCGCCACGTCGAGCTCGCGCTCAAGACCGGTCTGCGCGAGAACCTGGCGATGTGGCGCGACACCGTCGCGCACCTGGTCGCCGAGGGCCGCCGGGTCTTCGTGGACGCGGAGCACTTCTTCGACGGCTACCTGCTCGACCGCGACTACGCGCTGGAGTGCGTGCGCGCCGCCGTCGAGGCCGGTGCGGACCTGGTCGCGCTCTGCGACACCAACGGCGGCATGCTGCCGAACCAGATCGGCGACGTGGTGGCCGACGTCGTCGGCGCGACCTCGGCCCGGGTCGGCATCCACTGCCACGACGACTCCGGCTGCGCGGTCGCCAACTCCCTCGCCGCGATCGACGCCGGGGCCACGCACGTGCAGGGCGCGGCCAACGGCTACGGCGAGCGCACCGGCAACGCGAACCTGTTCACCATCGTCGCCAACCTCCAGCTCAAGAAGAACCGCAAGGTCGTCCCGGACTCGGCCCTCGCCGAGATGACCCGGATCGCGCACGCGATCTCCGAGGTGACCAACGTCGCGCCGTACAGCAAGCAGCCGTACGTCGGCTTCTCCGCCTTCGCGCACAAGGCCGGCATCCACGCCTCAGCGCTCAAGGCCGACGCCGACCTGTACCAGCACATCGATCCGGCCGTGGTGGGCAACGACATGCGGGTGCTGGTCTCCGACATGGCCGGCCGCTCGAACATCGAGCTCAAGGGCCGCGAGCTGGGCTACGACCTGTCCGGCGACCGCGCCGCGCTCACCCGCATCACCGAACGGGTCAAGCAGCTCGAGGCCGAGGGCCACTCGTTCGAGGCCGCCGACGCCTCCTTCGAACTCCTCCTGCGCACCGAGCTGGACGGCGGCGAGCCTGTCCCGTTCTTCACCGTCGAGTCCTGGCGGGTCATCGTCGAGGAGACCGCGGACGGCAGGCACGTGAGCGAGGCGACAGTCAAGATCCACGCCAAGGGCGAGCGCATCATCGCCACCGGCGAGGGCAACGGCCCGGTCAACGCGCTGGACACGGCGCTGCGCCAGGCCCTCGGCCAGCTCTACCCCGACATCGCCCGGCTCGAGCTGACCGACTACAAGGTGCGCATCCTCGAGGGCGACCACGGCACGTCCTCACGTACCCGCGTGCTGATCGAGACCAGCGACGGCGAGGCGAACTGGTCCACCGTCGGCGTCGAGGAGAACATCGTCGCCGCGTCGTGGACGGCCATCGTCGATGCCGTGACCTACGGCCTGCTCCGCGACCACCGCTGACTGCCTGCCCTACGCTGCCCTGACCACGTAGCCGACGCTGCTCACACCCGATAATGCGGTCCATGGCCAACCTCACCGCCGGGTAGGCTCAGAACCGTGCGCATCGCGAGATTCTCCCTGCCCGACACCGCGGCAGACGCCGGGGCCGTGCGCTTCGGCCTGGTCGAGGGCGACACGGACCGGCCCGACACGATGGTGATCGCCGAGCTGGCCGGCCACCCCTTCACCCCGGACCCGCAGCCGACCGGCCGCGCCTGGCCGGTAGAGGAGGTGCGGCTGCTCGCCCCGGTGCTGCCCAGCAAGATCGCCGCGATCGGCCGCAACTACGCCGACCACGCGAGGGAGCTCGGCAACGAGGTCCCCGAGGTGCCCATCACCTTCCTCAAGCCCTCGACCAGCGTGATCGGCCCGAACGAGACGATCGCCTACCCCGAGATCTCCAAGGAGGTCCACTTCGAGGCCGAACTCGCGATCGTCGTCGGCCGTCTGTGCCGCCAGGTCCCCCGCGAACGCGTTAAAGAGGTCATTCTCGGCTACACGTGCGCCAACGACGTGACCGCGCGCGACCTGCAACGCGCCGAGGGCCAGTGGGGGAGGGCGAAGGGCTTCGATACCTTCTGCCCCCTCGGCCCCTGGATCGACACCGACGTCGATCCCGCGGACCTGGCCGTGACCTGCACCGTCAACGACGAGCTGCGCCAGGCCGGGCGCACGTCGCAGATGATCCGCGACGTGGCCGACCTCGTGGCGCACATCACAGAGGCGATGACCCTGCTGCCGGGCGACGTGATTCTGACCGGCACGCCGTCGGGCGTCGGCCCGCTGCAAATCGGCGACACGGTCTCCGTGGCCATCGAGAGCATCGGCACCCTGACCAACCGCGTCGTCAGCCGCGACTGACCACTCACTGTTCCCACCCCCTCCGACGACCTGAAGGACCCTGCGTGACCACCCCCGCCGCCGCCCTAGCACCCGACGCCGTCCGCGTCCGCTTCCCTCCGTCCCCCACCGGCGACCCGCACGTCGGCATGGTGCGTTCGGCGCTGTTCAACTACGCCTTCGCGCGGCACTACGGCGGCAGCTACGTCTTCCGGATCGAGGACACCGACGCGGCCCGCAACACCGAGGAGTCGTACACAGCGCTGCTCGAAACGCTGCGCTGGATGGGCCTGGAGTGGGACGAGGGCCCCGAGGTGGGCGGTGCGTACGGACCGTACCGCCAGTCGGAGCGCTCCGAGATCTACGCAGACGTCGCCGCACGCCTCAAGCAAGGCGGCTATGCGTACGACTGCTACTGCACCGCCGAGGAACTCGAAGCCGGTCGCGAGCGTGCCAAGGCCGAGCACCGCACCCCCGGCTACGAAGGCACCTGCCGCAATCTGACGCCCGAGCAGATCGCCGCCCACCAGGCCGAAGGCCGCACGAGCGTCCTGCGCTTCCGCATGCCCGACAAGCCCCTCACCTGGAACGACCTCGTCCGCGGCGAGATCACCTTCGCCCCCGAGAACGTCTTCGACTACGTCCTGGTCCGTGCCGACGGCTCACCGCTCTACACGCTGGTCAACCCGGTCGATGACGCCCTGATGCGCATCACCCACGTCCTACGCGGCGAAGACCTCCTCTCCTCGACCCCGCGCCAAATCCCCCTCCACGAAGCCCTCATCGCCCTCGGCCTCTCCGAACGCGTCCCCGAGTTCGGCCACCTGCCGTACGTAATGGGTGAGGGCAACAAGAAGCTGTCCAAGCGCGACCCCGAAGCGTCGTTCAGCTACTACGTCAAGCAGGGCTTCCTGCCCGAGGGCGTCCTCAACTACCTGGCGCTCCTAGGCTGGTCGATGGGCGACGACCAGGAACTGTTCACCAAGCAAGAACTCATCGCCGCATTCGACGGCACCCGCATCTCGGTCAACCCCGCCCGCTTCGACCTGAAGAAGTGCGAAGCGATCAACGCCGTGCACCTGCGCCGCCTCGCCCCCGAGGACCTGGCCAAGCGCATCCTCCCGTTCCTCGCCGCCGCCGGCCTGCTCGCCAGCAGTGCCAGATCCGGCACCGGCACCAAAGCCAACACCGACGCCGACACGGACGCCGATGCCGGCACCGACACCGACACCAGCACCGACCCCTTGTCCCGCGGTGCCGATGCCCCCACCGGCCACCTAGCGAACGACGCCGAGTGGCGCACACTCCTCGCCGCCATCCCGCTCATCCAGGAGCGGATGGTCGTCCTCTCCGACGCCCTCGGCATGGTCGGCTTCCTCTTCACCCCCGAAGCCTCGTTCACCATCGACCCCGCCGATGCCGAAAAGGTCCTCACCCCCGAAGCGAAGCCCGTCCTCGAAGCCGCCATCGCCGCCCTAGAGCCCCTCGCCGAAGCCGAGTGGACCACCGCAGCCATCGACGAGGCTCTACGCCACGCCCTCATCGACGGCCTCGGCCTGAAGCCCAAGGTCGCCTTCACCGCGATCCGAGTCGCCGTAACCGGCCGCCGAGTCTCCCCACCACTGTTCGAGTCCCTCGAACTGCTAGGCCGCGACCGCACCCTCACCCGCCTGCGCACCCCCGCCCAACTGCGCACCGTCGCCTAGCGCCACGCCCCTCTCACCCCCCTGCCCCCCCCCCCCCCACCCCGGCCCCCGTCACCGCCCCCCGTCGCCCCCGCGGCCCCCGCCCCCCCAC
>JBKOWZ010000302.1:0-18690 GCA_046724665.1 Actinomycetota bacterium
GTGATGGTCAACCCATCGACACGCACCGTGGCGCCCGGGATCGGGACCTTGCCGAGCCGCTTGCCGAGCAGGCCGCCGACCGTCTCGACGTCCTCGTCCTCCAGGTCGCGGTGGAACAGCTCGCCGAGCTCGTCCAGGCCGAGCCGGGCCGAGACGCGCGCGCCGCTGGCCAGGTCGCCGGGCTCGCCGAGCCACTCCACCTCGGGGCGGCTCTGGTCGTACTCGTCGGTGATCTCCCCGACGATCTCCTCCAGGATGTCCTCGATGGTGACCAGGCCCGCGGTGCCGCCGTACTCGTCGATGACGATCGCGAGGTGGATGCGCTGCGCCTGCATGTCGCGCAGCAGCTCGTCGGCGTGCTTGGAGTCGGGCACGTAGGTGGCGGGGCGCATCGCCGTCTCGACCGGCTGCGCGAGCGCGTCGGCGCCCGCGCCCTCCGCGTCGTCCGCGCCGACCTCGTGCATCCGCCGGGCCAGGTCCTTGAAATAGACGATGCCGATCACGTCGTCCGCGTTGCGGCCGGTCACCGGGATGCGCGAGAACCCGCTGCGCAGGGCCAGGCTCAGCGCCTGCCGCAGGGTCTTGCCGCGCTCGATGAACAGCATGTCGGTACGCGGGACCATGACCTCCTTGACCAGGGTGTCGCCGAGCTCGAAGACGGAGTGCACCATCCGGCGCTCGGCGGCCTCGATCTCGCTGTTCTGCTCGGCGATGTCCACCAGCGCGCGCAGCTCGGCCTCGGTGGCGAACGGACCCTCGCGGAAGCCCTTGCCGGGGGTCAGCGCGTTGCCGAGGACGATCAGCGCGCGCGGCAGCGGGCCGAGGATCCTGCCGAGCGGGAGCAGCACGGCAGCTCCGACGGCGGCGATGCGCGGGGCGTGCTGGCGGCCGAGCGTGCGCGGTGACACGCCGATCACGACGTACGAGACCACGGCCATGATCGCCGCGGACAGGGCACCGGTGCCGAACGTCAGGCCCCAGCGGTGCGCGCAGACCATCGTCACCATCACGGCGGCGGCCATCTCGCCGACGACCCGGATAAGCAGCACCAGGTTGACGTAACGTGCCGGGTCCACGGTAAGCCGCACCAGCCGCGCGGCCCCCGGCGCGCCGTGCTCAAGCAGCTCGGCGGCGCGCACCCGGGAAATCCGCGCCAGCGCCGCGTCCACCCCGGCGGCCAGTCCGGCGACAAGTACCGAGATCACCGCGCCGACCAGAAGCCACACTATGGTCGCGGTCACGGCTCAGCGTCCGGGCCGCTCGTCGGAGGCGTGTCTGCGCCAGCGCTCCAGCAGCTCCTGCTGGAGGCCGAACATCTCGGCCTTCTCCTCGGGCTCGGCGTGGTCGTAGCCGAGCAGGTGCAGGATGCCGTGCGTGGTGAGCAGGTGCAGCTCGTCGGCCATCGAGTGCCCGGCGGCCTCGCCCTGCTTGGCGGCCACCTCGGGGCACAGCACCACGTCGCCGAGCAGCCCGGGGGTCGGCTCGTTGTCGTCCTCGGCGCGCGAGGGGCGCAGCTCGTCCATCGGGAAGGACAGCACGTCGGTGGGCCCGGGCTCGTCCATCCACTGGATGTGCAGCTGCTCCATCGCAGCGGTGTCGACCAGGAGGATCGACAGCTCGGCCAGCGGGTGGATGCCCATCTGGTCGAGCGCGTACCGGGCGAGCGCGACGATGGCCGCCTCGTCCACGGCCACGCCGGACTCGTTGTTGATATCGATCGACATGGCGGGAATCATCCCACCGCGCGAGCCCGCGGGGCGGCGCGCCGCTGCGCCCGGTTCATCGGCGTGAAGCGGTCCTGCTCACGCTCCTGCCGGGCCGCGTCGTAGCGCCCGTAGGCGTCCACGATCTCGCCGACCAGCCGGTGGCGCACCACGTCGGTACTGGTCAGCCGGGCGAAGTGGATGTCCTCGACGCCGTCCAGGATGTCCTGCACCACGCGCAGCCCGGACTCGGTGCCCCCGGGCAGGTCAACCTGCGTGACGTCGCCGGTCACCACGACCTTGGAGCCGAAACCGAGCCGGGTCAGGAACATCTTCATCTGCTCGGCCGAGGTGTTCTGCGCCTCGTCCAGGATGATGAAGGCGTCGTTCAGCGTCCGGCCACGCATATAAGCCAGTGGAGCCACCTCGATGGTTCCGGCGGCCATGAGGCGCGGGATGGACTCGGGGTCGATCATGTCGTGCAGCGCGTCGTAGAGCGGGCGCAGATAGGGGTCGATCTTCTCGTAGAGCGTGCCGGGCAGGAAGCCGAGCCGCTCGCCCGCCTCGACGGCCGGGCGGGTCAGGATGATCCGGTTGACCTCCTTGGCCTGGAGCGCCTGCACGGCCTTGGCCATCGCCAGGTAGGTCTTGCCGGTGCCTGCCGGGCCGATGCCGAAGACGATGGTGTGCTTGTCGATCGCGTCTACGTAGCGCTTCTGGTTGAGCGTCTTCGGCCGGATGGTGCGGCCGCGGTTCGACAGGATGTTCTGGGTCAGCACCTCGGCGGGGCGCTCGCCGGCCTCGCCGGACCGGGCGGCGCGCAGGATGCCGATCGACCGCTGCACCGCGTCCTCGGTCAGCGGCGCGCCGGTGCGCAGGACCAGCAGCATCTCGGTGAAAAGCTGCTCGACCAGCTCGACTTCCTCGCGCGGGCCGACGGCGGTGATCTCGTTGCCGCGGGCGTGGAAATCGACACCGGGCAGATGCTCCTCGATGACCCGCAGGATGCTGTCGCCGGTGCCGAGCACCGCGACCATGGGGTGCGCCGCCGGGACGATGATCTTCGCCTGCGCGGCCGGCTGCTCGGACTCGGCGGTGGGGGGCTCGGGCTCCCGGCCGTCGGGCGCTGTGGTGGCCGCGGCGGTGGCGGCGTTCGCGCCCCTGCGGGCACGGCCGCGGGCGGAGGCTGCGTTGCGGGACCGGTTTGGCTGCTCAGTCATGGGCTGGGCCGCGATGGGCCTACGAATCATTCCTTCGGGTCGCTGCCGGAGTTGACGGTTCCATGGTAACGAGCAAAAACGTCTCGCCCAGGGAAAATTATTTCAACGGCCGGGACACTGGTCCACCGGACTCGGCCGGCTGCTCAGTGCCGCGCGGAGCCGAAGTGCCCGAGCGCGTCGCCGCCGAGGACGTGCAGGTGGACGTGGTAGACGGTCTGCCCCGCGGCGGCGTCGGTGTTGAAGACGAACCGGTAGCCGGCGACGTCCCCGTGGTCGGTCAGCCCCTCCTGCCGCGCCACCTGCGCGCCCTCGGCGAGCAGCCGCCCGGCCAGTTCCGGGTTCTTGTCCGCCAGTTCGCCCACGTCCCGGTAGCCGTGCGCCTTCGGGATCACCAGTACGTGCGTCGGCGCCTGCGGGCTGATGTCGCGGAAGGCCAGGAACTCCTCGTTCTCGCGGACCACCGTGGCGGGGATCTCTCCGGCGGCGATCCGGCAGAAGAGGCAGCTCCCGTCGAAGGCTGATCCAATGCTTGTCATACCGCGCTCCGGGGTTGTGTCGGCGGGCCCGGATTCCCTCGATCCAGTGATCTTGGGTCCCACGGACGAGTCCTTTCCGTTCAGTCGGACCGATCCTAGGCGTTCCCGGTGGTCTTGCACTGTGTACCGTTCCGGATCGCCAGCATGTTGATCACAGGGAAAGCACCATGGACCGTCTCGCCGCACACGTCGTCGCCACCGCAGTGCTCACCGCCGCCCTCGCCGCGGTGCCGACCGCGATGGCCAACCCGGCCTCGGACGCGGGCCCGCAGCCGAGCGCCGCCGCCGTCGCCACACCGATCCCGTCCGCCTCGGCCGTCACGCCCACCGCATCGACGGCCGCATCGACGGCCAGGTCGGTGAGGCCCACGCGCAAGCCGGTGCCGTGCGCCGACGCACGCCAGACCGGCAGGACGGCATACGCCCGCTGGCATGGAATCGTCGCATTTTCCGTAAAGCAGTTCTACTCACCCGGCTGCCACGCGGTCTACGGCTACGCGTACCCGTGGCTCCAGTTCCGTGTGCGCAAGGTCCGCTACGACCTGGGCATGGGTGTGTTCGACGCCACGCACGACGCGATCGACGGCGCGCGCACCTTCGTGGGCGGAGCCGGCGGTCCGGACTTCTGGTCGTCACCAGTCATCGTGTCGAAAGGAACCTGTACCGAGGCTCTGGCGCACGTCTTCTTCCCTGACACTGAGTCGGACACGTTCACCGCCAAGTTCTGTGTCTAGCGCTCGCTGGTGGCCCAACGACCAAAGCGAGCGAGCAACACCGCCGCTGCGGCGGTACCAGCGGTGGAGGTGCGTAACACCGTCGGCCCCATGCGGTACGCGGCGGCGCCCGCCTCAGCGAAAGCCCGCAACTCCTCGGGGGAAATGCCGCCTTCCGGTCCGACAATCAGAACGATGTCCCCCGTCTGGCCGTCCAATTGAGCGGGCGTCAGGTCGGCGAGAGACAGCTCACCGTCCTCGTGCAGCACTACGCCCAGGGTCGCCTTAGCCAGCAGCCGGGCGACCTGAGCCGTGGTCGCCGGCTCGGCGACCTCAGGCCACCAGGCCCGGCGGGACTGCTTGCTCGCTTCCACGGCCGTCGAACGCCATTTGGCCAGCGCCTTCTCGCCCCGGTCGGCGCGCCACTGGACGATCGACCGGGACGCCGCCCACGGGACGATCACGTCCACGCCGATCTCGGTCATCGTCTCGACCGCCGTCTCGCCGCGGTCGCCCTTGGCCAGTGCCTGGACCACGGTGATCCGCGGTTCAGGTCGCGGCAGCGCCCGGTGCTCGGTCACCTCCAGGTCAAGCACCGATTCCCCGGGACCACCGGCGGCACGCACGACGCACACGGCGAGCCGACCGGCTCCGTCGGTGACGTCCGCCCGCTCGCCGGGGCGCAGCCTGCGCACCAGCGCGGCGTGCCGGCCCTCCGGACCGTCGAGCCGGATCGTGGCGCCCGACAGCTTGTCTGTAGCGGCGTAGAACACCGGTGCCGAGGTCATCTGCGTCTGTGTCTATTACGTCTGTTACGCGTTGTTGATGGCATCCTTGATCCGGGAGAACAGGCCCTGCTTCCCGGGGGCGAAGGTGCCGGAGGGCCGCTCCTCGCCGCGCAGGCGGGCCAGCTTGCGCATCAGCTCCTCCTGCTCCGGGTCGAGGTTCTTCGGCGTCTGCACCTCGACGTGCACCACCAGGTCGCCCCGGCTGGTGCCGCGCAGGTGCTGGATGCCGCGGCCGCGCAGGGTGAGCGCCTGGCCGGACTGGGTGCCCGGGCGGATGTCCAGGTCCACCGAGCCGTCCAGCGTCTCCAACGGGATCTTGGTGCCCAGGGACGCCGCGGTCATCGGCATGGTGACCGTGCAGTGCAGGTCGTCGCCGCGGCGCTGGAAGATCGGGTGCGGCTCCTCGACGATCTCGATGTAGAGGTCGCCGGCCGGTCCGGCGCCGGGCCCGACCTCGCCCTCGCCGGCCAGCTGGATGCGGGTGCCGTTGTCCACGCCCGGCGGGATCTTCACGGTCAGCGTCCGGCGCGTACGCACCCGGCCGTCGCCCGCGCACTCGACGCACGGGCTCGGCACGACGGTGCCGTAGCCCTGGCACTGCGGACACGGTCGGGACGTCATGACCTGGCCGAGGAACGAGCGGGTCACCTGCGAGACCTCGCCGCGGCCGCGACACATGTCGCAGGTGACCGGCGAGGTGCCGGGCGCCGCGCCGTCGCCGTGGCAGGTCGGGCAGACCACCGCGGTGTCCACCTGGATGTCCCGCTGCGCGCCGAAGGCGGCCTCGGTCAGGTTGATCTCGACCCGGATCAGCGCGTCCTGGCCGCGGCGCACCCGCGAGCGCGGGCCGCGCGAGACCCCGCCGCCGAAGAACGCGTCCATGATGTCGCTGAACGCGAAGCCCGCGCCGAAGCCGCCGCCCGGCGCGCCCGCCCCCGCCGAGGAGCGGGTCGGGTCGCCGCCGAGGTCGTAGATCTGCCGCTTCTGCGCGTCGGACAGGACCTCGTAGGCCAGCCCTATCTCCTTGAACCGCTCCTGGGTCTCCGGGTCAGGGTTGACGTCCGGATGCAGTTCGCGGGCGAGACGGCGGTACGCCTTCTTGATCTCCTCCTGGGTAGCGTCACGCCGTACCCCCAGGACCGCGTAGTAGTCGGTCGCCACGTGTGTAACTCCAGCCGGATTCGAACACTGTCTGCGTGGTTCGTGTGCCTGTCGTGCTTGCTTGCCCTGACCTGTCGAGGCTACGCCTGATCGAGAACGCGCCCGACGTATCGAGCAACGGCCGAGACCGCCCCCATGGTGCCCGGATAGTCCATCCTCGTCGGACCGAGCACGCCGAGCTGCGCGACCGTGTCGCCGTCGCGGCCGTAGCCGCTGGTCACGACCGAGGTCGCGGAAAGGCCCTCGTAGCCGGTCTCGTGGCCGATCCGCACGGTGAGCGTGGACGGACCGGTGGTCTCGCCGAGCAGTTTGAGCAACACCATCTGCTCCTCGAGCGCCTCGAGCACCGGGCCGATGGTGTCCGGGAAATCCTGCCGGAAGCGGGTGAGGTTGGCGGTGCCGCCGAGCACGACCCGCTCCTCGCGCTGCTCCACGATCACCTCGAGCAGCGCGGCCACCAGCGAATCGACCGCGGGACGGTCCTCATGGGCGAACTGCTCCGACAGGCCGTCGATCCGGCCCGGCACGTCGGAAAGCCGATGCCCGACGACCACGGCGTTCAGCCGCGCGCGCAGGTCGGCCAGGGTCGCGTCGGTGACCGGCACGGTCTCGACGAACCGCTGCTCGACCCGGCCGGTGTCGGTGATCAGCACCAGCATGACCCGGCTCGGCGCGATCGTGACCAGCTCGACGTGCCGTACCGAGGAGCGGGCCAGCGACGGGTACTGCACGACCGCGACCTGCCGGGTGATCTGCGCGAGCAGCCGCACGGTACGCGCGATCACGTCGTCGAGGTCCACCGCGCCGCCGAGAAACGCGCTGATCGCGTTGCGCTCCGCGGACGAGAGGGGCTTGACCGTGGAGAGCCGGTCAACGAACAACCGGTATCCCTTGTCCGTGGGCACCCGCCCGGCGCTCGTGTGCGGCTGGTGGATGTAGCCGTCCTCCTCCAGCGCGGCCATGTCGTTGCGTATGGTCGCCGGGGAGACCCCCAGGTTGTGCCGTTCCACCAGGGCCTTCGAGCCGACCGGCTCCTGGGTGGCCACGTAGTCCTGCACGATCGCGCGCAGCACGTCGAGGCGCCGGCGGTCCAGTCTGGGGTCGTCGAGCCGGGAGTCCACGTGCCGCGGGTCCTCGCGCACGTCCACCACCTCCGACTGTCGTAGCGGCCTTGTCTGTCGTATCGGCCTCGTCACCGAACGCTGCTGGCACTCCGTCATCGCGAGTGCCAGCGGCGATACGTCCAGTGTACGGCGCGCGACGGGGATCAGTCTTCAGCCGAAGTGCCGTCTTCTGTCCGTCTTCGGCGCACCCCTCGCGGCCGCCGCGGCGACGGACGGCCGAGGACGACCGAAGAGGCCGGAGAGACCGGAGAGACCAGAGATGACCGAAGACGACAGAGCGTAGCGCCGCGCGAGCGCTACCCTCAGCCGGGTGGACGGTGACTTTCGGCCGGGCGGACGCGACCCGCGCGCCGACCCTTGGGCGGGACGGTACGGCCCCCGCGAACTGGGCGAGCTCAAGCCGCCAGGGCGCGCGGCACGGCCGCTGCCGCAGGTGGAGGCGGTGCCCGACCTGGTGATCGAGGAGGTCACCACGGGCTTCTGCGGCGCGGTGGTCCGGGTGGAGAAGACCCCGGGCGGCTTCACCGTGACGCTGGAGGACCGCTTCCGCAAGCACCGGGTCTTCCCGCTCGGGCCGGGCTTTCTGTTAGAGGGAAAGCCGGTGGAGTTGGTGCGCCCCAAGCCGACTCCCGCGCAGCCGGGCAGCGGTACGGGCTCAAGCGCAGGCGCAAGCTCAGGCGTGGCGCGCACCGCATCGGGATCACGCGCGGTGCACGGTCTGCGGGCACGAGTCGCCCGGGAAGGCCGCATCTACGTCGAAGGCAAGCACGACGCGGAGTTGGTCGAGCGAGTCTGGGGCGACGACCTGCGGATCGAAGGCGTAGTCGTCGAACTGCTGGCCGGCGTCGACTACCTGCCAGGCATAGTTGCGGACTTCGGCCCGGGAGCCGGACGGCGGCTCGGCGTGCTGGTAGACCACATGGTCGCAGGCTCGAAGGAGACCAGGATCGCCCGCGAGGTCCAGGAAGGCCGCGAGGACAGCGTGCTGGTACTCGGCCATCCGTACGTGGACATCTGGCAGGCCGTCAAGCCCGAGGCGCTCGGCTTCGAGGCCTGGCCCAGAGTGCCCAGAAGCGAGGAGTGGAAGCAGGGCGTCTGCGAGCGCCTGCACCGCAAGGACCCGTCCTGGCCGCTCGACCCGCGCGCCGCGTGGCCGAGAATCCTGGCCGCGGTGACCTCGTACAAGGACCTGGAGCCGACGCTACTCGGCCGGGTCGAGGCCCTGATCGACTTCGTCACCGCCCAATAACCCACCACCCCACAAGTCCCACAAGTCCCACAAGTCATCGCCCCGCACGTCATCGCCCCACAAGCCTTCACCTCGCCGAATAAACCTTCGCCTCACCGACCCACTGGCGGGCCGTCATCTCACCAACCCGCTGGAGGGCCTTCACCCCACCAACCTGCTGGCGAGCCTTTACCCCACCAACCTGCTGGAGGGGGCCTTCACCTCACCGACCCACGGACCCACTGGCTGGCTGGCTGGCTGGCTGGCTGGCTGGCTGGCTGGCTGGCTGGCTGGCTGGCTGGCTGGCTGGCTGGCTGGCTGGCCAATATACCCATCCACCTGCTGCGATTCTTACTATTATCCGATTACCTATTCACATAATCGGATACGGGTAGATCTTTCGGCCGAGCTACGGGGTCCGGGTAACCGTGAAATCCACCTAATCCAGATAACTGGAAGCCGGTATCCGGGCGACTGAAAGTCGGTATCGAGGTAACTGGCAGTCGGTATCCGGCAACTGGAGGTCGGTACCCAGGTAACTGCGGAATCGATATCCAGGTAACTGGAAGTCGGTGTCCGGGTAACTAGGAATCGGTTAATCCGTGAGGTCGCGGACTAGGGCGTCGGCCAGGAGTCGTCCGCGCAGGGTCAGGACCGCATGGCCGTCGGCGAAGGGCAGCGGTTCGAGCAGTTCCTCACCGAGGGCACGGCTCGCCGCCGTCCTGCCCTCGGCGGAGAGCAACGCGAGGTCGAGCCCGTCAACGAGCCGCAGTTCCAGCAGGATGCGTTCGACTCGGCGGTCGCTTGGTGCGAGCAGTTCGCGCGCCTGGCCGGGCGACTGTCCGGCCGCGAGGCGCTGAGCGTACGCCGCCGGATGTTTCACGTTCCACCATCGTGTGCCAGCCAAATGGCTGTGCGCGCCCGGCCCGACGCCCCACCAATCGGCGCCGGTCCAGTACAGAAGGTTGTGCCGACAGCGCGCGTCCTCAGACACCGCCCAGTTGGACACCTCGTACCAGCTGTATCCCGCACCCGTGAGCATCTCGTCCGCGATGAGGTATCGATCGGCGTGTACGTCGTCGTCGATGCCCGGCAGTTCGCCGCGCTTGATGCGGGCGGCGAGCCGCGTGCCCTCCTCGACGATCAGTGAGTAAGCCGAGACGTGGTCGGGATACGCGCCGATCACTGCTTCGAGCGAGGCACGCCAGTCGTCGTCGGTCTCACCGGGCGTTCCGTAGATCAGGTCGAGGTTCACCTGCTCGAATCCCGCGTCGTACGCCCAGCGGACGCATTGCTCGGGGCGGCCCGACGTGTGTCCGCGCTCCAAGACCTCAAGGACGTGGCGGCGTGCCGACTGCATCCCGAACGAGATCCGATTGAAGCCGCCCTCGGCCAGCTCGACCAGGTACTTCTCGTCCACCGACTCGGGGTTGGCCTCGGTGGTCACCTCCGCGCCCGCGGCCAGCCCGAACTCATCGCGGATCGTCTTGAGGATCGCCTTCAGGTCGCGGGCGGGCAGCAGTGTCGGCGTGCCGCCGCCGAAGAACACCGTCTCGACGGGGACGTACCGGTCGCCGAGCACCTGCCGAGCCAGGCGGATCTCGGCGATCGCGCTCTCCGCGTACGAGGCCTGCGAGGCGCCGCCGCCGAGCTCCTTGGCGGTGTACGTGTTGAAGTCGCAGTACCCGCAGCGAGTCGCGCAGTACGGCACGTGCACGTAGAACCCGAAGGCCTGCTGCCCGAACGCGGCGACGGACTCGGCAGGCAGAGCGCCGTCGTCCGGGATCGGGTCACCATCGGGTGGAACTGAAGGCATAAGACGATTGTCCGTCAGTACGACCGATACACCGGGCTATCGGTCTACTTCCGATTCCTTTCCTATCTTCCTGATTTCTTACTTCTTCTTTGCGTCGGCGGGCGCGTCGGAGTCGGTGGACAGCGCGGCGATGAAGGCCTCCTGCGGCACCTCCACCCGGCCGACCATCTTCATCCGCTTCTTGCCCTCCTTCTGCTTCTCCAGCAGCTTGCGCTTACGCGTGATGTCGCCGCCGTAGCACTTGGCCAGCACGTCCTTGCGCATGGCACGTACCGTTTCACGGGCGATCACCCGGGCGCCGATCGCGGCCTGGATCGGCACCTCGAACTGCTGGCGCGGGATCAGCTCCTTGAGCCGCTCGGCCATCTTCACCCCGTAGTTGTACGACCGGTCCTTGTGCACGATCGAGGAGAAGGCGTCCACCTTCTCACCGTGCAACAGGATGTCCACCTTCACCAGGTCGGCGGCCTGCTCGCCGGTGGGCTCGTAGTCCAGCGAGGCGTAGCCGCGCGTCTTGGACTTGAGGGCGTCGAAGAAGTCGAAGATGATCTCGCCGAGCGGCAGCGTGTAGCGCAGCTCGACCCGGTCCTCGGACAGGTAGTCCATGCCGAGCAGGTTGCCGCGCCGGGACTGGCACAGCTCCATGATCGCGCCGATGTAGTCGGACGGGGCGAGCACGGTGGCGCGCACCATCGGCTCGTACACCTCGGCGATCTTGCCGTCCGAGGGGAACTCGCTCGGGTTGGTGACCGTGTGCTCCTGACCGTTCTCCATCACCACCCGGTAGACCACGTTGGGCGCGGTGGCGATCAGGTCGAGGTTGAACTCGCGCTCCAGCCGCTCCCGGATGATCTCCAGGTGCAGCAGGCCGAGGAAGCCGACCCGGAAGCCGAAGCCCAGCGCGGCCGAGGTCTCCGGCTCGTAGACCAGCGCCGCGTCGTTGAGCCGCAGCTTGTCCAGGGCGTCGCGCAGGTCCGGGTAGTCCGAGCCGTCGATCGGGTACAGCCCGGAGAAGACCATCGGCTTGGGGTCCTTGTAGCCGCTCAGCGCCGTGGTCGCGCCCTTGACCTGCGCGGTGATGGTGTCGCCGACCTTCGACTGGCGCACGTCCTTCACGCCGGTGATCAGGTAGCCCACCTCGCCGGCACCTAGGCCGTCCGCGGGCGTCGGCTCCGGGGAGATGACGCCGATCTCCAGCAGTTCGTGCGTCGCGCCGGTAGACATCATCAGGATGCGTTCGCGTTTGGACAGGTGTCCGTCCACGACACGCACGTACGTCACCACGCCGCGATACGAGTCGTACACCGAGTCGAAGATCATCGCGCGGGCCTTGCCGTCCGCCGCGCCGACCGGCGCCGGGACGGTGCGCACGACGTGGTCGAGCAGCTCCGGCACGCCCTCGCCGGTCTTGCCGGAGACCCGCAGCACCTCATCCGGCTCACAGCCGATCAGGTGGGCGAGTTCGGCGGCGTACTTCTCCGGCTGCGCGGCGGGCAGGTCGATCTTGTTGAGCACCGGAATGATCGTCAGATCATTCTCCAGCGCCATATACAGGTTCGCCAGGGTCTGCGCCTCGATCCCCTGCGCGGCGTCCACCAGCAGAATCGCGCCCTCACAGGCGGCCAGCGAGCGGGAGACCTCGTAGGTGAAGTCCACGTGGCCGGGCGTGTCGATCAGGTTGAGGATGTGCGTACTGCCGTCGTAGCGCCACGGCAGCCGGACCGCCTGGGACTTGATGGTGATGCCGCGCTCGCGCTCGATGTCCATCCGGTCGAGGTACTGAGCGCGCATCTGCCGCTCATCGACGACGCCGGTCAGTTGCAGCATCCGGTCGGCCAGGGTGGACTTGCCGTGGTCGATGTGCGCGATGATGCAGAAATTGCGGATCAGTGCGGGGTCGGTGCGCGACGGCTGCGGCACGTTGGGCGGAAGCGAGGGCAACGAAGTCAGTCCATTCGACTTGTGGGAACCGGCTCCATGGTCGCATGGAGCAGCCGGGTTCTTCGAACGGCTTGCGGCGGCCCGCGTTCCGCCGAACGGCCAGCGCAGCGTCGGTGGCGCGTGACATGCTGTAGCCCATCCACACCGCCCGATCTTGGAAGGCTTGGAAGGCGCTGGATGATCCGGTTCGCGCACTCGGCCGACTGGCAGCTCGGCATGACCCGGCACTACCTCGGCCCGGGCGCCCAGGGCCGTTTCGACCAGGCGCGGCTGGACGCGATCGAGCGGATCGGACGGATCGCGGCCGCGCAGGGCTGCGAGTTCCTCGTGGTCTGCGGCGACGTGTTCGAGCACGTCCAGGTCGCGCGGCGCACGGCGGCACCCGCGCTGCGCGCGTTGGGCGCGCTGCCGTTGCCGGTCTACCTGCTGCCGGGCAATCACGACCACCTGTCCTCGGCGGGGATCTACGCATCGCACTGGTTCGGCCCGGGGCGTCCGGCGAACGTGCACGTGCTCGACCAGGCCGGCGTGTTCGAGGTGCGGCCGGGCGTCGAACTGCTCGCAGCACCGTGGGACGGCAAGCAGCCGCCGGTCGAACAGATCGACCGTTTGGCCGCACGCGCTCCGATCATCAGACCGGAGCAGGGAGCCGTGCGCACGGGCACCGTACGCATCGCGGTCGGCCACGGCGGTGTGGACACCGAGGCGGCGAAACTTACAGATGATCCGATCAACGTCGCAGCGCTCGAAGCCTCGCTGTCGGAGCGTCGGATCGATGTCGTCGTCCTCGGCGACCGGCACTCCATGACGTCGGTGGGCGGCACCGGGCGGATCTGGTACTCCGGCGCGCCCGAGCCGACCTCGACGCGTGAGGTCGATCCGGGTCGCCTACTCGTCATCGACGTCGAGCCGGGCGGCGTACCGATCGTGACGGCGCATCAGGTCGCGACGTGGACGTTCGCCGAGCAGGACTTCGCGATGCGCGGCGCCGATTCCGTGACCGACGTGCTCGACTGGCTCGATGCGTTCCCTGAGCCGTCCCGGACCGTCGCCAAGCCGATCCTGCGCGGTGAACTCACCCTCGCGGAGCACGCGCGGCTGGTCGAGGCGCTTGACCATCGGCGCGACCTGTTCGCGGCGATTCCCTCGTCCGGCCGCAGCGATCTGCGGATCCGCTCGCAGGACGGCGACTTCGCCGACCTGGAGCTGACCGGCTTCGCGGCCGAGACGCTGGCCGAGTTGCGCGAGGCCGGCGGCGACGGGGCGACCGACGCGCTCGCACTTCTGCTGCGGCTCACCGGGAGCGTGGGTGTGGGTATGGGCGCAGGCACCGCGATAGGCGGGAGCGTGGCGCCGTGAGACTGCACCGCATCACGCTGACCGACTACCGGGGCGTGCGCGAGCGCACCGTGCACTTCGCCGAGCAGGGCGTCACGATCGTCGCCGGGCCCAACGAGATCGGCAAGACCTCGCTGGTCGAGGCGCTTGACCTGCTGGTCGAGGAGAAGGCTGGTTCGACCCGCCGCGAGGTGGTCGCCGTTCAGCCGGCCGGGCGCGACGTCGGGCCGACCGTCGAGGCGGAGCTGAGCTTCGGCCGGTACCGGGTGGTGTACCGGAAGCAGTGGATCAAGGGGAAGAGCACCGAGCTGCGGATCCTCAGCCCCGCGCCGGAGCAGCTGAGCGGGAACCCGGCGCATGAGCGCTTCGGCGAGTTGCTGCGCGAGGCCGGGATCGACCTGTTCCTATGGCGGCAGCTGCGGATCAGTCAGGACTGGCAACGCGCTCGGGTGCAGGGCCTGCGCGCGGACGGGCAGTCGGCGATCGCGGGGCTGCCGGCGGTCAGCGGCGCCCTTGAGGAGCGCAGCGCGCAGGTCGTGCGGACCGGGCCCGAGGAGGCACTGTTCGAGCTGGCCCGCCGCGAGTACGAGCTCTACTACACGCCGAAGCGTGGCGAGCCGCGCGGCGAATACGCGCAGTCGCGCGCCGCGCTGGACGAGGCGAACCACGAGGTCGAAACGGCGAAACTGGCGCTGGCGGACGCCGAGGGCGCGATCGCTCAGCAGGCGCGGCTGCGCGGTGAACTGGCCGATGCCGCGCTCGAGCTCGACGAGGCGCGCCGTGACCTAGCCGCGCTCGAACAGCAGGCCGCCGAGCTGGCTGGCCTGCGCGAGCAGGTGCAGCGTGCCGACAACGCACTCGCACTCGCCCAGCAGATCGAAGCGGCGACCGCAGACCTGGATCGGTTCGCCGCGCGATCCGCAGCCTTGGGCACGGACATCGCGTCCGCGACCAAGCGACTCGCGGCGGCGCAGAGCGACCGGGACGCGGCTGACCGGCGTGCGGAAGAGCTGCGGATCGAAGCGGAGCAGCTGCGCGCGGCGGCCCGGCTCGCCGAGGACGACGTGCGCTGGCACCGCGACCAGCAGGCCGCAGACCGGCTCGCGGCCCAGATCGACCGAACCCAAGGCGCCGTCACCCGAATCCGCGCCGCAGACCTCGTCCTAGCCGCCAACCGAGTGACCGATGAGGTTCTGGAGCGGATCGAGACCGCACACAAGCAGTGGGATACCGCGTCCGCGGTACTCGAGGCGAACGCCGCCACCGTCACGATCACGCCGCTCGGCGACGCGAGCGTGACGGTCGAACGCGGCGACGTCGCGTTGGCGCCAGCCGACAACGCCAGCCCGAACGCCGCGCATGACGCAAGCACCGCGGATGCGCCTGACGCAGCCGCCACCGCCGTCTATCCCGCCGTCGAGTCGATCACCGTCGAGGCGCCCGGCGTCGTGCGCGTCGTGGTGACGCCTGGATCGGGCGAGCGCGAGCGGCGCGAGAACGAGCGGACGAGCCGTGAGCTGTACCGCCGGCTGTGCGCGGATGCGGGCGTCACGGATCTGGCGGCGGCGAAGGACGCCCATCGCCGCCGCCGCGCGGCCGCGGAGGAGCGGCGAGCAGCCGTCCAGGAGCGCGACGCAGCAGTCGCCGATGTAGCCCAAGATGGTGACGAGCTGTCCGATTTGCAGGACCAGCTTGCGGTGCTGCGTGATCGGATCGCCGCCCACGAGTCCGATCGCCAGGTCCGCCAACCCGCACCGCTCACACCGCCCGCACCGCCGACGCTTGAGGCTGCTCTCGCCGCCGAGACCGAACTGCGCGAGGCGCTGGAGTCCGCCGAGGCGCAGCTGCGTGCCGCCGTCGCGGAAGCAGCGCACGACGAGCAGCGTGTCGTCGAACTCAGTGCGACGATCGCGTCGCTTCAGCGCGCGGTGGACGACGCCGCTGCGGACACCATGCACGCGAAGCAGCGGCTAGCGGAGCTTCCGGACGCGCGCACCGAGTCCGAGTTGGCTGACTTCCGCGCGGCGAGGCACGCGGCGGCGCGGCGGATCGAGGAGCTGAACCCGGAGCATCTGGAACTGCGACTCAACTCCGCGCGCCTGCTGCCCGCACGGCTGGAGGCTGAGCAGGGCAAGCGCCGCGAAGACCTGGCGACGCTGGCGGAGCGGATCGCCACCATCGCCGACAACGGCCCGGAGGAGTCGCTGGACCGCGCGCTCGCCCGGCAGGCCCGTGCGCAACGTGCCTACGACCAGATGCACCGCGACGCCGCGGCGGCGAAGCTGCTCTACGACACGCTCAATCGCCACCGCTCGCGCGCCTGGCTCCGCTACGCCGAGCCGTTCCGCGCGTTGGTCGAGAAGTACGCGACAGGCGTCTTCGGTCCAGGTGTCGGCGTCTCGGTGTCCGAAGATCTGACGATCAGCGCGAAGACGGCTGGTGAAGCGACCATCCCGTTCGACCAGCTGTCGGCCGGCGCGCGGGAACAGTTGTCGCTGCTCGGCCGGATCGCCTGCGCGGAACTGATCACCCCGCCCGGGGCGCAGGACGTAGGCGGCGTGCCGTTGATCCTCGACGACGCGCTGGGCCACACCGACCGCCGCCGACTCGACCAACTCGCCGCGATCCTCGATCGCGCGGGTTCGCGGGTGCAGATCATCCTGCTCACCCACGCCCCAGAGCGCTTCCGGATCGGCGGCGCGCACCGCGTAGACCTGTGACGTACGACGAACGACGAACGACGAACGACGTAGGACGTACGGGCACGGCACGTGACGTATACAGCGCACCTCGCGCCCCTGACCTGTACAAATGACGATTTCAGGGAACCGGAGCGCGACTGCTAGAGTTATCGACCGCGTGGCCTGCGGTTTTCCCGTCGTAGTCGTAAGCGGAAACCCCGCAGCAGCGCGGCGTTGCCAGCGTCCCCCTGGGACGTGCGGGCCGAGCCAGGACTAGTCGGCGCAGCCCGCTGGTGGTCACACCTCGAAGACGCCGCGCGACCGCCGGAGTCGGTTCGCATCGAACCAGGTCAGATCGGCACGGCTCGACACCGAGCCGACCGGATCATTCCAGCGGCCCGCCACGCTGTAACCACCGACCAGGACCGTGAAGAGGCATTTTCGTGGCTAACATCAAGTCCCAGATCAAGCGGATCAAGACCAACGAGAAGGCGCGCCAGCGCAACCAGTCGATCAAGTCGTCGCTCAAGACGGCGATCCGCAAGGCCCGCGAGGCCGTCGAGTCGGGCGACCAGGCCAAGGCCGAGGAGCTCGTCCGCGCCGCCTCCCGCCAGCTGGACAAGGCGGTCTCCAAGGGCGTCATCCACGCCAACCAGGCCGCCAACAAGAAGTCGGCGCTGGCGAAGAAGGTCAACAACCTCGCCGCGTAAATCTCGCCGCGTAGGTCCCGCACCCGGACGCATAGGCTCCGCGGCCGGATACTTAGGTTCCGCATCCGGACCGCGTAGGTCCCGCATCCCGACACGTACGTTCCGCACCCGGACCGTAGGCTCTGCATCCAGGTGTTCGCGCCTGGAGCTGGGGCCAGCACGTGGCATCCGAATCTGGCCTCTGGATCTGGCATCTGATCTGTACTTGTGCCCGCACCCGTAGCGTCTGCGCTTGTACATGCACCAGTAGCAATATCTATGCCTACTGGGGCCCGCCACCGTCGGCAGTCAGATAATCAGGCAGTCTGATTATCGGGTCATCATTAGGGCTGGCCGTAGCTGCAAAACGGCCAGCCCTGCGACTATTTGCCGGTCATCGCGGGGTGCCTAGTATCTCGGCAGGCCACCGAGGCAGTAGAAGCAGTAGAAGCAGTAGAAGCAGTAGAAGCAGTAGAAGCAGTAGAAGTGTCATGAAAATCTTGAAGACGCGCCCGCCTTATGGCGGTTCAACCTGATTGATATTTACTCGCAATCCCGAGTGAACCGGATGCTCGGAGCAAGATCTTCATGACGCTTCTGGTGCCCGGCAGCTGCCGAGGCATCAGCATCATCGGCGTCGATAATATGTTGATCATCGTGGGGCGGAACGGGCGCCGGCGATGGAGACTAGGCACTTCTCCAGTGCGTACGCCGGATCGGCCGCTGCGCCCTTGACGGCCGCGTCTGCTGTGGCCACTGCGCGCAGGGCGACGGTCAGACCGTCCGGTGTCCATCCGCGCGCTTGACGACGGATCTTGTCCACCTTCCACGGCGGCATCCCCAGGTCGCGCGCCTGCGGACCGGCCGAGGCGACCTTCCCTATCTGCCGCACGCCGGTGGCCAGCGCGCTGGTGATCAGCACCGAGGCGACTCCGGTGTCCAGCGCGAACCGTAGCTGTTCCAAGGCCTCGCCGAGGCGTCCCTCCACCGCGAGATCCGCCACGGTGAAGCCGGAGACCTCGGCCTGGCCGCTGTAGTAGCGGGCGACTACGGCCTCATCGACGGCGCCCTCGGTGTCGGCGAGCAGTTGGTCTGCGGCGGCGGCCAGCTCACGTAGGTCTGAGCCGACCGCGTCCGCGACGACCTGCGCGGCTTCTTCGGTGATTGCGCGCCGGGCACGGCGGAATTCGCCGCGCAGGAACGTGACACGCTCCGCCGGCTTCGTCAGCTTCGGGCAGTCCACCACCACCGGCTTGTGCTTGCGGACCGCGTCAAGCAGCGCCTTGCCCTTGGCCCCGCCGGGATGAGTGAGCACCAGCACGATCTGCTCGGCCGGGTCCGCGAGATAGCGCTTGATCTCATCGACCTGGCTCGTGCCGAGGTCCTGGATCCCGCGCAACACCACCACCTTGGCCTCGCCGAACAGCGAGGGCGAGACGAGCTCGGCGAAGGTGCCGGGCTGCAACGTCCCGGGCGCGATATCGCAGATCTCGACGGAGGGGTCCGCAGAGCGGGCCGCGCCGACTACCTCGGCTACGGCCCGGTCCACGAGCAGCTCCTCCGGACCGGTGACCAGGGTGAGCGGTGGCGGAGGTACCGCTTTCTCAGCGGACCCTGATTTCTCAGCGGACCCCGACTTCCCGGTCTTGGCTGCGGAGGGTGGCATCGTGCTCAGCTACCTGCCTTGTCCGTGCGGTCAAGGTTGGTGGCGTGGTCGCGGGTGGCAGCTGCGCTGGTGACGTCGCCGTTAAG
>JBKOWZ010000268.1:0-3506 GCA_046724665.1 Actinomycetota bacterium
GCTCTCCGGCGCCGCGGCCCTCGGGCTCGCCGCCGTGGTCAGGCCGCCGGGCCGGCCGAAGATCGGCGCGCCCACGCCGGGGGCGTTCCTGCCGAGCGGGCTGACGAACCAGCAGCTGGCCGGGCAGCGGGTGATCTACTCGTATCCGGGCCTGACGCCGCCGGCCGGCCTGCTGAACGCGCTGAGCTCCGGGCTCGCCGCCGGGGTCATCTTCTTCGGCGAGAACATCTCGAGCACCAGCCAGATCGCCGCGGTCGTCAAGCAGCTGCGCCAGGCCGCGTCGCAGAGCCCGGTCAAGGCGCCGCCGCTGCTGATGACCGACCAGGAGGGCGGCCTGGTGCGGCGCCTGCCGGGCCAGCCGACGCTGTCCGCGAAGCAGGTCGGACAGTCCTCGAACCCGGTCGCGGCAGCCACCTCGGCCGGCACCGGCGCGGGGCAGACCCTCGCCGGGGTCGGCATGAACGTGAACCTCGCCCCGGTGCTCGACGTCTACTACACCGCGGGCAACTTCATCGACCAGTATCAGCGTTCGTTCAGCAACGATCCGAACACGGTGGCCTCGCTCGGCAAGGCCTTCATCACCGCGCAGCAGGCGACCGGCGTCGCGGCCACCGCCAAGCACTTCCCCGGCCTCGGCTCGGCGGCCACGTCGCAGAACACGGACACCGGCCCGGTAACGCTGAACATCACGGCGAACCAGCTGAACACCATCGACGAGGTGCCGTACCCCGTGGCGTTCGCGGCGGGCGTCAAGCTCGTCATGGTGTCGTGGGCGGTTTATCCCGCGCTTGACCCGCACCTGCCGGCCGGGCTCTCGCCCGCGGTCGTCAGCCAGGAGCTGCGCGGCCGCCTCGGATTCACCGGCGTGACCATCACCGACGCCGTCGAGGCCGGCGCGCTGAGCGGCTTCGGCACGACCGGGCAGCGC
The DNA here is from genome assembly GCA_046724665.1 of Actinomycetota bacterium. GTDB lineage: Bacteria > Actinomycetota > Actinomycetes > Streptomycetales > Catenulisporaceae > Actinocrinis. Next base: position 929 of record JBKOWZ010000268.1, read on the forward strand.
TCGGTGAGCGCCGCGCACGCGGGCATGGACCTGATCCTCTGCTCGGCGCGGGACGTCGCGCAGGGGCAGAGCGCCACGTCGGCGCTGGCCACGGCGTTGACGAACGGCCAGCTCGACTCGCCGCGCTTCAACGCCGCGGCCAACCGCGTCTTCACCCTGCGCTCTCAGCTGACCTGAGAGCCTGTTTCGAAAGTAGCGTCGGTTAGGGCGTGGCGTCTGGCGCGTGCGATCGCAAGGCGGAGGTGCGGCCCCATACCGGGGTATGGGGGTGTGCCGACAGCGCGGCGAGCGTGCGTGACAGGCGACACGACCCCGACGGGACTCTTGAAACAGGCTCTGAGCCGGTCCGACGAGTGACGAGCGCTGTGGCGGTTCGGTCGCGCGCATCCAGCGCGGCCGAACCGCCACACGGTCGTACTCAGCTACACGGTCGTACTCAGCTGGTCTGCAACGCCGTGTCATCGACGACGAAGGCCGTCGTACCTCCGTTCGCGTCGGTCTCGTTGCCGGTGAACTTCAGGGTGACGGTCTGTCCCGAGTATCCGGACAGGCTCACGGTGTGCTGCTGATAGCCGCCGGCGGCGTTCAGGTTCGAGTAGGTCGCCAACGTCGCGAGTACCATGCCGCCGCTGTTCAGCACCTGCACGGTGAACGTGTCCGGCTTGGCCGTCGTGGTGTTCTCGGTGCTGTCGATGTGCAGCCAGTACGACAGCGTCGCGCTACAGCCCGACGGGATGCTCACCGTTTGCGCGACCGTGTCGGTGTCCTTACTGCCGTTGCCGTTGAACCAGGCCTCCCAGCCGCCGGAGTGGGCCGGCTCGTCGCTGCTCGCCGCGGTGATCGGCTGGAAGCCGAGCGTGGACGACTCGGTCCACGGGGCGATGGCGCTGCCGTTCTCGAAACCGGGATCGCCGAGCAGCTGCATCGGCGTGCACGTGGTCGGAGGCGTCGAGGACGCGGCCGGATTCCAGTAGTCGCCGGCCATCACGATGTATACCAGCATCTTGATGCTCTCGCCGTAGTAGCCGTCGCCGAACGGGTTGGCGGCCAGGTAGTTCCACAGGGTGTCGGTCCACGCCTGGTCGCCGGAGGCCATCGCCGCCGGGCCGATCGCGTCGCCTGCCTCCTCGGCCTGGTCGGCCGTCGAGTAGACGGTGCAGTTCAGGTTCAGGTGCGGGTAGACCTTCTGCGGATTGCCGCCGGAGACCTTCTTTGCGCAGGCCGACCACTTCTTCGCGTCGCCGTACGCGAAGGACGCGGTTGACGAGCCGTACAGCAGCGCGTCGGTGCCCATGTGCCACGGGACGCGGATGGAGTTGTAGCCGACGATGTTGTCCGGCTGGCTCTCCTGGTAGTTGGCCGGGGCCGGCTTCGGGCTGCCGGTGTCGGCGTTGACGACGAAGTCCGGCAGCAGGCCGTTGGCCGAGGAGTACGAGGCGGTCAGCGCGCTGTCGAGCGCCTCGGTGCGGGCGACCACCTTCGCCCAGTCGTGCGCGGTGTCGTAGGCGGCGAAGGCGCGCAGGTGGTCGAGCATGTGGTCGCTCGGCCTCGTGTCGGTGGACGGTCCGTCGTCCTCGCACTTGAGGTGGCCGTCGGCGGTGACGTCGTGCGCGTAGATCTTCGCCAGCCAGGCCTTGGCGTCCGCGGTGTAGCCGCCCCACTGCCGGTCGGCCAGGATCAGGCCGTAGCCGATGTCCAGGTCGCCGTCGGTGGCCGCGTCGGGGGCGCCGGAGCTGTAGTACTGGCAGGTCCTGCCGTCCAGCTGCCACTGCATCAGGCCCCACTGGTCCAGGTGGTCCTTGACCAGCTGCCACAGGCCGTTGAACTCGGTCTGCGCGTTGGCGTCGTACCCGGCCATCAGCGGCACGATGTTCATCCCGTAGCCCTGGCCTTCGGAGACCGGGCCGTTGTTGGCCGCGTCGCCGTCGCCCTTGGTCGAGACGTAGTACTCGTTCGACGCGCAGCCGTGCACGAGGTAGTTGGCTTTCCAGGTGTCGTACTGCTTCTCCACGGCGGCGTCGCGGCTGGCCTGCGAGGCGGACGGCAGCACGCCCACCTGGTAGGTGACGTGCGTCGGGAAGGGGTGCGCGGTCGTCGCGGCGGACGCGGGGGCGGCGGCCACCGTCCCGAGCCCGATGGTCAGGGTACTGATGGTGACGCCGAGGGACAGTGCTCGAAGTCGTGGCCGTGCTCGAAGTTCTGATCGGGTCCGAAGTTCTGACCGTGCTCGAAGCTGTGACCGGGTTCGAAGTCGTGACGCAGGTGCCACGGGTGCTCCTTGACTGGGCGCAGTGAAAGAGGTCGGTGGGTACGTGGCCGTGCTTTGCGGAAGATCTAGTTAGTAAACTTGCCTAACTTACGAGCCAATATCGCCGCGGCGGAATGCGCTGTCAAGAGCGGGTGACGATCCGGTGGCAATGAGTCCATCGCAACGAATGAGCCGCGACGAATGAGCGTCGATCCGGGGCCACCTTCGCAAGAACCAAAAGGGTTACCGCAACTTGATGGCAGAGAAACGAAATTATCTTGCAGATGCCCTTGTGAAGCCGGTGCTCTGGCCCTAGTGTCACCTCGACCT
>JBKOWZ010000078.1:0-7076 GCA_046724665.1 Actinomycetota bacterium
GAACTCGCGCTGGAGGTCACGCATCAGGTCCAGGATCTGGGCCTGCACGGTCACGTCCAGCGCCGTGGTCGGCTCGTCCGCGATCAGCAGCTGCGGGTTGCACACCAGCGCCATCGCGATCATCGCGCGCTGCCGCATACCACCGGAGAACTGGTGCGGATAGTCGGTCGCGCGCTGCGCCGGCTGCGGGATGCCGACGCGGTCGAGCATCTCGATCGCGCGCTTGTGCGCGGCGGCTTTCGAGACCTTCTCGTGCACCCGGTAGGCCTCGGCGATCTGGTCGCCGACCTTGTAATACGGGTGCAGCGAGGAGAGCGGGTCCTGGAAGACCATGGCCATCTTGTTGCCGCGCAGCTCGCGCACCTCGCCCGGGTCGGCGTGCACCAGCTCCTGGCCGTCCAGCCAGATCTCGCCCTGCATCAGCGCGCCGCCGCGCCCGTGCTTGTTGGCCCGCCGGTGCAGGCCCATCAGCGAGAGCGAGGTGACCGACTTGCCGGAGCCCGACTCGCCCACGATGCCGAGGGTCTGGCCGCGCTCCAGCCGGAACGAGACCCCGTCCACGGCCTTGACCAGGCCGTCCTCGGTCTGGAAGTGCACCCGCAGGTCGCGCACGTCGAGGAAGGACTGCGGGCCGGACACCGAGTCGTCCGCAGTGACGATAACCCGATCTTCTGTCATCCCACCCTCACTCGCGGGTCGAGCACTCCATACAGCAGGTCTACCACCAGGTTGGCGATCACGATGAAGAAGCTCGCCATCAGGGTCACGCCCATGACCACCGGGATGTCGCTGCGGCCGATCGCGTCGATCGCGTCGAAGCCGATCCCGTGGAAGGCGAAGATCTTCTCGGTGACCACCGCGCCGCCGAGCAGGTAGCCGAAGTCGAGGCCGAACATGGTGATGATCGGGGTGTAGATGGCGCGCATGGCGTGCTTGCCGACCACCCGGTACTCGGGCAGGCCCTTCGCGCGCGCGGTGCGCACGTAGTCCTCGCTGAGCGTGTCCAGCATGGTGGACCTGGTGATCCGCGCGTAGGCGGCGGCCGAGATGAACGCCAGGACGAGGGCCGGGAAGAAGATGTTGCGGGCCCAGCCGTAGGGATCCTGGGTGAACCCGACGTACTGGATCGACTCCATGATGTGGAACTGGTACTGCACCAGCAGCGCGACCACCAGCGCGGTGAAGTTCACCGGCATCGAGATGCCGGCCAGCGCGACGACGATGATCGAGCGGTCGGCGAACCGGCCCTTGTAGAGCGCCGCGACGATGCCGGCCAGCACGCCGAACACCAGCCACAGCACCGCTGCGCTGATGGCCAGCGAGAGCGTCACCGGGAAGTCGGCGATCAGCTTCGGCCACACCAGCTGGTGGCTGATGTAGGAGTAGCCGAGGCAGGGGGCCGGGCACTCGAGCGTCGCGCCGCCCTCGGTGAAGGTGCGCCCGACGAAGATGGCCTTGAGATAGGACCCGTACTGCGCGACCAGCGGCCGGTCGAAGCCGAGCCCGTGCGCGATCTGCCGGAAGGTCTCCGGCGTCGCGCCCTTGCCGGCGTAGGTCGCGGCGAGGTTCTCGCCGAACCACTGCGGCATGACATACGAGATGACGAACGTGATGATGCTGACGACCAGGACCACCAGCGCGGCCTGGAACAGTCGTCTGACGATGTAAGCGAACACTGATTTCGGCCGGTTCCGGCACGGGGGCGGATCCCGGTTCGGGATCCGCCCCCACGCCGCCCTACGCCTTCACCTGCTTCCAGTTCTGCTCGCGAAAGGAGGGTCTGGGTTTGCCTTTCCGGCCGAGGCCGGGCCAGGGCTCAGGAGGAGCCGACGCTCGTGCCCATGGCCGCCAGGTCCGGCTCGCCGTTGTAAGCGTTCGTGATGTAGTAGTTCGTCACGTTCTTACCACGGGCGATCAGCAGCGTGTCGTAGCCGTACGGGATGTAGACCGCATCGGCCATGACCTGCGCGTCAACCTGGGAGGCCAGCGACGCCGTCTGCGCCGCGCTGGTGGCCGACTTCATCTGGTCGAGCAGGCTGTTGACCTTGGGGTCGTTCAGCCGGCCGTAGTTCGAGCCGCTGCTCGTCGCGGACAGCAGGCGGCCGTCGGTGATCTGCGAGAAGAAGCCGAAGCCGGTCGGCCAGTCCGGGCCCCAGCCCGCCGCGCCGAGACCCAGGCCCTTGCTCTTCATCACGTCGGGACGCTGGAGGTTCTGGCTGTAGTACTTCGAGCCCTCGACCTGCGTGATCTGGGTGGTGATGCCCACGCGCGCCAGCGCCGCCTGGAGGGCGGTCGCGAAGCCCGGGCCCTTGCCGGTGTTCACCGTGATGATGCCGGTGCTGAAGCCGTTCGGCTGGCCGCACGCGGTCAGCTCGGACTTGGCCTTGGCGACGTCGCCCTTGTTGTCCGGGCCGGTCGGGTACGGGTTGATGTCCACGTGGCCGGCGACACCCGGCGGCAGCATCGAGTTGGCGACCTTCGCGCCGGCCACCGAGCCACCGCGCGCGTTGACCAGGTCCACCTTGTTCAGCGCGTACGCCACGGCCATCCGGCAGTGGATGTTGCTGAACGGCGCCACGTCCTGGTCGATGGTCACGTACCGGGTCGCGTTGGCGGCCGGGTTGTCGGTGTACTTCTTCTTCGCCGGGCTGCTCAGCGTGCTGGCGACGTCGGCGGTCTGGAGGCCACCGCCGTCGTACTCGGCGTCAACCGTGCCGGCCAGGATCGCCTGGTCCAGCTGCGCCGGGTCCCAGTCGGTCTTGACGGTGATCTTGTCCGGCAGCGCCGGGTCGGCCGGGTCGCTGGCGGCGGACCAGTTCGGGTTGCGGGTCAGCGTGATGCTCTTGCCCGCGGTGTAGCCCGAGATCATGTACGGGCCGCTGGCCACGACGGTGGTGCCGGTGTAGTGCAGGCCGCCGGTCGCCGGGTTCTGGTCCACGTCGATCGGCACCGGCGCGGTCTGCGGCATCGTCAGCACGTACGGGAAGTCGCCGTACGGACCCACGAGGTGGAAGACCAGCGTGGTGTCGTCCGGGGTGTCGATGCCCTTGAGACCCAGGTGGTCGGCCGACTTGTCCTTGTACGGACCCGGGTACGAGCCGTCCTCCAGAATCGAGGAGAAGTACTCGGGGCCGGCCGGGTTGACCGTGTCCAGCGCGTAGGAGCGCTCTATCGCGTACTTGACGGTCTTGGAGGTGATGGCCTCGCCGTTGGAGAACTTCAGGCCGGAGCGGATCTTCACCGTCCAGGTCTTGCCGTCCGCCGACGCGGTCGGCGTCTCGGCGGCCAGGCCGGGCTGAAGCTGCGTGGACACCTGGCCGGGCGCGCCGACCTTGTACGTCATCAGGGTACGCGCGTAGTACCGGGAGAAGTTCCACGAGTACGCGTAGTACTGGTTGACCGGGTCCACCGAGTCCAGGTCCTGGGAGCCGCCGAGAATCAGCGTGCCGCCCTTCTTGGTGGACGGGTTCACCACCCCGGTTACGCCATAGTTGAACTTGATCGTGTCGGCGGGGTTCGCCGCCGTGTTTGTGCTGGTGGTGCCGCCGCCTTTGCTACTGCTGCAAGCGGTGGCGACCGACACGACTAGCGCGGCCGCCGCCACTGACGCGGCGATCTTGGTTGAACGCTGCATTCCGTGAAAGCCCCTTTCAGGACTGCGCAACTACAGGGGTGTTCTGTTGGGGAACCTGGGACGTCCGCTCTTAACGGCCGGCCCGGGGGTCGAGGGCGTCGCGCAGGCCGTCTCCGAAGAGGTTGAAGGCGAGCACGGTGAGGAAGACGGCGAGGCCCGGGATCAGCATGAACGTCGGGTCTACCTGGTAGTAGTCGACCGCGGCGGACAGCATCTGGCCCCAGGAGGCGTTCGGCGGCGGAGTGCCGACGCCGAGGAAGGACAGGTACGCCTCGAGCACGATGTTCGCCGGGATGGCCAGCGAGGTGTACACCAGGATCGGGCTGGCGAGGTTGGGCAGGATCTCCCGGAAGATGATCCGGCTCGGGCGGGCGCCGAGCAGCCGGGCCGCATCGACGAACTCGCGCTCGCGCAGCGAGAGCACCAGGCCCCGGATCAGTCGTGCCTGGTAGGCCCAGGTGAACACGCCGATCACCACGACCATGACCGCGATGTGCAGCGCCCAGGCGCTCAGGCCGAAGGCGTTGACCGGGATGATCGAGCCGATCGCGATCAGGAAGATCAGGATCGGGAAGGCGAGGAAGATGTCGGTGACCCGGGAGAGCACGGCGTCGGTCCAGGAGCCGAAGTAGCCGGCGATGGAGCCGATGATGATCCCGATAATCATTTGAACCGCGGTGGCGGCCAGCGCGACGATGAGGGTGGGCCGCACGCCGACGACGATGCGGGCGAACAGGTCGCGGCCGTTGACCGGCTCGAGACCGAACGGGTGAGACAGGCTCATCCCGCCGCGCGCACCGGTCGGCAGCAGCGTCCCCGGGTCGATGAGGCCGCCGTTGAACCGGTTGGGCTCGAGGCCCATCGCATGGTTGATGACGTCCCCGAAGATCGCGAGCAGGATCAGCAGCAGGACGAACCCGCCGCTGGTCATCGCGACCTTGTCGCGCTTGAACCGGTCCCAGGCGATCCGGCCCAGGGAGCGGCCCTCGATCCGGGCTCCCGGGGTCGCCGGTACACCCACTTCGGCGGCTGCGTCGGCCGCCGTGTTCGGCACAGTCATCGTGGTAATGCGTCCTCGTCGTTCGCGGTGGAACCCGTCGGGACCTGTCGGTGGGCGGTTGCGGTTATGTTGGGAATCTACCTGGTGTTCGGCTGTGCTTCAGACCCGGTTGACCGGTGGTGTGAACACTGCGTGCATTCGGACGAGGCCCGATCGTGTCACACGGCGCGGTCGATCCCTTGTTCGGGGGTCGGGCGGTACTCGCTTCGCCGGGAAAAGAGGCGACCTGGTCACAGGCCGGATGCCTCTCGTCCCGACGGCGGGAATTCCTACCACGCCCCGTCTGGGAGAACAATCCTCGGAGATCTTCGGCGGCGGAACACCCGTAAGGCAATGTGTGTCCGAACTGTGATGGAACCCGTATCGCTCCGAGTTCCAAGCCCGTCGAACAGCCGATCATCCGATACGAAGTGTGGACAGGCGTTCATTCCGGTGTGACTAGTGCCCTCAGCCGCCCGGCCCCGCGCCGGCGCGGCCGTGGGTAACCTGGTGAGCCGTGATCAGTGACATGTCGGGCCAGTCCATGCCGCTCTGGGACGTCGCGGTGGTCGGCGCGGGCCCGGCCGGGGCGACGGCCGCGCGGGTGGCCGCGGCCGCCGGGGCGCGGGTGGCGCTGCTGGAGAAGGCGGCACTCCCCCGGTACAAGACCTGCGGCGGAGGGCTGATCGGCCTGTCCCGGCAGGCGCTGCCCGAGGGCTTCGAGCTGCCGGTGCGCCAGCGGATCGACGCGATCACGTTCTCGCACCGGGGCCGTCGGGCCAGGACGAAGCGGGACTCGGCGGGTGGTCTGCTGGCGCTGGTCAACCGGGCCGAGTTCGACCACGCGCTGGCCAAGGCCGCGGTGGAGGCGGGCGCACGGCTGTACGAGGGCGCGGCGGTGACCGGCATCGGGCAGCCGGACGCCGACGGCTCGCCCGTCGTGCTCACCCTCGCCGACGGCTCGCGGCTGACCGCCCGGTCCGTGGTCGGCGCGGACGGCTCGGCCAGCCGGATCGCGCGCCACGTCGGGGTGACCTGCCGTCAGGTCGATCTCGGCCTGGAAGCGGAGATCCCGGTCCCGCCCGCGGTGGCGCGGCGTTGGGCCGGACGGGTGCTGATCGACTGGGGACCGGTGCCCGGTTCCTACGGTTGGGTGTTCCCCAAGGGCGACACGCTCACCGTCGGCGTCATCGCGGCGCGCGGCGGCGGCGAGGCGACGCGTGCGTACTACCGCGCGTTCATCGAGCAGCTCGGCCTGTCCGGTTTCCCGGCCGCGACCGACTCAGGGCACCTGACCCGCTGCCGCACCGAGGACTCGCCTCTGTACCGCGGCCGCGTCCTGGTCGCCGGGGACGCGGCCGGGCTGCTGGAGCCGTGGACTCGCGAGGGCATCTCGTTCGCGCTGCGCTCCGGACGGCTCGCGGGCGAGGCGGCCGCGCGCATCGCCGTGTCGGACGGCCCGGCCGGGGCGGCTGCGGCGGCCGACGAGTACCGGGAGCGTGTCGAGGCGCTGCTCGTGCCGGAAGCGGACGCGGGCCGGCGGCTGCTGGCCGCGTTCGAGAAGCGCCCGGCCGTCTTCCACGGCGCGGTCACCTCACTGCCGACTGCCTGGCGCGCGTTCACCGAGGTCTGCCACGGCCGCACGACCTTCGCCGCGCTGCTGCGGCGTTCCCGCGCCGCCCAAGCGGTGTTGCGGGCCATCAGCTGAGTCGGCCACAGGCTGATCTGTCGGCACACTATTGGCACACTATGAGTACGAGGTCTGTGACGCGGGTACGTCAGTGTGTCATCGATCGAGCACAGTGTCTTCCTTCGAGCACGATGAGGCATGGGCGGAGCGAACATGGCAATTCGCTCGGTGGCCGATCCGGTGGCGGCCGATCCCGAGGCGGTGCGGGACCTGGCGCGGCGGTGCGAGCACCGGCTCGACGCCCTGGTCGAGCGCATCGCCGCACAGTGGCGTGCGCAGCTGCCCGGATCCCAGAACCTGCGCGACGCGGAGACCGACGCCGCGCTGAGGCAGGCGGTCCGCGCGTTCCTCCACACGTTGCAGGGTGCCGCGGCGGAGATGGACCTGCGCGCGCTGTACCGCAAGCGCGCCGCGCGCCGGGCGGAGCAGGGCGTGCCGCTGCCGACACTGCTGCGTACGTACACGATCGCGGCGTACGCGCTGTTCGAGGGCTTCCAGCAGGAGGCCAGGCCTGACGAGACGTCAGCGCTGGCCGAGATCGCCCGGCTGCTGTTCATCGCGCAGGACGAGGCGATCACCGAGGTGGCCAGCGCATATCAGGAGGAGTTGGCCGCGTTGGGCGCGGTGCGCCGGGACCGGCGCCGCGAACTGGTGCGCGACCTGGTGGCCGGCGCGGCGCCGCCCGAGGCGGCGGTGCTCGAGGAGTTCGGGCT
>JBKOWZ010000233.1:0-18260 GCA_046724665.1 Actinomycetota bacterium
GCGCCTCGGCGGGCCGCGCGGCCAGCGCATCCCCATCCGCGCCCGCAGCCGCGTGCGCGCTTGGCAGCGCCCCGGCGAGCAGCGCGGTCGGGCCACTCGTGCCCGAACCTCTGTTCGGCGGCGCCTCGGCGAGTCGTGCGACCGACACACCCGCGCTCATACCCGCATGCGCACGCGCAGCCGCCTCCCCCGCACTCGCGGCGGCAGTAGGCTCAATCACCTCAATCGACCCCATGACGGGCCTCCTCGGCACATCAGCGCAGGCAACGCGCCATCCCCAACACCCCAATCCTATCGACGCCAACTGACATATGACGAGGAATCTAGTAAGTCATATATTCGACCATTAACCTAAGTAATCGCACGCGCCCATCAGCCTCGGGCGAGTGCGCGTACGAGCATCGCCGAGGGCACTGGGCGTGCGCCTGATCGCCGCACGCCTTCAGCCACCTCTCGATCCGACGACACGACGATCACCGGCCGCCCCTGCGGCTCAGCCGCGACCAGGCGGCGGATCAGCTCGTCGGCGATCTCACCGGGGCGCGAGAAGAGCACGCGTACGCCCTTGTGCTGCGGGACCGGAACCGGACCGCCAAGCTCTGCCCCATCGAACACGCACGTCACCTCCGCTCCGGTGCGCGCCGCCACCGAGCCGAGGCCGCGTAGCAGCCGAACGCGCTGCTCGTGCAGCGAGAGTGTCGGGTACGCCGTCTTCGTGACGTTGTAGCCATCGATGATCAGATGCGCGCGGGGCAGCGCGAGCAACTGATCCAGCATCGCCGGGTCGTCGTGCGCACGCGCACGGCCCTGCACGTCGCCCGTCCCGAACGCGGTCGGGCGTACGGCTTCGACGGTGTCAGCGGGGCGCTGCTCGGTCGGCGAAAGCGCAAGCTCTCGCCGCAGGCCCGTCGCCGCCTCGGCGATGGTCTCCAGGAGCAGCCGCAGCCGCACTTCCTCGGCGCCGCGGTTCTCGCGGGTGCTGCGCCGTGCAGCGTCCAGAGCGGCCTCGGTCTCGGTGAGACGGCCACGCACCCGCCGCAGCTCGCTTTCGGCGCTTGACACGGCTCCTGCGGCCTCTGCGCGGGCCTCCTGCAACGCCGCCTCGGCCTTCCGCGCCTCGGCCAGCGCGCGGCGCATGTCGGCCTCCAGCTGCCGGTTCCGCCGACGCAGCGAGTCGCCCTCGCGCCGTTCGGCGGCGATCTCCGCCTTGAGCCGTTCGACGTCGGCCTTGGCAGCGTCGCGCAGAGTGTCGATCTCGGCCTTGAGCCGGGCCACCTCGTCGCCGAGATGTTCGTCCGCGACGGCACGCTCGGCGTCACGCGCGGCGCGCTCGGCCTCATCGACCAGTTCGGGCCAGCCGGCCGGGCGCACCAGGTACGCAAGCGCCGCCACGTCCCGCGGATCGGCGGCCGCGGGGACGACACCCGCACTGAGGGCCGCGACGACCTCCGGGAAGGCCTCGCGGACCCTGTCGGCGATACGCCCGCGGAACACCGCGTCGGTCTCCACGGCGGCAGCCAGCGGCGTACCGGCCAGCTTTGCGCGCTTGGCCGGGGTGAAGCGGGCGAACGGCCGCAACGCCGCAGGCAGCTGGATCGGCGGCAACATCCCGGCGGTCTCGGCGGCCAGGGAGATCACGCGCTGACGCACGGCTTCGTGCAGAGGCGAGGTCAGCCGCGCCGTCTCGCCTTCAAGCGCGGAGTCACCAGCAGAGTCACCACCAGCATCCCCAGCGGAGCCCCCAGCGGAGTCCTCGTCGGGGAGCTCTTCGGCGCCAGATCGTTCCTCAACCTCGGGCCGCTCTTCTGCTTCCTCGGAGGCGGCGGACGGCGGCTCGACGGAGTCGGTGATCGGCACCTCCCGTTCTTCGCCGTCCATGTCAGTTCCTCTCCAGCCAGGCCGACAGCCCTGTCCGCACATTTCCAGGGTAGAGGGTGCATTCCCAGAGGTGGGCTTCGTCACGCGCCCCCGCGCGCGCCGCGTGCACCCAGGACGCGAAAAGGGGAGGATCTGTAGCGTGGTCATCCCGATTCACGACAAGAATCCGGTACGGCGTACCGCCTATGTCACCTATGCGCTTATCGCAGTGAACGTCGCGGTGTTCTTGATCGGCCCGACCGCGTCCCTCACCAGCGGCGGCTCTCCGCAGCAGGCCTGCGGCCAGCAGCGCTACTTCCTCGAGCACGGCGCGATCCCGTACGAGCTGATCCACAACCATCAGTTGACGCTTGCCCAGGAACCGCGGATCCAGGTCGATACGAACATCGGCACGGTCCTGTGCACTCTCGGCCAGCTGCCGCACAAGGCGCCGGCGCTCTCCGTCCTCACCGCGATGTTCATCCACGCCGGATGGCTGCACCTGCTGGGAAACATGCTGTTCCTGTTCGTCTTCGGCAACAACGTCGAAGATCGACTCGGGCGTTTCCACTTCCTGCTGTTCTATCTGGCCGGTGGGTATATCGCGACGTACGCATTCGCGCTCTTCAATCCCTCCGCGGTAACGCCCCTGGTCGGTGCGTCAGGCGCAATCGCGGCGGTGCTAGGGGCGTACCTCTACTTGTTCCCGAAGGCGAAGGTCACCAGCCTGGTGCCTTTCCTGTTCTTCCTGCCACTGCGTTTCCCAGCCTGGGCCGTGCTCGGCTCGTGGTTCATCCTGCAACTGCCGTCGATCCAGCACGTGTTCGGCGTGCCGACCGACGACACAGTGGCGTATATGGCGCACGTCGCCGGATTCGTCGCGGGACTCCTGTACGTCATGCTCGTCGCCGGCGGACGCAGAGCAGGGCCACCACCGCCGATCAGACGCACGCGCACGTCCCAACGTCCGCCCCAGCCACCACCCAGATGGGGACCACCTAACGACCCGTACAACACCCGTGACCCGTACTGGCGGCAGGCACGGCACACACACCACTCCCAGTACCGCCCCCTTAAGGTGGCGACATGGTCACAGCAATTGTCATGATCAAAACAGACGTTGACCGCATTCCCGAGGTCGCACAGGAGATTTCGGGCATCAGCGGCGTCAGCGAGGCGTACTCGGTCACCGGCGAATGGAACCTGATCGCCATCGTGCGCGTGCGGACGCACGAGGAACTGGCCGAGGTGATTCCGGGCCGGCTGAACAAGGTTCCGGGCATCGTGAGTACCGAGACGCACATCGCGTTCCGTGCCTACTCCTCGCACGACCTCGAAGCAGCCTTCTCACTCGGCCTGGGCGAGTAGCAAGCCAACACAACGCTGCCCCCGACCACAATCGGCCGGGGGCAGCGCGGTGCTTCAATCAGCCAATCCTTCAGTGATGCCCGCTCGAGATCGATTCGTGATACTCCTCGGCGGTCGGCTTCTCGATCCGCGTCCCGAAGTACCACTCGGTGACCTTCGCCCGCAGCTTCGCCCGCCGCAGGCGCGGCGCGGGCACGCCGTTGGCGTCCGCGGTCTGCGCGATGCTCAGCGGACGGTGCACGTCGTGCACGCTCAGCTTGTACCGGTCACCGTCCGAGACCGGCGTGTGGATCTCGGAGAACTCGCCCTCCGGCGAGCGGACGATGATGCCCGACTCTCGACCGTGCAGCAGCTTCTCCCGGTCGGCGCGTTGCAGGCCGAAGCAGATCCGTCTGGTGACCCAGAAGCCGAACACCGGTCCGACGAAGATGAGGACCCGGCCCGCCCAGGTAATCGACTCGAGCGACAGATGGAAGCGCGTGGCGATCAGGTCGTTGCCGCCGACGAACCACAGCACCGCGTAGAACGTGCAGCCCGCCACACCGATCGCGGTACGCGTCGGCATGTTGCGCGGCCGGTCCAGAATGTGGTGCTCGCGCTTGTCCCCGGTAACCCACGCCTCGATGAACGGATACACCGCGAGCCCGGTGAACAGAATCCCCGGCACGATCAACGACGGGACCAGCACGTTGAGCGACAGCGTATGGCCCAGGAAGTTGAACTCCACGTTGGGCATCATGCGCAGCGCGCCCTCGAGGAAGCCGATATACCAGTCCGGCTGGGAGCCCGCGGTGATCTGGTTCGGGATATAGGGCCCGTACGACCAGATCGGGTTGATCGACACCAGCCCGGCCAGCAGCGAGATGATGCCGAAGACCAGGAAGAAGAACCCGCCGGCCTTCGCCGTGTACACCGGCAGGAACGGCAGGCCCACCACATTCTCGTTGTTGCGTCCGGGTCCGGCCCACTGCGTGTGCTTCTGGTAGAAGACCAGGATCAGGTGCACCGTGATCAGGGCCAGTATCAACCCCGGCACCAGCAGGATGTGGATCGTGAACAGCCGCGGCACCAGGTCGTGCCCCGGGAACTCCCCGCCGAACAGGAAGAACGAGACGTACGTCCCGACGATCGGGATCGACAGGATGACGCCCTCGGCGATCCGCAGACCCGTGCCGGACAGCAGGTCGTCCGGCAGCGAGTAGCCCGCGAAGCCCTCGAGCAGCGCCATCACGAACAGCGTGAAGCCGATCAGCCAGTTCAGCTCGCGCGGCTTGCGGAAAGCGCCGGTGAAGAAGATGCGCAGCATGTGGATCGTGATCGCCATCACGAAGACCAGCGCGGCCCAGTGGTGGATCTGCCGCATCAGCAGGCCGCCGCGCACGTCGAAGGAGATGTCCATGGTCGAGGCGTAGGCCTCGGACATCCTGATGCCGTCGAGCGGGGTGTACGACCCGTTGTAGGTCACCTCGTTCATCGACGGGGTGAAGAACAGGGTCAGGAAGGTGCCGGACAGCAGCAGCACGATGAAGCTGTAGAGCGCGATCTCGCCCAGCATGAAGGACCAGTGGTCCGGGAAGATCTTGCGCAGCTGCGCCTTCGCGGCGCCGGCGATGCCGAGCCGGTCGTCGAGGTACTGCGCCGCCTTCCCGCCGATCGTGGTCGGCGGGGCGTACTGCGCCTTCGCGCTGTGCGGGTGCGGGGTCGTGGCGGTCATCCGCGCTCCCAGAAGCTCGGGCCGACGGGCTGGTCGAAGTCGCTGCGGGCGACCAGGTAGCCCTCGGCGTCAACGGTGATCGGCAGCTGCGGCAGCGAGCGCGCCGCCGGGCCGAAGATCACCTTGCCGTCGTCGGACAGGTCGAAGGTGGACTGGTGGCAGGGGCACAGCATGTGGTGCGTCTGCTGCTCGTACAGCGCCACCGGGCAGCCGACGTGCGTGCAGATCTTGGAGAACGCCACGATGCCCTGGTAGCCCCAGTCCCGCTGCTTCTGCGACTTGATGTCGGCCGGGTCCATCCGCACCAGCAGGATGGCCGACTTCGCCATCAGGTTGTTGAATTCCTCGCCGGCGGTGAGCGCCGCCTCGGGCCGCGCGTTGACCAGCGAGCCGATGGTGACATCGGCCGGCTTGACGCCGCGTCCCGTCGTGCCGTCGATCGACACGGTGTTGTCGTTGACGATCCGCTCGCCGGCCTTCCACGCGGTGTGGCGCAGCGTGTCCTCGGGCAGCGGGCCGAGGTCGCGCAGGATCCACACCGCGGGCAGCGGCAGGATGGCCAGCGCGCCGAGCAGCGTGCGGCGGATCAGCGGGCGGCGCTTGATCCCGGAGTCCTCGACGCCCTGCCGGAACTCGGCCGTGGCGTCCGCCTTCGCCTGCGGGTCGGACTCGAGCCGGTGGCGCTCCTGCGGGAACTCCACGTCGGTCATCAGGTTGCGGGCCCAGTAGATCGCCCCCGCGCCCAGCGAGAACAGCGCGATGCCCAGCAGCAGACCGAGGTAGAAGTTCGAGGCGTTGACCGCGCCGATCGGGAAGAAGTTCACCACCGAGTCCCGCGGGACCTCGGTGTAGGCGACCATGAAGCCGATGGTGGCCACGGCCGACAGCGTGAACAGCGCGGCGACCTGACGCTCTATCCGCTTGGCGACCTTCTCGTCGATGTCGGACGCCCGGGGCCGGTGCGGCTCGAGGCCCGGGTCGGCGAACGGGTCACCGGAGACCGCCACCTCCCCGTGCCCGGCGCCGTGACCGCCACGCTCGTCAACCGCGACCGAGCCGTGCCCATGCCCGTGCTCGGCCGGAGCCTCGTTCCGCCGATTCGTCTCTTCAGGATTGCTCATCGCTTCACTTCCCCGCCTTCGCCGCGTTCGCCTTGGCGGCTGCGGCCTTCTGCGCCGAGGCCTTCGTCGTGTGCGCGGCGATCCAGACCGCGCTCAGCAGCAGCACGATCAGCCCGACCGTCCAGATGAACAGGCCCTCCGACACCGGCCCGATCCGGCCGAGGCCGGCGCCGCCGTAGTTCGGCTGGCCGCGGGTGGTCACGATGTAGGAGATGATCGCCTGCTTCTCGGCTGGAGGCATCACGTTGTCGTTGAACACCGGCATGTTCTGCGGGCCGCTGATCATGGCCTCGTAGATGGCCTTCGGGTCGGTCCCGGTCAGCGACGGGGCGAACTTGCCGTCGGACAGCGCGCCGCCCTGGCCGGCGAAGTTGTGGCACTGCGTGCAGTTCTCCCGGAACAGCACCCCGCCGAGCGCGACCGCGTTCGCGTCCGTCGCGTACTGCGAGGGCGCCGGGATCGCCGGACCGCCGCCGAGCGACTCGATGTACGCGGCCATGTCCTGGATCTGCTGGGCGCTGAAGACGTTGTGCTTCGCCTCCACCTGCGCGCCGAGCTGCTTGGCCGGCATCCGGCCGGTGGAGACCTGGAAGTCGACCGAGGCCGAGCCGACGCCGACCAGCGACGGGCCGAGGCTGGTGCCCTCGGCGTTGACGCCGTGGCAGCTGGAGCAGGAGGTGATGTACAGCGCCTTGCCGTTCGCCAGCTGCTGCGCCGCGCTCTCCCCGGTGTCCGCGCTGGCGGCCGGAGAGACGAGGGCGGCGAACAGGGCGCCGGCGAAGGCCAGCCCGAGCGCCAGGACGACGAACGCTGCCAGCGGGTGGCGTCGCCGCGTGGAGAGCGATTTCACGACTAGGTTCCCTAATAAGGCTTGCGTCCGTTGGCTACTTGATCAGATAGATGACGCTGAACAGGCCGATCCAGACGACGTCGACGAAGTGCCAGTAGTAGGAGACGACGACCGCCGCGACCTCCTGGTCGTGGCTGAACCTGCGGGCCTTGTAGGTCCGGCCCATCACCATCAGGAAGGCGAAGAGTCCGCCGGTCACGTGCAGCCCGTGGAAGCCGGTGGCCAGGTAGAACGCGCTGGTCCAGGCGTTCTCGGAGATCGGGTGCCCGTCCTTGACCAGCGAGGAGTACTCGTACACCTGGAGCGAGATGAAGATGGCGCCGAGCACGAAGGCCCAGGCGTACCACTCGCGCATCCCGTACTTCATCACGTTGAAGATCGAGCCGGTCCGCGAGACCTGGTGGCGCTCCGCCGCGAACACACCGAACTGGCACGGGAACGACGAGGCCACGAGGATGATCGTGTTCACGGTGGACAGCGGCACGTTGAGGTGCCCCGCGTTCACCTTGAAGACCTCGTCGCCGTTCACCGACCGCAGCGTGAAGTAGATCGCGAACAGCGCCGCGAAGAACATCAGCTCGGAGGCCAGCCAGACGATCGTCCCGACGCTGACCAGGTTCGGCCGGTTGGGCACCCGCGCGGGTGCGGCCTGGGTTGCTGTTGCTGTCGCCACGGCGGCCATTATGTCCCCTGCCCCGATCGGCCTGATGCAGGGGGTCCGGGTTACCGGGTCGGCCGGGTGATCTTACGTCAGAATGGAGTAGTAGCCGCGGGTCGAAACGGACATTGGCCCCGATCCTCCATCCCCACAACGCCATGTGCCGCGGGCCTGCTTCAAGAGTCCCGTAATCAAATCGTTGTCTCCCACGCCTGCGCCCCACGCCCACCCTCCTCGTTCACACCCACCACCGCGCCCACTACGATCGGCATCGGCACAACGGTTACGTCACAAGCGCGATACGTCACGAGGGAGCGGCCCAATGTCCAGTTCGACCGTCGATCACGCGGTCGTCGCCCCGGCGCCCCCAAGCATCCTGACCGTCCTCGTCTACAGCGACGACGCGAACGTGCGCGCCGCGGTGCGCGCCGCGCTCGGCACCAGGCCCGCGCCCGACCTGCCCGAGGTGCGTATCCGTGAGATGGCCACCGAACCCGCGGTGATCGAGGCGATGGACGCGATCGCCAAGGGTGCTCAGATCGACCTGGCCATCCTGGACGGCGAGGCGGTCCCGGCCGGCGGCATCGGCATTGCCCGGCAGCTCAAGGACGAGATCTACCAGTGCCCGCCTCTGCTCGTCCTCACCGGCCGCGCGCAGGACGGTTGGCTCGCGACGTGGGCGCGCGTGGACGCCGTGGTACCGCACCCGATCGACCCGGTCCGGCTCGCGGACGTGACCGCCACCCTCTTGCGCCCACGAGTAGCCTGAAACGCCATCAGGCAGGCGAAGGGCCAGGGGATGATGACGTCACCGGCAACACCAGCAGGCGGTACCAGCACCGACGGCGCATACACCTGGCCCCGCGTCCTAGGCGCGCTAGTGCGCCGGGAAGCGCTGTCGGCTGAGGCGACCGCGTGGGCGATGGACCAGATCATGCGCGGCGATGCGACGGCCGCACAGATCGCCGGTTTCGCGATCGCGTTGCGTGCCAAGGGTGAGACCGTGGACGAGGTCGAAGGCCTCGTCGAGACGATGTACCGCCACGCCGAGCCGCTCACCGTGCCTGGTGCGATCGTGGACGTCGTAGGCACCGGCGGCGACGGCGCGCACACGGTCAACATCTCCACGATGTCGGCAATCGTCACAGCGGGCGCCGGCGCAAAGGTGGTCAAGCACGGCAACCGCGCAGCGTCCTCCGCGTCCGGCGCCGCAGACGTCCTGGAAGCACTCGGCCTGAGGCTCGACCTGCCGATCGCCCGCGTCGCCGAGGTAGCCCAGGACGCCGGCATCACGTTCTGCTTCGCGCCGGTCTTCCACCCCGCGTTCCGCCACGCCGCGGTGCGCCGCGAACTCGGCGTGCCGACCACGTTCAACATCCTCGGCCCGCTCACCAACCCGGCCAGGCCCAAAGCCCAGGCGGTCGGTGTCGCGGACCGCCGGATGGCCCCGATCATCGCGGGCGTCCTGGCCCGCCGCGGCAACTCGGCGCTCGTCTTCAGCGGCGACGACGGCCTCGACGAGCTCACGGTCACGACGACCTCCACGGTCTGGACCGCGCACAACGGCACGGTCACCGAGGAGACCTTCGACCCACGCGACGTAGGCATCGAATACGCGCCCCTGGAGGCCCTGCGCGGCGCTGACGCGGCCCACAACGCCGAAGTCGCCCGCAAACTCCTCGCCGGCGAGCGCGGCCCGATCCGCGACGTGGTGCTCCTCACCGCAGGCGCGGCCCTCGCCGCCCTCGAAGCGTCCGACGTCCCCGCCGACAAGCTGCCAAGCCTCACCGACCGCATCGCCGCCGGCGTAGCCCGCGCCGCCGACTCGCTGGACTCCGGCTCCGCGCAGGCCACCCTCGACCGCTGGATCGCCGCCACGCGCAAGGCCTGAGGCGAGGAACGTCCCGCCTACGCGTTGAGGATCTGGCGCAGCGTGGCGATGCGCGCCTCGACGGCGGCGCCGGCCGGGGAGGTGGCCCAGAGGGTCATCCACTCGCTGTCGGGGCCGGTGACCCGGTCGAGGGCGGCCAGGGCCACCCGCTGGTCCTCGGCGGTGACGGCGGGGCGGTGGGTGGTGAGCCAGGCGTCCACCGAGGCGTTGCCGGTCGCGGCGGCGCGGGAGCGGCCGGCCGCGACGAGGCTGGCCGCGGCGACCGCCACGTGGCCCTCGGCGAGCTCCACCTGGCCGGGGCGCTCGACGATGGCGACCAGGGCCCGGCGCAGCTTGGGCGGCACCTCGGGATCGGGGGTCTCCTCGACCTCGTCGAAGAAGTCCATCGCGTCGTCGTTGTCGAATGGTCCGACCTGCCACGTACCCATCGCTGACGCTCCTGCTGTTCGGTAGGCGCCGTTGCCCCCACTACCGAACGGTAATCACGAACGGGCCGCGGCGCTACAGGACGCAGGTCAGCCGGAGAACGGAGTGCCGCCGAGCGTCGCGCCGTACGCCGAGCCGGCCAGCCATTTGGACCAGCTGGTGCTCCAGTCGCCGAATCCGTTCGTCAGGCTGACCGGCTTGTTCGTGCCGGTGATCTCGACGACGTCGCCGACGTGCGCCTTGTTGTAGAACCAGGTCGCGTCCACCGGGTTGCAGTGGATGCAGCCGTGCGACGAGTTCACGCTGCCGATCTCGTGATCCCAGGGCGCGGAGTGGACATATGTACCCGAATAGGTGATCTGGGTGGCCCAGTTCACAAACTCGTCGTACTTGTCCCCGTTGCCGTAGTCGGCCTTCATCTCCACCGGGTTGCCCTTGCCGAGCACGGCGAACACGCCGCTCCAGGTGATGAAGCGCGGGTCGTCGGAGCCGGTGCCGATCGGGAAGGTGCGCACGGCCCTGCCGTTCTCGTACGCGGTGGCCTTGAACGCCTTGGCGTCGATGACCAGGCGCAGGTCGGTGTCGCGGACGGTGAAGCTCAGCGAGTGGTCGCGCACGAAGAACTGGTGCTGCCCGGCCCTGACCCCGGCCAGGTTGAACGCGACGCTCACCCGCGAGCCGGTGGACCAGAACTCCCGCGGCCGCCAGTCCATCGTGTCCGTGGAGACCCAGTGCCACGCGCCGGCGACCGCAGGAGTCGTGGTCACCACGCAGGCCTTCTCCACGGAGGCGCGGTACGCCTGCGGCACGTAGTTGGTGAACTGGACGCGGATCGGCTGCCCCACGCCGACGCTCGTCCCGTCGTTGGGCCACATCTCGAGCACGCCGAGCGTGGCCGACGGCTTGAGCGTGGAGAAGGAGACGGTCTTGCTGACGCTCGTTCCGTCCAGACCGGCGGCCTGTATCTGGAGGTGGTAGGCGGAGTTGACGTTCAATGCGCCGTTCGAGGTCCAGGTGGACCGGTCCTCGGACAGCGTGCAGCTGCTCTCCTGTCCGCCGGACAGCTGCACGGAGGCGATGGTCCCGTTGGTCACGGTGACGGTGACGGGCTTCGACGGATCGACGTTCGAGGCGCCGTCCGCAGGCACGGTCGTGAGCGTCGGAGGCGGAGCGACCGGGGACGGCGAGACGCTGGTCGCGGTACCCGCGCCGGTCGGGCCGCTCGTCGGCCCGTTGCCACCGCCGCCGCCGGCGTTGTTCCTGGTGCCGGAGCCTGCGACGGCCGCGGCGATCCCGCCCGCCGCGGCGACGGCGAGAACCCCTCCCGCGATGATGATGCCGCGCCGAGGGATGCGGGCCGTACGAGCTTCTTCAGGGTCCTGCGACCCCTCGTCCCCGTCGCCGGGTATGCCAGAATCGACCCCGTCTGACATAGCGCTGCACTCCCCTGCTCTCACACCGCCTGCTGCGCGTCCCGCGACGCTGACCCGCTGTTCAGCATAGTGATCGAGGGCCGGTGCGGACGATCCGCAACCGACCCTCGAGCAGAGTTGTTACACACCGGGTACGTCACCGGGACGTCGCGGTCAGTAGTGCTTGTTCTCGCCGCGGTAGTACTCGAACACGAGCCCGTACACGCCGTACGCGAGGAACGGCGCCGCGAAGTAGCAGAGCCAGAACCCGACCGCGATACCGGTGAACATCGCCGCGCCGCCGCCCGCCAGCACGATCGGCCACCAGCTGTGCGGCGAGAAGAAGCCCTGCTCCCCCGCGCCCTCGTACGGCTCCGCGTCGTCCCGGTCCTCAGGCCCCGGGCCGATCCGCCGCACCGTGAAGGCGAGGTAGAAGTAGATCATCCCGCACAGGCCGAAGGCCATGGTCAGCGCCGCGGTGCCGGTCGGGTCGTGGGAGAGCCACCAGTAGATCGGCACGTCGAGGAACAGGAAGACCGCGACGATCAGGAACATCCGCGCCGTGAGCTTCATGCCGTCACTCGCCCTTCTGCCCTGCGGCGCGCTCGCGCGCCAGAGCCTTCTTCGCGCCGTGCCCGCGCTCGCCGAGCTCGATCTCGCGCAGCGCGACCTCGGGGTGGTGCAGGTCGAAGGCCGGCGACTCGGAGCGCACCCGCGGCAGCGAGTTGAAGTTGTGCCGCGGCGGCGGGCAGCTGGTCGCCCACTCCAGCGAGCGGCCCCAGCCCCACGGATCGTCCACGGTCACGCGCTTGCCGGTCTTCGCGGTCTTGTACACGTTGTACAGGAACGGGATCGTGGACATGCCCAGCAGGTACGAGCCGATCGTGGAGATCGTGTTCAGCGTCGTCCAGCCGCTGGAGGCCATGTAGTCCGCGTAGCGGCGCGGCATGCCCGCGGCGCCGAGCCAGTGCTGCACCAGGAACGTGGTGTGGAACCCGACGAACAGCGTCCAGAAGTGGATCTTGCCGAGCCGCTCGTCCAGCATCCTGCCGGTCCACTTCGGCCACCAGAAGTAGAACCCGGCGAACATCGCGAACACCACAGTCCCGAACAACACGTAGTGGAAGTGCGCCACCACGAAGTACGAGTCCTGCACGGCGAAGTCGATCGGCGGCGAGGCCAGCAGGATCCCGGTCAGGCCGCCGAACAGGAAGGTGACCAGGAAGCCGACCGACCACAGCAGCGGCGTGTCGAACGAGAGCGAGCCACGCCACATCGTGCCGATCCAGTTGAAGAACTTCACCCCGGTCGGCACCGCGATCAGATAGGTCATGAACGCGAAGAACGGCAGCATGACCGCGCCGGTGGTGAACATGTGGTGCGCCCACACGGTCACCGAAAGGCCCGCGATCGACAGCGTCGCGAACACCAGCCCGCTGTACCCGAAGATCGGCTTGCGGCTGAAGACCGGCAGGACCTCCGAGACGATGCCGAAGAACGGCAGCGCCACGATGTAGACCTCCGGGTGCCCGAAGAACCAGAACAGGTGCTGCCACAGGATCGCGCCGCCGTTGGCCGCGTCGAAGATGTGCGCGCCGAGGCGCCGGTCCACCTCGAGCGCGAACAGCGCCGCCGCCAGCACCGGGAACGCCAGCAGCACCAGCACCGAGGTCAGCAGTGTGTTCCACACGAAGATCGGCATCCGGAACATCGTCATCCCCGGCATGCGCATGGTGATGATCGTGGTGATGAAGTTCACCGAGCCGAGGATCGTGCCGAAGCCGGACAGCGCCAGACCCATTATCCACAGGTCGCCGCCGACCCCAGGCGAGTGGACCGAGCTGGTCAGCGGCGAGTAGGCGAACCAGCCGAAGTCCGCCGCGCCCTGCGGGGTCAGGAAGCCGCTGACCGCGATCAGCGAGCCGAACAGGAACAGCCAGTAGGCGAACGCGTTCAGCCGCGGGAACGCCACGTCCGGCGCGCCGATCTGAAGCGGCATGATCGCGTTGGCGAACCCGGCGAACAGCGGCGTCGCGAACATCAGCAGCATGATCGTGCCGTGCATGGTGAACAGCTGGTTGAACTGCTCGGGCGACACGAACTGCAAGCCCGGCCTGGCCAGCTCGCTGCGGATGAGCAGCGCCAGCAGCCCGCCGAAGCCGAAGAAGACGCACGAGGTGATCAGGTACAGGTAACCGATGACCTTGTGGTCGGTCGAGGTCACCCACTTGATCACGGTCGAGCCGGGCTGCCGGGTGCGGTAGGCGGTGACCGAGGGTGCGGCCACGGCGGGGTCGTTGATCGCGGTCACCAGCCCGCGCCTCCGTTCGCGTTCTGTCCCCTGGTGCCGGTCACCGGGCCGACGCGGCAGGGGATGCCCTCCTCGCCGACGCCGGCGTTGACGCCGCAGCCGATCGGGAGCTGGCCGGTCTTACCCTGCTGCTGCAACTGGGTGAGGTGCGCCCGGTACTGCTCGGGCGGCACCACATCGACCCAGAACAGCATCCGCGAGTGATCGACGCCGCACAGCTCGGCGCACTCGCCGATGAACTCGCCGCTCTTGGTCGGGGTCAGCTCGAACTGGTTGATCCGGCCCGGCACCACGTCCAGCTTGAACAGGAAGGCCGGCACCCAGAAGGAGTGGATGACGTCCGGCGAGGTGAGGGTGAACTTGACCTTCTCGCCGAGCGGCAGGTACAGGTGCGGCGGCTGTCCCGGGGTGCCCGCGTCGTAGACCGACGGGCCGCCGGAGGGGAACTGCTGGCCGGCGGCCGCGTCGTAGTTGTAGTTGAACGACCAGCTCCACTGCCGACCGACCACGTTGATGCTGGTGGACTGGTCCGAGCTGATCTTCAGCAGCTGGGACTCGTCCTTGGCGGTGAAGTAGAACAGCACCCCGACCATGATCGTCGGCACGATGGTGTAGAGCACCTCGATCGGGATGTTGTACTTGGTCTGCGGCGGCACCTCGATGCCGTGCCGGGAGCGGCGGTGGAAGAAGCTGGACCACAGGATCAGCCCCCAGACCAGCGCACCCACCGCGAACGCGGCGATCCACGAGCCCTGCCACAGCCGCAGGATGGTCGGGGCCTCGGCGGTGGCCGGGTCGGGGAAGCCGAGCCGGGTGAAGGCGCTGTCGGTGCAGCCCGAGGCCGTCACCAGAACGGCGCCGGCCAGCGCAGCGCGGGCGGCCAGTCGCCGCCTCGCGGCCGCGGTGCCGCCGGATTGACGCTGTCTAGACGCAGCGCCCCGGCGCCCGCGAGCGGGATCGCTCAGCGCGCGCGGCCTGCGTTCGGAGCCGTACTGACTCAACGTACCCTTCCCGGAGTCTCGCCCTGCGCCCGGAGTGCGGTGCGGGCAGGGGTTCAGTTCTGCGGCCAAACCCTACTCCAGCGGTTTGCGCGCCAAGCGGGCAGGTACCCCTCAGATCGAAAGGGCGGATCGCCGCCTCATGCATACGGACTAGTCGCAGGTCAGATTGGCGTTGTCCTTAGATGGAGGACACGGCTAGGGCACAGCTCGGCGAGGCTCGGTGAGGACACACATTGACCAACGCAGTGAGGAACACAGTAAGGAACACGGTGTTTCTAGACGCGGCTTCGGGCGAGCCGATGGATCCGGTGGCGCGGGAGGCGTACCTCGCGGCGCTCGACGACGGCTGGGCTGACGCAGACCGCCTGTATGGGGCCGGTCGGCGCGCCCGAATGCTGCTCGACGCCGCGCGTGAAGCGGTCGCCGAGGTGCTCGGCGCACGCCCGGACGAGACGTTCTTCACCACGTCGGGTACCGCCGCGATCCACCTCGCCGTCGCAGGCATCGCCGAGGGCCGCTCGCGCGCCGGTCGCCGCATCGTGACCAGCGCCGTCGAGCATTCGGCGGTGCTGCACGCCGCGCAGTTCACCACCACCCGACTCGGCGGTACGCACACGACCGTGCCCGTGACGAAGCTCGGCGAGCTACGCACCGACACCCTGGCCGAGGCTTTGGACGACACCGCACTCGCCTGCGTCCAATACGCAAATCATGAAGTAGGAACCATTCAGCCGATCGAGCGTGTCTGGGAGCTGTGCGCGCCACGCTCCATCCCGCTCCTGGTTGACGCCTCCGCCGCGCTCGGCCGCATCCCGCCGCCGCAGCGCTGGTCCGCGCTGGTCGGATCGGCACGGAAGTGGGGCGGCCCGGCCGGTGTCGGCGTCCTTGCCGTGCGCAAGGGGACCCGTTTCGCCGCGGCGTGGCCGGAGGACGAGCGCGAGCGTGGGCACGCCCCCGGTCCGGTGAACGTCCCGGCCATCCTCGCGGCGGCGGCTGCGCTGCGCGCGCGCGAAGCCGAGCGTGAGAGCGTCGCCGCACGTCACAGCGATCTTGTCGCGCGGATCCGGGAGGAAGTCGCTCGAACGATCCCGGACGTCGAGATCGTCGGCCACCCGGAGCAGCGGTTGCCGCACATCGTGACGTTCTCGTGCCTGTACGCCTCAGGCGAGGCGCTGCTGCTGGAGCTGGACCGATCCGGCTACGAGGTCTCCTCCGGCTCCTCGTGCACGGCCTCGACTCTGACGCCGAGTCACGTGCTGGAGGCGATGGGCGTGCTCAGCCACGGAAACGTGCGGATCTCGCTGCCCTGGCGCGTCACCTCGGAGCAGGTCGCCCGCTTCCTCGCCGACCTTCCCTCCATCGTCGCCAACGTCCGTGCCGAAGCCCCCGCTGCTCCCTCCGGCTCCGAACAGACCTCCCCCACCCCCACGGCGGGCCCCCTGACCATCGACGCCATCGGTCTCAAATGCCCCATTCCGGTGATCGAGCTCGCGAAAAGGATCGATCGGGTGCCGATCGGTGCCACCATCAGAGTGCTGGCGGACGACCCGGCGGCGCGGCTCGACATCCCGGCCTGGAGCGAGATGCGCGAGCACAGCTACCTCGGCGAGTCGCCGGTGCCCGAGCACGGCGAAGCGGCCGTCGCGTACCTGGTCCGACGGGAGCACTGACCTGCCCGCGACGCCGAGCCGAGCCGAGCGAAATGGCCTCGGAACCATGGAACCCGGCGGTGCCCACCGCCGTCCAAGGTAATCGAGCGTCGCGCATCGAGCGTCGGCAGTGGGATCCGAGCCGGAAGGGATGGTGGCCAATGGTCGGCAGCCTTCTGCGTAGCCGCGCGGCGGTCGGCGCGGCGCTGGCCGTAGCAGCGGGACTCGCCTCGGCCCTCACCGCGTGCGCGAGCGGCACCAGCAACAGCCCGGTCGGCGCCGCTTCCGTTTCCGTCCCCGCACCCTCCGCCCCCTCCGCCACACCCAGCGCATCGCCCCCGACCACACCCTCCCCCTCCCCCTCCACGGTCAACCCCGGCGGCCCGATGAGCACAGTGCCCGCTCCGAGTTCTGCCCCACCGGCACTCACAGTCACAACGCCGCCGGCCAAGTCGAAGTACGTCCCGATCGAACAGGAAACCCGCTCCCCCGACGGCCGCACGCTCTACCTGGAGACCGAAGCGCGCGGCGGCGCCTGCGGCCAGTTCGCCGTGGTCCTGCGCGAATCGACCTCCGACGTGCACGTAGGCCTGGCCCAGCTCGAACCCCCGGCCAACGTGATGTGCCCGATGTACATCGGCCCGCGCAGATTCACGGTCAAGCTGTCCAGCCCCGTAGGCGCCCGCCCGGTGATCGACCTGGCCACCGGCAAGCCGGTGCGATGATGCACAGGACGATGAGGTGACTCTTCGTGACAAAATTCGCCCGAAAATCTTGGCCCGAGCGGGAACCACCCTGGCGATACGGCCGTTTAACTCTACAGAGGGCAGGATCAGGCATTACACTCTGTGATGCGGACCTTTGCTGAAGGGGCATCAGAACACAGGGGACAAATCTGAAGACTCGCGCCCGCAGGGCTCTCCCCCCGGCCCTGCGGACGCTGTAGCGGATCCCGGGCAGCCACCCGTCGGCGCACGGGTGCGGGATCCGGCGCACAAAGGCAGGGCCCCCGCCATCGTTTGTGGGTAGCGATGGACGGGGGCCCTGCTGCGTCTCCGGGTCTGCAGGTCTGCGCGGTCGCGTGTCTGCGTGTCTGCGTGTCTGCGTGTCTGCGTGTCTGCGTGTCTGCGTGTCTGCGTGTCTGCGTGTCTGCGTGTCTAGAGCTTTGCAGCCGCTGCGTGTACGGAAAGTTGTGTGCGGAGCGCTGACCTTCCAGGCCAACAAGCTATGCGGTCAGCAACCGCAAACCGTGGTGGTCTGCGTAGTACGCGAAGTCCTTCACATTGAAAGTCGCGAGTGGCAGGCCGCAGGTCGGACAACACGCAGCGATCCAAAGACACCGTCCACGGCTAGTTCGCGCACATCGTCGATCGGCTTGGCGTGCTTCTCTCGCAGGAGCTCCTCGATCGAGCGGCGCTGGTGGCGCGGAAACGGCTCGGCATGCGCCGCTTCGGCGATCATCCTGCCTCCTTCGCAGCCATGACGTCGGTTACACAGCACGGCGCCACCAGAGTAAGCCGATCACGCACCCGGCGATCCGAGCAAGGTCGGGCGTCGTCTTGAGAGCGCAGTTTGGTTCCTCGACGTACAACTTCGCGCAGGACGCGCAGTAGCTGGGGATCAGGCTTGGCACGGATGTGATCCGGACTGGGGCGGATCCGGTTTCGTGTGTTGGGCTTCGGCGGCAAGTTGCAGATCGGTCTCTGCGTGCGCGCTCGCGCCACCTTTGGGACACTCGAGCTCTACATTGCATGTACGCGCAGTACTGGGCTGCCTGGTCTGAGGGGGTCACGGCCGCATGGGGATCGAACTCGCCGCCTTGTTGGCGTCGCTGCGATCGGAGATCGATCGGGCGCGGCTTGACGCGGCTGGCCGGGACGTGCGGTTTCGGGTGGACTCCATTGATCTGGAACTCCAGGTGGCGGTGGAGAAGTCGGTGGAGGCGGACGCGGGGGTGCGGTTCTGGGTGGTGTCGCTCGGCGGCAAGGGCACCGCGACGTCT
>JBKOWZ010000304.1:0-5813 GCA_046724665.1 Actinomycetota bacterium
CATCAACGACGGGCCGCAGCGCACGCTCACCGGCGTGCACGAGCTGACCGGCGAACTGCTCGCCGCGGCCGGCCGCGATCCGCGGGACCTGCGTGCGTTCAGCATCGGCGTGCCAGGGCCCGTAGAAGCGGAGACGGGCACCGTCATCCGGCCGCCGATCATGCATGGCTGGGACGGCTACCGCATCCCGGACTTCTTCGCCGACCGGTGTGACGCGACCGTGCTCGTGGACAACGACGTGAACATGATGGCGTTCGGCGAGTACAGCCACCGGCGCGAGGCGAAACACCTGCTGTACATCAAGGTGGGCACTGGGATCGGCTGCGGGATCATCTCGAACGGCGTGCTGCATCGCGGCGGGTCGGGGGCGGCCGGCGACATAGGCCACATCCCGCTGCACGGTCAAGAGGACGTGCTCTGCCACTGCGGGAACAGCGGCTGCGTGGAGGCGGTGGCGTCGGGCGCGGCCATCGCGAAGGCGCTGCGCGAGGCGGGCCTGCCCGCGGCCGGCGGGCGCGACGTGGTGCGGCTGGTCTACGAGGGCAACCCGGCGGCCCGGCGCCGGGTGCGGCTGGCCGGGCAGCAGATCGGCGAGGTGCTGGCCTCGCTGGTCAGCTTCTACAACCCGGACACGATCGTGCTCGGCGGCGTCATCGCGCAGCTGCACGAGGACCTGCTGGCCGACATCCGCGGCGTCATCTATCGCAGGGCCCTGCCGCTGGCGACGCGCACCCTGGCCATCGAGACCTCGGCGCTCGGCGAGCGTGCCGGAGTGGAGGGCGCGGCGCGGATGGCCGCGCGGCATCTGCTCTCCGCGGAGGGCATCGAGCGGCTGCTCACGAAGCAGGCGCGCTGACTGACGTCCGGCGACCAGGCCGCCGGTGCCTGGCGCAAGACAGCACCGGTGCCTCGGCGGCCTGCTGAGGCACCAGTCAGTAGGTCCGGTACCAGATCAGCTGCCCGGCCTCGCCGCGTGCCGCGCCCTCGCTCGGCAGGAACAGGCTCACCGCGAGGGCGCGGCGGCCGTCCGGCGTGGTCAGGGCCGTGACATGCGGGTTGGCGAACGCGGTACTGCCCGCGTCGGTGCGGATCGCCGCCGGCTGCGCCTCCCCGGTGGCGTAGTCGTACACGTACGTGCGCCAGGACCCGAAGTCACCCTTGACGTGCTGCCCCTCGATCACCGCGAACGACTGGCCGAGGAAGGCGACCGCGTCGCGTCCGCCGATGTTGCCGCCGACTCCGTGGCGCAGCAGCGCGTCGTCGAGTTCGGGCCGGCCCGCGGCCGTCCAGCGCCGGAAGTCGGTCAGCGTCGCGGTCAGCTGGCGGTCGCGGTCGCAGCGCCACCAGTAGTGCCCGCCGATCGAGACGACCGAGTGGTCGATGTCGGGGTTCAGCAGCACGGAGTGGATGTTCGGCGTCCCCTCGGCGCACTTCGACAACGAGCGCCGTGCGTCGAAGGAACGCAGCGGCGGCCCGGTGAACAGCGCCTGCCGGTCGCCGAAGTAGCGCAGCGCGATGTGGATGTCCGGATCCTGCTCCCAGGCCACCAGGTAGCCGCCGCCCGGCACCGCGGCGATGGTCGGCTGCGAGCTGCCCGGGCCGAAGTCACGCATGTGGTACCAGTTCAGCAGGTCGGCGGAGGCGGCCAGCGCGGCGTGGAAGCGTCCGTCGCCGAGCATGCTGTGGTACACGGCGAGGTACGTGCCGCCGCCGGGCTCCTGGATGATCTTGGCGCAGTGCAGCTCCCGGCCGAGGTCGTCGGTGACCGCGTAGCGCCGCGCATCCGAGGCCGTGACCTCCTCGATGAGCGATCTGAGCAGCGCGCGTCCCGATTTCGACTCCACGCGTCCATCATCTGCCGGACCGCTCTTCTATGCTGATCAAGATGAGACTCTCCGCGCAGCAGGCCCGTGCCCGCTTCGCCGACAGCCCGGTGGCGGTGCTCGGCACGGTAGACGCCACGACCGAGGCAAGCAGCACGGCGCACCTGGTGCCGGTCACGTACGTCGTGTCCGGCGACCGGGTGTTCATCGCGATCGACGACAAGCCCAAGAGCGGCCGGGACCTGCGGCGGCTGCGGAACATCGCCGCGAACCCGCGGGTCTGCCTGCTCGCCCAGCACTACCAGGAGGACTGGTCCGGGCTGTGGTGGGCGCGGGCCGACGGCACCGCGCGGGTCATCGAGTCCGGCGACATGCCGTTCGGGGTGCTCGGCGGGCTGGTGGGCCGTTACGACTGGTATCGGGCGCATCCGCCGAGCGGGCCGGTGATCGAGGTGACCGTGCAGAAGTGGTCGGGCTGGGCCTTCGCCGAGTCGCCGCCCGCGCTCGACGCGCCGTCAGACCCGGACGAGGAGCAGTAGCCGCCGTAAGCATCCGGGTGGGGCGCCTCGGCGGCGAGCGGGCGTTCGGGCAGGCATCATGGTCTCGTGCCCGAAGGCGACACGATCTGGCTTACCGCTCAGCGGCTGCGCACCGCGCTGGCCGGGAACGTGCTTACCCAGACGGACCTGCGGGTGCCGAAGCTGGCCACCGCCGACCTGTCCGGCCACCGGATCGAGCAGGTCGTGCCGCGCGGCAAGCACCTGCTCTTCCGGCTCGACAACGGCCTGACGCTGCACTCCCACCTGCGGATGGACGGCGCCTGGCAGATCTACCGGCAGGGTGAGCGCTGGCGCGGCGGTCCAGCGCACCAGATCCGCGCGGTGCTGGCCACCGCCGAGCGCTCCGCCGTCGGCTACCGGCTGCCGGTGCTCGACCTGCTGCCCACCGCGCGCGAGGACGCGGTCGTCGGCCACCTCGGGCCGGATCTGCTCGGCGCGGACTGGGACGCGGACGAGGCGCTGCGGCGGCTGCTGGCCGCGCCACACCGGCCGATCGGCGAGGCCCTGCTCGACCAGCGCAATCTCGCGGGAATCGGCAACGTCTACAAGTCGGAGCTGTGCTTCCTGCGCGGGGTGACGCCGTGGACCGCCGCGTCCCAGGTCGCCGAGCCGGCGCGGCTGGTGAGCCTCGCGCACCGGCTGCTCGAGGCGAACAAGGGCCGCTACGGGCACATCACCACAGGCGACACTCGGCGCGGGCGCACGAACTGGGTCTACGACCGCGCCCACCAGCCGTGCCTGCGCTGCGGAACGACGATCCGGATGGCCGAGCAGGGACCGCCCGGCGAGGGACGGGTCACCTACTGGTGCCCTGCCTGCCAGAGCGGCCCCGGCCCGGAGGGGCCATAGCGACGACGTGCCGGCCGAACAGGTCAGTCGCCGCCGCCGTTTCCGGGCAGTGCGTCCGAGAGGGTCTGCAACTCGCCGGTGAGCTGGTCGGCCGCGTCCTGCGAGATCGTGCCGTCGTCCACGCGATCGGAGATCCGCTGCTCCAGGTCGTCGATCTTGTGCCGTACGTCGCGCCACTTCTTCGAATTGTCGCCCGCACCTCCGTTGTTCTGCGCATCGGAGATCGCGTTCTCCAGGTCGCTGAGCGAATTCTGTAGGTCCCGGCCGGTGTTGGGGTCGATCGTGTCCTGCCCCTGCGCGATGAAGCCGTCGATCTGCGCGCGCATGCCTTCGACGTAGCCGATCGGGTCGTTCGATGGATCGGGCAGCGGCGCGGTCGAATCCGGCGTCGGAGTCGGCGACGACGAGGCCGTGGACGGCGTGGACAT
Organism: Actinomycetota bacterium; assembly: GCA_046724665.1. Taxonomy (GTDB): domain Bacteria; phylum Actinomycetota; class Actinomycetes; order Streptomycetales; family Catenulisporaceae; genus Actinocrinis. The sequence continues at coordinate 3,661 of JBKOWZ010000304.1, forward strand.
GACGGTTGAGGCTGCGGACGACGCGACCGGCGGCGGCGTGGCGCCCGACCCGCCCGACTTGGACAGCTCAAGGGCCAGCGCGGTGACGCCGGCCGCGACCGCCGCGACGACGAGTGCGCCGATCAGAAGCTTGGTTCGAGACGGCAGACCCGATGCCCCGGTCGCGGCGGGGCGAGCTGCCGCGCGACCACCACCCGGCGGCGACGCTGGCTGCGTAGGCACGTCGAACGCGGGCATCACCAGCGTCCGCTGCGGCGTCGGAGGCGCGGATGCCTGCGACAGGCGCGCGTACACCTCGGCCGCACTCGGACGCTGCGCCGCGTCCTTGGCCATGCACCGCATATATACGTCCGCGACGATAGGGGAGAGGCCGCCCACGTTGAGCGGCGGCGCCGGTGCGTAAAGCTGCGCCTGAGCGACCTGAGTCACGTCCGGGCTCTCATACGGCGCATGGCCGGTCAGGCACCAGTACAGGACGCACCCGAGTGCGTACACGTCCGAGGCGGGGACAGCGCCGTGCCCGGTCAGCTGCTCCGGGGCCATGCAGGCGGGCGTCCCGATCGCCATGTTGCCGGTCAGGTTTGAGTCCGAGGCGGCCTGGGCGATGCCGAAGTCCAGCAGCTTCGCGCCGCTCGCGGTGAGCATCACGTTGCCCGGCTTGACGTCCCGATGCACGATGCCCGCGTCGTGTGCGGCTCGCAGCGCGTCCGCCAGTTGTGCGCACACCGTGACGGCCTCGGCGGCACGCAGCGGGCTGGCGCGCAGCCGGTCGGACAGTGCGGTACCGTGCAGCAACTCGGTCACCAGGACCGGCTGCGGCGTGCCGTCGGGCTGCCGCTGCTCGAGGTAGTCGAAGGCGATGGTGATCCGCGGATGCGCGAGCCTGGCCAGCGCCTTCGCCTCGCGCCGCAGCCGCTCCCGCTCGGTCGGGTCGGCCAGCGCGGACCCGTGCAGCAGCTTCAGCGCGACCGTCCGGTCGAGCGCCGTGTCGGCCGCCTCCCACACCGTCGCGCTGCTGCCCGAGCCGAGCGGCCGCAGCAGGCGGTAGCGGTCGGCGATCAGAGTTCCCGGTATCGCGGAGTCCACCCCGGGATTATCGCCTGTCCGGCCCGGCCCGCAGACGGCGGCTTGTCCGCCCGGTATGTCAACCCGATGCATGATCAGAGCGCGGACATCGACGGCGAACAGGCGCCGAACTGGTGACTGAACAGCCGGGCAAGCATTACAGTCTACTGGCACACGCATACAGGCAACTAGTCGGTTTCGATGTCGGTCCAGGCCGGGTCCGGCCGAAGTCGCCGGCTCGCGCGGGAAGGGAATCCGGCCGATGAGCGACGAGCGCGGCTGGCAGCGGGGTGGTGAGCACGACCCCGAGAGCAGCGAGGAGCGGACGGAAGCCTACCGGGCCTGGCAGCGGCAGCAGCAGTTGCAGCGGCCATGGGACCGGCAGCAGCCCTGGCAGCAGGAGTCCGCGCCGCAGCCGCCCGTCGATCCGTGGTCACGTCCCGGGCATCCTCAGCAGGGCCCCGACGCGGATGCGGCGGACCGCGGCATGGTGTCGCGCGGCGACGACTTCAGGCCCGTGTACCAGCGCGACCCGCACGCCCAGGCCCCGCAACCGCCGAACCCGCCGCCGTACCAGGCCTCCCCGCCGCAGCCGCAACCGCCGCGCCCCGCGCGGCCGCAGCCGGTGCCCCCGCCGTTCCCACCCCAGTACCCCGCCCAGCAGCGCCCCGACCTGCCGCAGCTGCCGATGCGCGGCCGGCACGGCGGTTCCCCCGACAGCCAGGAGATGCCGAGAGCGCCGCGGCAGGACTTCGCCGGGCCCGGAGCCGGCGGCCCGGCAGAGCCCGGTCGGCGCGGCGGTCCGTCAGGCGCCGAATACGGCGGCCCGCCGACCGGGGGCAACCTGCCGCGGATCTCGGACCCGTCGCGTCGCGGCCCGGACATGTACAGCAACGAGCCGCGCACCGGCGCGCAGCGTCGCGACGGCGCGGGCGCGGGCCCGGGCACCGAGACTTTCCGCACGAACCGTCCCGGAGCCGGGCCGTCCCGGTCCGAGTCCGGACCCGGGGGCCGCGGCGCGGACGGACGGATCAACCGCGACATCGACCTCGACGAGTTCGGCGGGCGTGGCCGCGGCGGGCGCGGCG
>JBKOWZ010000008.1:0-24506 GCA_046724665.1 Actinomycetota bacterium
GGGCAGGTCACCCACGTGTTACTCACCCGTTCGCCACTCACCCACACCCGAAAGCGCGGGCCCGTTCGACTTGCATGTGTTAAGCACGCCGCCAGCGTTCGTCCTGAGCCAGGATCAAACTCTCCAAAAAAGAACACATTCTTTCCCATGAAGAGAACAAACCCGGCCGATCATCCCGACGGGGGTCGGGACACCAACCAAACAAACCATAAAAGCATCGCAAACAAACCATCGACACACTGTTGAGTTCTCAAGAAACAGACACCGTATGACCGGGATTTTTTATGTTCCGGAGAGGTGTTCCCTTTCGGTGATCCGTACTCTACCAGATCTTCCGGGCCGCTTTTCCGCCGTTTGGCGGGGAAGCGAATTCAACCCAATCCTTCGTGGCTACGAGGGATTCGGTATGTCTCGAAAGAAGGAAAAGAGAGGATCTTCTCGCCGACGAGGTCACCGGCAACGAAGTTGCACCGACCCGCGTCTAGCGACAGCTGACTACACTACCCACCGAGGGAACTGACGTCAAATCAGGTGTGTACAAGCGGCAAGCTAACGCTGAAGCGTCGGCTTGAGCTCGCGCAGGCGGTCTAGCAGGCCGTTCACGAACTGCGGGGAATCCGCGGTGGAGAGCTCCTGCGCGAGGGTGACCGCTTCGTCGATGGCGACCACGTCGGGCACGTCGTTGCCCCAGAGCAGTTCGAACAGGCCGAGGCGCAGGAGGTTGCGGTCCACGGCCGGCATCCGGTCGATGGGCCAGCCGATCGAGTAGGTCTCGATCAGCGAGTCGATCCGGTCGAGGTGGTCGGCTACCCCGCTGACCAGCTCTATCGTGTACTCGCCGATCCGCGGGTCGGTGTCCTGCGGGGACATCCGGTGGGTCCTGGCGACCCGGTCGGCCAGGATGTGCCGCGGATCCACACCCTTCAGGTCGGCCTCGAACAGCACTTCGAGGGCGCGGCGCCGCGCTTTGCTCCTGGTCGCCACGTCAGCTGTTGATCCGGCCGAGGTACTTGCCGTCGCGGGTGTCCACCTTGACCTTCTCGCCGGTGGAGATGAACAGCGGGACCTGGATCTCGTAGCCGGTCTCCACGGTGGCGGGCTTGGTGCCGCCGGTCGAGCGGTCGCCCTGGAGGCCCGGCTCGGTGTACGTGACGATCAGCTCGACGGCCGCGGGCAGCTCGACGTAGAGCGGGACGCCGTCGTGCGTGGCGACGGTGGCCTCGGCGCTCTCCAGCAGGAAGTTCGCGGCGTCGCCGACGGTCTCGGCCGGGACCTGGATCTGGTCGTAGGTGTCGGTGTCCATGAAGACGAAGTCGGTCGATTCCTTGTACAGGTACTGCATCGTCCGCTTGTCCACGTTGGCCGTGTCGATCTTGATGCCGGCGTTGAAGGTCTTGTCCACCACCTTGCCGGTCAGCACGTGCTTGAGCTTGGTACGCACGAACGCCGGGCCCTTGCCGGGCTTGACGTGCTGGAACTCGACGACGTTCCACAGCTCGCCGTCGAGGTTGAGCGTCATGCCGTTCTTGAGGTCGTTGGTCGAGGCCACGGCCGGGGGACTCCTAGCGTGAGACAAATCTGATGCAGCCGACAAGTCTACCGTCGGATTTGCGGGCCGATCGCCGCCTGGCCAGGAGGCCGGACGGCCGGGCGCGGACGGGTCGGTCAGCCGGAAACCGCGGCGAAGGCCGCGTCGAGCAACTGCGGATCGGGAGCTTCCAGAACCGTGGGCTTGGCAAGGCCCTGGAGGACGATGAAGCGAAGCTTGTTCGCGCGGGCCTTCTTGTCGATGCGCATCGTCTCCAGCAGCTTCGGCCAGGCTGACGCGTCGTAGGAAAGCGGGAGGTTGAGGGCGCCGAGCAGCTCGCGGTGACGTTGCGCGGTGGGCTCGTCGAGGCGGCCGGCGAGGCGGCCGAGTTCGGCGGCGAAGACCATGCCGACCGAGATCGCCGCGCCGTGGCGCCACCGATAGCGCTCGTTGCGCTCGATCGCGTGGCCGAGGGTGTGACCGTAGTTGAGGATCTCGCGCAGGCCGGACTCCTTGAGGTCGGCCGACACGACGTCGGCCTTGACCTGGACGGCGCGGCGGATCAGCTCGTGGGTGTGCGGTCCGGAGGGGCTCGTGGCGGCTGCGAGGTCTGACTCGATGAGGTCCAGGATGACCGGGTCGGCGATGAAGCCGCACTTGACCACCTCGGCGAGCCCGGCGACGTAATCGTCGCGCGGCAGCGTCTCCAGGGCGGCGAGGTCGCACAGCACGCCCGCGGGCGGATGGAACGCGCCGACCAGGTTCTTGCCCTCGGCGGTGTTGATGCCGGTCTTGCCGCCGATCGCGGCATCGACCATCGCGAGCAGCGTCGTCGGCATGTGCACTACGCGCACGCCGCGTAGCCAGGTGGCCGCGGCGAACCCGGCCAGGTCGGTGGTCGCGCCGCCGCCGACGCCGACGATCGCGTCGGTACGGGTGAAGCCGGACTGACCGAGGACAGACCAGACATGGCTGAGCACTTCGGCCGACTTCGCCTCCTCGGCGTCGGGGACCCCGATGGTGACGGACTCATAGGTCACGTCGAGCTCGGCGCGGATGGCCTCGGCGGTAGCGGCCAGCGCCTTGGGGTGGATGATCGCGACCCGGGCCGGCTTGTCGCCGAGCAGCTTCGGCAGCTCGCTGCGCAGGCCGGTGCCGATGACGACGTCATACGGGCTCTCGCCGCCGACGGCGATGGTCGTCGTCTCGGTCACGCGGGCAGCTCCTTGAGGATGAGGGCGGCGACTTCGTCGGCTGTGCGGCCGACGGTGGGGACGGTGATGGTGGCGACCTTCTCGTAGATCGACCTGCGCTCGGCGAGCAGGTGGGCCAGTTGGCCGCGCACGTTGCCGAGCAGCAGCGGGCGGGCGGTGTTCAAGCCGACGCGCCGGGCCGCCTCGGCGGCGTCTACGTCGAGGTAGACGACGTGATGGCCGACGAGGGCCGCCTGCGTCTCCTCGCGGATCACGGCGCCGCCGCCGAGCGACAGGACGCCCTCGTGCGAGTCGAGGGCGGCGCGGACCGCCTCCGACTCCAGCTCCCGGAAGTACTGCTCGCCCTTCTCGACGAACAGCTGCGCGATCGGCATGCCGGTGAGCGCCTCGACGTCGGCGTCGGTGTCACGAAAGGGCAGGGCGAGCGCGGTGGCGAGCAGTTCGCCGACGGTGGTCTTGCCGGAGCCGGGGGCGCCGACCAGGGTCACGCGCGGGCTCATCGCAGCACCTCCAGCCCGCGGACCCTGACCTCGGCGAGGTAGGCCTCGACGTTGCGCGCGGTCTCGGCGACCGAGTCGCCGCCGAACTTCTCCAGGAGCGCCTCGGCCAGGACGAGGGCGACCATCGCCTCGGCGACGACTCCGGCGGCGGGGACGGCGCACACGTCGGAGCGCTGGTGGTGCGCGGTCGTGGATTCGCCGGTGGCGGTGTCGATGGTGGCCAGGGCGCGCGGGACGGTGGAGATCGGCTTCATCGCGGCGCGCACGCGCAGCGGTTCGCCGGTGGACATGCCGCCCTCGGTGCCGCCGGAGTGGCCGCTGCGGCGGCGCACACCGGGGTGCCCTGGATCCATCTCGTCCTGGGCGAGCGATCCGCGGATCGCGGCGAGACCGAAGCCGTCGCCGAGTTCGACGCCCTTGATCGCCTGGATGCTCATCAGCGCGGCGGCCAGTCGCGCGTCGAGCCGCCGGTCCCAGTGCACATGACTGCCGAGACCGGGCGGCAGGTTGTAGGCCAGCACCTCGACGACGCCGCCGAGGGTGTCGCCGTCCTTGTGGCAGGCGTCGATCTCGGCGACCATCGCCGCGCTGGTCTCCGGGTCGAGGCAGCGCACCGGGTCGGCGTCGATGCGGTCGAGGTCGGCGGGGGTCGGCAGCAGCCCCTCGGGGACGGCGACCGGGCCGAGCCGCACGACGTGCGAGACGACGCGGATCCCGGCGGCCTGGTCGAGGAAGGCGCGGGCCACGTCGCCGAGGGCGACGCGGGCGGCGGTCTCCCGGGCGCTGGCCCGCTCGAGGACCGGCCGAGCGTCGTCAAAGCCGTACTTCTGCATGCCGGCCAGGTCGGGGTGGCCGGGCCGCGGCCGGGTCAGCGGGGCGCTGCGGGCCTGGCCGGCGCCGGTCGCGGAGAACTCGGCCGAACCTGGCTCGAGCTCGTCGAGCGCGGCGGGGCCGGCGACCGGGTCGGCGGCCATCACCGACTCCCACTTGGGCCATTCGGTGTTGCCGATCCGGACGGCGACCGGTCCGCCCTGGGTGAGCCCGTGCCGGACGCCGCCGAGGAAGGCCACCTCGTCCTGCTCGAACTTCATCCGCGCGCCGCGGCCGTAGCCGAGCCGCCGCCGGGCCAACGCGTCCGAGACCGCCTTGGTGGACGTGCGCACGCCGGCCGGCAGCCCTTCGACGATCGCGACGAGGGCGGGGCCGTGCGATTCCCCTGCGGTGAGCCATCGCAACATGCCTCGATCATCCCACGGTGGACTCGACGCCATAACGCTTCATCCACCGGCCGGGATATTGTCCGATCAGAGGAGGAAGTGCTTGTCTGAGCTACCTCCGGTTACCGCGCGGCTACTTCGGAGTCACCTGTAGGGCTTAGATTACGGCGATGGCTGCACAAACAGATCCCGCTGCGGGTCGAGCCGGATGGATTGGTTTTCTGACCGACTACGGACTGTCCGACGGGTTCGTCGGCGTCTGCCACGGGGTGATCGCGACGCTGGCGCCGGCGGTGCGCGTGATCGACATCAGCCATGACATCCCACCGGGCGATCTGCGCCGGGGAGCCGCGGTACTGGCTCAAGCCGCGCCGTACATGCCGGTCGGAGTCCTGCTCGCGGTGGTCGATCCGACCGTCGGCAAGAAGCGGCGCGCGCTGGTGATTCAGGCGGGCCGGTCGTACCTCGTCGGACCAGACAACGGGCTGCTGCTGCCGGCCGCGCGGGCGTTGGGCGGGGTGAGCGCGGCATACGACGTGACGGCGCCTGAGCTCATGCTGCAACCGGTCTCCGCGACGTTTCACGGACGGGACATCTTCGCGCCGGTGGCGGCGCGGCTGGCGAGCGGTATGCCGCCGACGCGGGTCGGCGCGCCGGTGCCCTTGGACGACCTGGTTCACCTCGCGGAGCCGGTGGCGCGGCTGACGGCACACCGGTTGGAGGGCGAGGTTCTCACCATCGACCGGTTCGGTAACGTGCAGACCTCGCTGCGGGCGGCACTGCTACGCGACGCGGAGCTGCGTGAGGGCGAACTGCTGCATCTGCACTGCCGGACCGGTGAGCTACACGTGCCGTTCAACCGGACCTTCGCGGACGTGCAGCTTGGGGAGCCGGTCGGGTACATCGACTCGGCGGGGCTGTTCGCGCTGGCGTTGAACGGGGAGTCGGCGTCGGCCAAGTACGACCTGCGGCCCGGCGACCCGGTGGCGCTGCGGCTGGAGGGGTGACGTTCGACGGCGCCGTCGGCTGCCGCGTCGGGGTTTGTACCGCGCTGTTGAGGATCTCGCACATCGAGGACACCGCGCGTTGACCCGCAGGCAACTGGCGGGACACTCGGCCAGTGCATACTAGTACGCGGTAGGAACGGCACGAGGCGACGAGGCCCGGTCGAAGCTTTACTCAACCGGCGCCACGGGGGGCGGTGCCTCGTCATCGCCTGTCGGGCGTCCGATCGAACGATTCCGGCCGGGGGCCGGATCCGACCGATGGAGCCCCATATGCGCAAGAACTCCCGCAGCACAATCGACATCGCTATCTCGGCACTGCTCGGCGACGCCGACACGGGAAGCGGCGCGCCGCGTCCGCTGCCCGGCCACGTCGAGGACCGGCTCGCCTCGATGGGCGACGGCGGCGGCGTGAAGCCGGGCCGCCGGCGGTTCTCGCGTCGCCGCGACGGCTGACGCCGCGGCGGCACGCAGCCGCCGACCGATGACAGAACGCTGTTGACAGCACGCTGGTGTGCTCGTGCCCCGCAGACGATCCGGTGTTTGCGGGGCACGACCACGCGATGGGAGACTGACCCGTCCCACGACGAAGAGCTCGAAGTTGAGGAGCGGGGATTTGTCCGAGGGGGCGGGCTTCGGATCGGCACGGATCACGGCTGCTGGGGACGTGACGGATCCGGCGGCGGTACCCGCGCAGCGCCAGGGGCCCGGCGGCGGGACGGGGTTCCCGCTGGCCCGCGTGTTCGACGGGATGAAGGCTGATGGCAGCCCACTGATCAACCGGCCGGGTCTCGACCAGCAGGAGATCCCCGCGCTGGTCGCGTATCTGACGCGCGCGCCGGTGGTGTTGTCCGCGCCGGGGACGGCACGCGACGAGGTCCTGCCCAGCGCGCCCGCGAGCGTGCCGCGTGCGTTCCACACGGACGGCACGTGGGTGTGGCCGGCGGCCGTCGGGTACTACCTGAGCCTCTATCGGCTACCACCTCAGGGCGAGCTGCTCGAACACATCAGGACTCGTGGCTACGCGCTCTCGCCGGTGCAGCCGCAGGTCGTCAAGGCTGCCGCCGCGCAGGTCATGGCGGTGCTGAAGGCCCGATCGCAGCAGCCACAGCAGTCGCAGCAACAGCCACAGCGGGCTCAACTTCCGCCACCGCGCATGCCGACGGTCGCGAGCCTGGCGGCGTTCAGTGCCGCGTTCAACGCCGCGGGGAACCGGCACGCCGCGTGGGTCACCGAGCAGCTCGAAACCTTTCTCGACTTCATGCCCCTCGGCGGCTGGTCCGTCGATCACACCACGCGTCGTTACCGTCAGTCCGGACGGGAGTTCGCCGTGGACGCGCTCGGAACGCTTTCCGCCGACGGCGTCTGGACATGGGCATGGTCGGATGCTGCGACGTGGGGTCAGAACCCTGCGATCGTCGAGCAGTCGCGGGGCCTGCGCTCGCTGGGCGAGCAGGAGGGCATCGCGGAGTTGGTCACGCCCGCGTTCGGACTCGCAGGTATCGAAGACGCTCCGGAAGGTCCTCAGGACGCCGCGGAGATGATTGCCTGGACCGCGATGGGGCTGCTCGGTGCACGCGGGTACATCGGTCACAGCGCGCGCGACGACGGCAGTGGCGGGCGAGTCTACTATGTGGTCTGCGACGTCGCCGTCCCGGCCGCGTCGCCGCGGCTCGACACGATGCCTCGATTCATGATGGAGGGTGCTGCGACGTTCGGCGAGGACGCGGCCGGTTGCGTGCTCGGATACGTCGAGCACCACGGCTGGGACTGGAGCCGGGTGCCGGAGGGCATCGCGGTCGTGGCGGAAGGGATCGGCGCGTTCACGGCCGAGCTCTCGGTCGATGGGGAGTTGGCGGGAGTCTCAGTGCGCGCATAAGAGGGCGCACGGCTTGGTGGCCGGATCAGCGTTTGCGAAGCGCGGCGGTTCCGGCGGCACGCATCGCTGCCACTACCTCCGCGCGCTGCTCCGGCTTGGCGCCGGTCATCAATTCGACCTGAAGCGCGGCTTGGTGGACCAGCAGATCGAGGCCGCCGAGCACGACCCCGCCCGCGCGTTCCCACGCCGTGACGAGCCTGGTCGGCCACGGATGGTAGAGCACGTCGAAAAGCGTGCCGACCGGCTTGCCGACGGCTTCAGCCAACTCGTCCGCGGCGCCCACAGGAGTCGTGTTCACCAGGAGCGGGTGCCCCAGGGCTTCCGGCGCCCGCGCCCAAGGGTGCACGCGCACGTCGATCCCGAAACGGTCGGCCACCGGAATCAGCTCGTCAGCCCGATTCAGGGAACGTACGTAGACATCGACCCCACCACCGCGGACGATCGACGCCAGCGCCGCAACCGCTGATGCCGCCGTCGCTCCCCCGCCGAGCACCGCAGCGGCGTCAGCGCTGGTGATTCCGCGTTCTGCAAACGCCGCGACAAGGCCGGGCACGTCGGTGTTCTCGCCACACCTCGTGCCGCCGTCGGCGAACAGCACGGTGTTGACCGCATCGACCGCGAGCGCCAGCTCGCTGACATCGTCGAGCAGCGGGATGATCGCGCGCTTGAGCGGCATGGTCAGCGACAGCCCTGACCACTCGGCCTCGTCGAGACCGCCCAGGAATCCGGGCAACGCCGCCTCACCGACGTCGAACGCGTCGTAGCTGCGACCGGTGAGGCCGAGCCGCTGGTACGCGGCCCGGTGCAGCACCGGCGAGAGCGAGTGCGCGATCGGCGATCCGAGGACTGCGGCGCGGCGTCTCACGGTCGTCGCGTCGCGGTCGGCGTCCGTCGTCGTCACGTCATCAGCCCGATCCGCACAGTCCCTTGTACTTGGCGCCGAGCTGCTGCCATTGGGTGTTGTTCGCTGCGTACTGGACACCGTCCGGCGTGGCGCAGAAGTAGTAGTAGTTGTTGTCCCGGTTCGGGTTCAGCGCCGCGTCTATCGACGTCTGGTCGGGGTTGTCGATCGGTCCGGGCGGCAGGCCCTTTATACCGTAGACGCTGGTGTTGTACGGGTTCGTCGTGTCCTTGTTGTTGGGCACGGTGCCGACGTTGCCCATGCCGTACAGCGTCGAGGTGTCGAAGCCGAGGTGCGCGAACTGCATCTGGTTGTTGAACCGGTTGAACACCACTCCGGCGATCTTGTTCAGGTCGGCGGTGTTGCTGCCGGCCTCGGCGCGCGCCAGCGAGGCGATGATCAGCAGCTTGTACTCGCTCAGGCCCAGCTTGGCCGCCTTGTTCGCCAGGTCGGCCTGGTTGAAGAGGGCGAGCTGGTCGTCCACCATCTTCTTCAGCAGGTCGGTCGGCGTCTTGTAGTCGGTCAGGACGTACGACTCCGAGGCGATGAAGCCCTCGATGTGCGCGTACGGGGTCTTCGGCCCCGGCTGCGCGGTGGCCCAGGCCGGCAGGTCGATCTTGCCGCCGGCGATCGCGGCCCGGATGTCCGCGTCGGACCAGCCGGTCTTGGACTCGAGCGCGGCGAAGATCTGCGCGGCGCGCTCGCCGCCGTAGGTGATCAGCTGGGACTTGCTGTCCTTGTTCTTCGGGTCGAGCAGGTCGGTGATGGCCGTCGCCGCGCTGATGCCGCGCGGAAGCAGGTAGGTGCCCGCCTGTATCGAGGCACACTTCGCGTCGGCGTTGCAGGCGTCGGTGAAGGCGCGCTGGCTCTTGACGACCCCGGCGTTGAAGAGCAGACCACCGATGGTCTTGCCGCCTGAACCTGACGGGATGTTGACGGCCACCTTGCCGGTGCCGGTGGTCGAGACGTAGTCGGGCGCGGGACCGTACTTGCTCTGGTACCACTGGACGCCTTTGTAGCCGCCGTAGCCGAGGCCGCCGGCGATCACCGAGAACGCGACGAACACCGCGAGACAGTTGCGGCCGCGCTTCTGCTTGGGCTTGCGGCCGCGCCCGGAACCGGCGTCCTCGTCGTCCTCGTCGCCGATCAGGGTGAAACGGTCGCCGTTCTCGTCGGCCTGGGGCGCGGCGGCGCGGCGGCGCGAGCGCGCGCCCGACGGGCTCTCGGTACCGACGCGGCTGTCCGTATCGCCGCCGTAGCTGGCAGCGCTGGCGGCGCGGCGGGAGGTACGCGCGGGGAACTCGTCGTCGCCCTCGTACTGCGAATAGCCGCCCGGTGCGTTCGGCGTGCCCGCAGCGGGAGCAGCGGCACGGCGACGGCCGGACGGATACTCACCGTTCCCGGCCGGATAGGCACCGGTCGCGTAGCCGCTGTTCGGGTTGGTCGCGTAGGAACCGCTGCTCTGACGCGTGTCACGGGCAGCAGCAGGGCGGCCGTAGCTACCCGAGCCGTACGGGTCACCTGCGTAAGGGTCGCTGGCGTACGGATCAGCCGGAGGCTGGGATGCGTACGCGTCGGGTGCGTACGAGCCGGTCCTGTACGAGCCGGACGCGTAAGGGTCTGCCGTGCGCGGTTGCTGCGGCTGCTGTGGTTGCCGACGAGGCGGGTACGGCGTCTGCGGCTGCTCACCCTGCTGCGGGTACGCCTGCGGCGTCGCATATCCCTGCTGCTGTGTATTCCAGTCCTGTGCACTGGAGTTCGGACCATAAGCGCTCGGCGGAGTGGAACGCGGCCCGAGTTCGTCGTAGTACGGCTGCTGCGGTTGCGCAGCGTAGTCCTGCGCATACTGATTCGACTGGTACGGATCCTGAGGGTACTGCGGCGCGTACTGGCCGGGTTGTCCGGGCTGCCCTGGCTGCGGTTGCGGCGCTCGTCCCTGGCGTGCCCGGCGTCCTCGGCCGTACGCGGAGCCGGACGCGGGCTCCTGCGGGTCGCCGTACCAGTCGTCGCTCAAGCCTCGAACTCCTTACCCGGGGCGTGGGGCGCGACGTCGTCGTCGGCCTGGGACAGGTGGCCGGGCGGCCGCCCTGAGACGCGCTCGGCGTCGAGCGCGTTTTGCAGGATCACGACCGCGGCGGCCTGATCGACCACGGCGCGGCCCTGCCGGCTTCGAACACCCGACTCGCGTAGTCCACGGGTCGCGGTGACGGTTGTCAACCTTTCGTCGACAAGCCGCACGGGAATGGGGCGAATTGTCCGGGCGAGCCGGCGGGCGAAGGAACGGGCCTTTCCGGCGGCCGGGCCCTCGCGCCCGGACAGCGACCTGGGCAGGCCGACGACGGCCTCGACGACCTCGTACTCGGCCGCCAACGCCGCGAGGCGGGCGAGGTCGCCCTCGCCCGCCCTGACCGTCTCCACCGGTGTCGCCAGCAGGCCGTCGCGGTCGCAGACCGCGACTCCGATGCGGACCGCTCCGACGTCGATTCCGAGTCTCCTGCCCGACCTCACCGTGCTCCCTGCTCGACTCGACCGTCCCATCCGACCGTCGGGGACGGGTCGCGGGGCGGTCCGGTTCAATCAGCGCCGGACGGCGCTGCGGCGTTACGCGGGGACCGTCTCGGCGATCCGGCCGCGGACCGCCTCGAGCGCCGCGTCGAGCGCGCCGAGGTCGCTGCCGCCGCCCTGCGCCACGTCGTCCTTCCCGCCGCCGCCGCCGCCGAGCGTCTGCGCGGCGACCTTGGCCAGCGCGCCGGCCTTCAGGCCATGCTCTCGCGCGGCCTCGTTGGTCGCCACCAGAACGAGCGGACGCTCCCCGGCTGCGCTGCCGAGCGCGATGACGGCCGGCCGCGATCCGAGCCGGCCGCGTACGTCGAAGGCCAGCTTACGCAGATCGTCCGCAGTCGTGCCGTCCGGTGCGCGATGCCCGATAAAGGCGACGCCGTGGACGTCCGTCGGGTTCCCGGCCAGTTCGCCCGCGATCGCCAGCACCTGGCCCGCCCGCAGCGCCGCGATCTCCTTCTCCGCGTCGCGCAGCTTGCCGACGATGGCCGCGATCCGCTCGGGAAGGTCATCAGGACGTGCCTTGACAAGTTCCGCCACTTGAGCGAGCAGCACGTGCTCACGCGCGAGGAAGCTGTACGCGTCCGCGCCGACGAGCGCCTCGACGCGACGCACGCCCGCGCCGATGGACGACTCGTGCAGCAGCTTGACCAGGCCGAGGCGACCGGTGTTCGGGACGTGCGTGCCGCCGCACAGTTCGTGCGCCCAATCGCCGACGGACACGACGCGTACGCGGTCGCCGTACTTCTCGCCGAACAGCGCCATCGCACCCATCGACTTCGCCTCGGGCTGCGACATGATCTGCGCGGTAACCGCGAGGTCATCGACGAGGACCGCGTTGACCAGCTGCTCGGCATCGGCCAGCACGGACTGCGGTACCGCCTGCGGGTGCGCGAAGTCGAAGCGGAAGCGTCCGGGTGCGTTCTCCGAACCCGCCTGCGTCGCGGTTTCGCCGAGCAGCTGCCTGAACGCGCGGTGGACCATGTGAGTCGCGGTGTGCGCACGTGAGATCGCCTGACGGCGCGTTACGTCAACCACCGCCTCGGCCGACTCGCCGATCGCGACCTCGCCGTCGCGGACGACCGCGCGGTGCACGATCAAGTCGCCGATCGGCTTCTGCACGTCCAGCACCTCGACCAGCGCCCCGTTGCCGAGCCGGATCAGGCCGTGGTCGGCGAGCTGGCCGCCGCCTTCCGCGTAGAACGGGGTGCGGTCGAGGACCAGCTCGACCTCGTCGCCCGCGTTCGCCGCGGGCACGGCCGAACCGGCGACGAGCAGGCCGCGTACGGTGCCTTCGGAGGTGGTCTCGGTGTAACCGGTGAACTGGGGCGCGCCGGTGCCGTCGTACAGCTCCCGGTACGCCGACAGGTCGGCGTGGCCGGTCTTCTTCGCCTTCGCGTCCGCCTTCGCCCGCTGCTTCTGCTCGGCCATCAGCCGGCGGAAGCCCTCCTCGTCCACGCTCAGGCCCTGTTCGGCCGCCATCTCGAGGGTCAGGTCGATCGGGAAGCCGAAGGTGTCGTGCAGCTGGAACGCGTCCGCCGCCGCGAGCTGCCCGCGGCCCCGGCTCTTGGTGCTGCTGACGGCCGAGTCGAAGATGTTGGTGCCGGTCCTGAGCGTCTGGAGGAAGGACTCCTCCTCGCCGACCGCGACCGCGTCGATGCGCTTGTAGTCGGTGACCAACTCGGGGTACTGCGGCCCCATCGCATCGACCGCCGAGCCGACGAGCTCATGCACCGTCGGCTGGTGCGCGCCGAGCAGACGCATGTTGCGGATCGCGCGGCGCATCATCCGGCGCAGCACGTAACCGCGTCCCTCATTGCCCGGTGTCACCCCGTCGCCGATAAGCATCGTGGCGCTGCGGATGTGGTCGGTGATGACACGCAGCGCGACGTCGGTCTTGTGGTCCTTGCCGTAGACCGCGCCGGTCAGCTGCGCCGCCTTGTCGAGGATGACCCGCGAGGTGTCGATCTCGTACAGGTTGTCCACGCCCTGGAGCACCGCCGCGAGCCGCTCGAGGCCGAGGCCGGTGTCGATGTTCTTCGAGGGCAGCTCGCCGACGATCGGGAAGTCGCTCTTGCCGGTGCCCGCCCCGCGCTCGTACTGCATGAACACCAGGTTCCACAGCTCGATGTAGCGCTCGCCGTTGACCGCCGGGCCGCCCTCGGCGCCGTACGCCGGGCCGCGGTCGTAGTTGAGCTCGGAGCAGGGGCCGCAGGGTCCGGGCACGCCCATGGACCAGAAGTTCTCGTCCATGCCGAGGCGCTGGATGCGCTGTTCGGGGACGCCGACCTTGTCGCGCCAGATCCCGTACGCCTCGTCGTCGTCCTGGTAGACGGTGATCCACAGCCGGTCCGCGTCGAGGCCGTAGCCGCCGTCCGCGACCGAGGTGGTCATCAGCTCCCAGGCGTAGCCGATCGCGCCTTCCTTGAAGTAGTCGCCGAAGGAGAAGTTGCCGCACATCTGGAAGAAGGACGCGTGCCTTGTGGTCTTGCCGACCTCGTCGATGTCGAGGGTGCGCACGCACTTCTGCACCGAGGTGGCGCGCGGCGCGGGCGGGGCCTGCTGGCCGAGGAAGTACGGCTTGAACGGGACCATGCCCGCGTTGACCAGCAGCAGCGTCGGGTCGGCGGCGATCAGCGAGGCGGACGGGATCTCGGCGTGTCCGCGCTTGACGAAGAAGTCGAGCCAGCGACGGCGGATTTCTGCGGAGTCCATCGGTCCAGTGCCTCTCGCAACGGTCGGTCGGTTCCCGGCACGCCGCCGGGCATAGGTGTCGATTGTCTCAGGAAGCGGACCGGGGTCTGTCCCAATTAATACGCGGCCGGTACGCGGTACGCGGCCGGCCGCGCCTTAACGCGAGCTAGGCCGCGTTACCGCTCCCCTACCGCTCCTCGGGCTCCTTGGCATCGACCCCGAGCACGCGGTACAGCTCGAACTCGCGCTCGGCGGCGGCCGCGCGCACGTCGTCGGCAAAGTCCTGGAGCGCGCCGCCGATCGCGCCGGGCAGGCTGCCGGCGCCCTGTGCGATGCCCGATGGGCTGAACCTGCGCAGCGTCTTCGACGCCTTGGTGACGACCAGAACGCCTACCGTCGCGCCGAGCGCGACCCAGAACACCCGCTTGACCATCGCCGCGTCCCCAGTCCTCAGTCCCGGTCCTCAGTCCTTCTTGGACTTGCGCTCGGCCTTCAACTGCGCGCGCACCTTCTTCTCGACCTCGGCCTTGCGCCGGTTGGCCAGCGCCGAGCGCACGCCGTAGGAGAAGGCCGCGGCCTTGATCATCGGCCCGCCGACGGTGGCGGAGAAGGTCGAGGCCAGCGCCGAGGCGTTGCCGGAGACGTTGGCCACGTTCTCGGTGATCGTGTCCACCCGGCTCAGCTGCTGGTTGGCGGTCACCACGGTGGTGGTCACCTCGCCGAGCAGCGGGACGGTCTGGTCGGCGATCCCGGCGACCAGCTTGCGGGCCTCCTTGAGGACCTCGGCGAGCCGCAGCAGGACGAAGCACAGGAAGATGACCCCGACCGCGAAGAAGATCGCGAATACCAATCCGACGACTGCCCCTGCCGACACCTTGGGATCCATCCCTTCGCGCTGTCTGCCCGTCCGCGCTCCGCGCTGCGCGCCCGTCGGCCCGAACACTATCGCGGATCGGTCGGGGATTACGGTTCGTGGGGGCGTGCTGCCATAGGCGCCGTCCGATCGGTTAGTCGGACTCGGGTTCAGACTCGGTCGGGGAAAGCGTCGGGGAAAGCATGGCCCGGATCTTCTCCACGCGGTCGGCGTACCGCTCCTCTACGCCGTGCCGGGTCGGATCGTAGTAACGCTTGCCGTGGATGGCGTCCGGTGCGTATTGCTGCGCCGCGACACCTGAGGGCAGGTCGTGCGGGTACACGTAGCCCTGCGCGTGACCGAGTTTCGCGGCGCCCTTGTAATGGCCGTCGCGCAGGTGCAGCGGCACCGGACCGGCGTGTCCGGCGCGTACGTCGGCCAGTGCGGCGTCGATCGCCCTGATCGCGGCGTTCGACTTGGGGGCGAGTGCGAGCGCGATGACCGCCTGGGCCAGGCTGATCCGCGCCTCGGGCCAGCCGAGGAACGAGACCGCCTGCATCGCGGCGACCGCGGTCGGCAGCGCCGACGGGTCGGCCAGGCCGATGTCCTCGCTGGCCGAGATGACCAGGCGGCGGGCGATGAACCGGGGGTCTTCGCCTGCTTCGATCATCCGGGCGAGATAGTGCAGCGCCGCGTCCACGTCCGAGCCGCGGATCGACTTGATCAGCGCCGACGCGACGTCGTAGTGCTGGTCACCGTCCCGGTCGTAACGCACCGCCGCGCGATCGAGCGCCTGGGCGAGGATCTCGGCCGTCACCGTGCCCGAGCCCTGGTCGCGTGCGGCGCCGGCGGCGGCCTCCAGCGCCGTCAGGGCTTTGCGGGCGTCGCCGCCGGCCAGACGCAGCAGTTGGGCGCGCGCCTCGTCGTCGAGGGCCACCGAATCGGCCAGGCCGTGCTCGGCGGACAGCGCACGCTCGACGAGCGCACTGACGTCCGCGTCGTCGAGCGGCTCCAGCGTGAGCAGCAGCGAGCGCGACAGCAGCGGGGAGATTACCGAGAAATACGGATTCTCCGTGGTCGCGGCGATCAGCGTGACCCAGCGGTTCTCCACCGCGGGCAGCAGCGAGTCCTGCTGCGCCTTGGAGAAGCGGTGGATCTCGTCGAGGAACAGCAGCGTCTCGCGTCCGGACATGCCGAGGTCGCGGCGCGCGGCGTCGATCACCGCACGCACCTCCTTGACCCCGGCGGTGATCGCGGACAGCTCGCGGAAGATCCGGTCGGTGCTGCGCGCGACGACGTGCGCGAGGGTGGTCTTGCCGGTGCCCGGCGGGCCCCAGAGGATGACCGACGCGGGCACGGCGCGGGAGCCCGGGGCGGCCTCGACGAGCCGGCGCAGCGGCGAGCCGGGCGTGAGCAGCCTCGCCTGCCCGACCACCTCGTCGAGCGTACGCGGCCGCATCCGCGCGGCCAGCGGCGCACGGGCCTCGGCTCGCTCACGTCCGACGGCGTCGAACAGGGTCTCCGGCTCCATGTACCCGAGCGTAGCCGGGCCCTCCGACCGTGCGAGAACCGTGGACAAATGCGGCATTGCGCAAGACCTTCGAATCCACGGAGGCCGAGTGCGCCCGGCGAGCCCCCCACGGCACGCCGCCCACGCTGCGTCGCCCGGCAGAATGGCGCCATGGGAAGCAGAGCCTGGAAGATCGATCCGGCAGGACCGCTGCGCGGCGACGTGACGGTGCGCGGCTCGAAGAATGCGGTGACCAAGCACATGGTGGCCGCGATGCTGGGCCGCGGGCCGAGCACGATCCACAACGCGCCGCGGGTCGGCGACGTGGAGATCACCGCGCAGATGCTGCGGGCCGTCGGCTGCGAAGTGCAACGCGAGGGCGACACGCTGCGGATCGAGCCGACGTCGGCGCCGCACTCCTCGGTGCCGCAGACCTTCACCGGCCGCAACCGGATCCCGGTGCTGATGCTCGGGCCGCTGCTGAACCTGACCGGCGAGGCCTTCGTGCCGCTGGTCGGCGGCGACCGGATCGGGCCGCGGCCGGTGGATTTCCACATCCAGGCGCTGACCGCGATGGGCGCGCAGATCACCGTGGACGACACCGGGATCCACGCGGCGGCGCGGCGGCTGCACGGCACTCGGGTGGCGCTGCCGTACCCGAGCGTGGGGGCCACCGAGTCGGTGATCCTCTCCGCGGTGCTGGCCGAGGGCCGCACGGTGATCACGAACGCGGCGGTCGAGCCGGAGATCCTGGAGCTGGCGCTGTTCCTGCAACGGATGGGCGCGGGCATCCAGCTGCAACCGGACCGCCGGATCCTGATCGAGGGCGTCGAGCGGCTGCACGGCGCGGCGACCCGCCTGTCCGGGGACCGGTTGGAGGCGTTCAGCTACCTGGTGGCCGGGCTGCTGACCGGCGGTCAGGTGCGGGTGCACGGCTGCGCGCAGGACCGGCTGGTGACCGCGATCGAGACGCTGCGGAAGATGGGCGCGCAGTTCGAGATCGACGAGTCGTACATCACCGCTTCGGCGCCGGGCGGCCTGCGGTCGGCGGCGGTGCACACGGACACGCACCCCGGGTTCATGACCGACTGGCAGCAGCCGCTGCTGGTGCTGATGAGCCAGGCCCGGGGGCTGTCGGTGCTGCATGAGACGGTGTTCGAGAACCGGTTCGTGTACGTGGACGCGCTCAAGCGGCTCGGCTGCGAGATCGAGCTGTTCCCGATGTGCCTGGGCGGCAACGCCTGCCGCTTCCACGACACCAACCACATGCACTCGGCGGTGGTGCACGGACCGTCGAAGCTGGTCGGCGCCGAGGTGCACGTGCCGGACGTGCGCACCGGGTACTCCTCGGTGATCGCGGCGTCGATCGCGGAGGGGTCGTCGGTGCTGATGGACGTCGAGTCGCTGGAGCGCGGCTACGACGAGCCGCTGGCGCGCTTGCAGTCGATCGGCATGGCGATCACGCCGGTCGAGACCTGAATCAAACCCTGCCGGTCGTGCGCTCGGCGGGGCCGGGCAACAGGCGCGCGGCGAGACGCGCGAGGTCGGCGGCGGGGTCGGCGGTCAGGCCGAGATGGACGGGGCCGGGCTGTACGACGGTCGAGCGCGGCGCGGTCAGCCAGCGGAACCGCTGGCCGGTGGTGACCGTCCCGGCCTGCCCGGCCTCCGCGCCACCTCGGCATACGCAGGCGTACGCGGCAACCGCGGCCTCGATCCCCGCGAGGTCCGCCTCGGCGTCGAGGGCGCGCACGAGGTCCGCGGCGACGTGCGTGCGCGCTTCCAGGAAGTCGCGCGCCTGGCAGTAGACGATGACGCCGACGTTCACCAGGTCGCCGCGTTCCACGCGCGGGACCGCGCGCAGCGTGCAGTACTCGAAGGCGTGACGCGCTCCCGACGTGTTGCCAGGTGACGGTGACACGGGGTCGAGCGACACAGGATCAGGTCCGGTGCTCATCGGGCGACCCCCGGCAGCCAGCTGTGCGGCATCTGCATCCGCGCCTCGAACCAGGCCAGGAACGCGGCGCGTACGTCGTCCGCCGTCGCGAAGCCGGGCTCGTCGTCGAGCCACTCGTCTGGCACCAGCGCCAGCGCCGCCGAGACGGCCTCGGCGGTGACGCGCGGGGTGAGCGCGGCGTCGGCCGCGGCGAGGTCGGGGTGAAAGGGCATCAGCACGTGGTCGTCGAGCTTGGTGGCCCGGCGCGCCGATCCGGACGCGGCCGGCCAGTTGTGCTGGAAGATCAGCGTCGCGCCGTGGTCGATCAGGTAGAGCTTTCCGTGCCAGCGCAGCAGGTTCGGGTTGCGCCACGACCGGTCCACGTTGCCGACCAGCGCGTCGAACCAGACGATCCGGCCGGCCAGCTCCGGGTCCACCGGGAAGGCGAGCGGGTCGAAGCCGAGCGAGCCGGGCAGGTAGTCGAGCCCCAGATTGCGCCCGACGCTGGCCAGCAGCAGCGCCTGGATCTCCTGGTCGGGCTCGCCCTTCGCGATGGCCTCGTCCAGCCGGACGGTGACCAGTTCGGGAACGGCCAGGCCGAGGCCGCGGCCCAGCTCCCCGGAGACGATCTCGGCGATCAGCGCCTTGCGTCCCTGGCCGGCGCCGCGGAACTTCACCACGTACATGCCGAGGTCGTCGGCCTCGACG
Organism: Actinomycetota bacterium; assembly: GCA_046724665.1. Lineage (GTDB taxonomy): Bacteria > Actinomycetota > Actinomycetes > Streptomycetales > Catenulisporaceae > Actinocrinis. The sequence goes on from JBKOWZ010000008.1 coordinate 18,501, forward strand.
ATGGCCGGCAGCGATCCGCCCTCCCGCAGCGGGGTCACGTACCGGGTCGTCGTCACTTCGCGCAACACGCGATCAAGGCTACCGCCGCGGTTCCGGGCGGCGCGCTCGGATAACGTGGACGTATGGCCGATGGACAGGTGCTTGACGAGGACACGGAGGGCGCCGAGTTCGAGCAGCATCGGCGCTACCTGGCCGCGGTCGCCTACCGCCTGCTCGGCTCGCTGGCTGACGCCGAGGACGCGGTTCAGGACGCGTGGCTGCGCTGGCGTTCGGTGGACCGGGCGGCGGTAAACGATCCGCGCGCGTTCCTGACCACCGTGGTCACCCGGATCTGCTACGACTTGCTCGGATCGGCGCGGGTGCGACGCGAGGCGTACTACGGCGAATGGCTGCCGGAGCCGTGGCTCGGCGACGAGCACGGCCAGAATCAGGGCCAGAACCCCGAAGAGGCGGCGACGCTCGGCGAGTCGGTCTCGTTCGCGATGCTCACGGTGATGGAGCGGCTGACGCCGGCGGAGCGGGTGGCGTTCGTGCTGCACGACGTGTTCGCGGTCGAGTTCGACGAGGTCGCGGAGGCGTTGGGGCGCAGTCCGCAGGCGACGCGGCAGCTGGCCGCGCGGGCACGGCGGCGGGTGCGCGAGCGTGCGGGCCGGCGCAAGGTGGACCGGACCGAACACCGCAAGGCGGTGGCCGCGTTCGCCGCCGCCACCGTGCGCGGCGACATTCCGGGGCTGATGGCGGTCCTGGATCCGGACGTGGTGTGGCACGCCGACGGCGGCGGCATCGTGCGCGCGGCGAACAAGCCGGTGGCGTCCGCCGAGCGGGTCGCCCGGCTGGTGGCGGGCCTGGTCGATCGCTGGATAGGTCCCGAGGTCGGCATGGAGCTGCGGCCGACCGAAGTCAACGGCGAGCCCGGTCTGCTCGCGATCGACGGGACGGGGGCCGCGATGGGTGTGATCGCGTTCGAGGTCACGGACGGCCTGATCACCGAGGCTTTCGCGGTGGTCAATCCGGAGAAGCTGCGTCACGTGGCGGGCGGTGCGTTCAGTGCGTACCTGCCGCGGCTGCCGCGCCGGTGAGCGCAGGCACGCCGCCGGAAACGCAGCGACACACCGTGGGGCGGCGATTCGGCAGCGGCCGGGGACGTCTCGTTGTGTCGCCGCCTCGTCGCCTCGTTGTGTCGCCGTGTCCGGCGGCCGGTCAGCCGCCGCTCACCGCGGCGATGACGTCGATGGTCGCCCCGTCGGGAACCTGCGTCTCGGCTCCCGCCAGGGTGCGTATGTCGGCGCCGTCCACGTAAACGTTCACGTGCCGCCGGATCTCGGCGCGCTCGTCGCGGATCCTGCGCTCGAGTGCGGGCAGGTCCCCGGACAGTCGATCGAGCACGCGGGCGACGGTGGTCACCGTCCCGGTCCCGGCCGCGGTATCGGCGCCCGGGATGGCGAGCTCGATCGCGCGGCTGCCGCCCGCGTATCCGGCCAGCGCACTCGGCAGCTGAAGCGTGACGTTCATGAGGTCATGCCAGCGCCAGCGCGCGCACCGACAGCACGTCGGGCAGGTTGGCCGCGATCCGCTGCCAGGTGCCGTCACCGCCCGCGTACAGCTCGCCCGACCTGGTGCCGAGATACAGGCCGAGCGGATCGGCGGTGTCCGCGGTGAACGCGTCGCGTAGCACGATCGAGTAGAAGTCGGCCTCCGGCAGGCCCTTGCCCACCTCGGCCCAGCTGTGGCCCGCGTCGGCGGTGCCGAAGACCCGGAAGCGGAAGCCGGGGGTGAACCGCGAGTAGTCGCTGACCAGCGGGAAGAGATAGGCGTGGTCCGCGCGCCGCGGATCGGCCACGACGGTGAAGCCGAACTCGCCGGGCAGCCCGTCAGCGATCGACGTCCACGTGCCGCCCCAGTCGTCGCTGCGGTAGACGCCGTTGTGGTTCTGGAGGTACAGCCGCTCGGGGTCGCCCGCGTCCTGCGCGATCTTGTGCACGCACTGGCCGAACTCCGGGTAACGCTGCTCCTCGGGCAGGAACGTCGCCTTGATGCCGGTGTTCGACGGGGTCCAACTCGCCCCGCCGTCGAAGGTGCGGTAGACGCCGCCGGAGGACATGGCGACCAGGATGCGCTTCGGGTCGGCCGGATGCGCGATGATCGTGTGAATCGCCTGGCCGCCGGCGCCCGCGCCCCACTCCTTGCGGTGCGGGTGATCCCACAGCGGCCGGATCAGCTCGTACGTCAGGCCGCCGTCCTCCGAGCGGAAGAGCGCGGAGGGCTCGGTGCCCGCGTAGACGACCTCCGGCTCGCTCGCCGGCCCCGGCTGGATCTGCCAGACCCGGCGAAGCGCCTCGTCCACGTCCTTCGGGAAGGCCACCGGCGCGTGGTCGGGCTCGCTCCAGCTCGCCCCGAGATCGTCCGAGTGCAGGATCGTCGGCCCCCAGTGCTCGCTGGTCGCCGAGGCGAACAGCCGAGGGGTGGCGCGGCGGGTGTCGATCGCGACCGCGTACACCGCGGTCATCGGCAGGGCGAGCGGTTCGGTGTGCCAGGAACCGCCTCGCCGACGCGCGAGCAGCAGGCCCTTTCGGGTCCCGGCGAGCAGCAAGGTATCGGTCATGTCGCCCACCGTAGTCCCACCCACTGACAATCGCGCGGGGTCGGCGGCGGCGGTTTGTCGCCGCCGCTCGCGAGGCGTCCGCGAACCGTAAGGAATGAACCCCCTGTCCGGCCACATTCGTGCGCCAGGATGGGAATCGAAGCAACGGCGCAGGTGTCACGAAGGGCGCGGTGTCATGAGCGACGCGGTGGAGACCGGCGGCGACGCGGTGAAGGCCGATCGGCGCGGACCGTTCGGCGCGGTCGGGATCCTGGTCGGAGCGCTGACCGGCCTGCTCGCCGGGGCGGCGGCGCTCGCGGTCGGCGAGCTTGTCGCGGTGTTCGCCGGGGCGGCCACGGCGCCGGCGGTCGCGGTCGGCGAGTGGGCGATCGACCTGGCGCCGTCCGGCGTCAAGGAGTTCGCGATCCGCGAGTTCGGCTCGCACGACAAGACGGCGCTGCTCACCGGGGTGTACGTGATCCTCGCCGTGGTCTCCGCGGCGGCCGGGGTCGTCGCGCGGCGCAATCTGACCGTGGCGAGCCTCATCGCGGCGTCCTTCGGCGTCGTCGGGATCGTGGCCGCGGCCACCCGGCCCAAGGCCGGGGTCAGCGCGCTGTTCCCCTCGCTTCTCGCGGGCGCGGCGGCGGTACTCGTGCTGCGATGGCTCACGCGGCGCGGCGGCGAGATGTCCGACGGGCCGACCGAGCGTCGGCGCTTCCTCGGCGCGATGGTCGGTACGGCGGCCGGGGCGGCGGTAGGCGGCTTCGGCTCGAAGATGTGGATCGACTCGCGGTACGACGTCGCTCCGGCGCGTGCAGCCGTGAAGATCCCGCTCCCCGCGCGGACACTGCCCGCGGCACCCGCCTCGACGCACCTGAACGTGCCGGGGCTGGCCCCTTTCTACACGCCGAACAAGGACTTCTACCGCGTGGATACCGCGCTGTCCGTGCCCCAGGTCGATCCGGCGAACTGGATGCTGCGGATTCACGGCATGGTGGCGCGGCCGCTGGAGATCAGCTTCGCGCAGCTGCTGAAGCTGTCGCTGGAGGAGCACGACCTGACGCTCACCTGCGTCTCGAACCCGGTCGGCGGGCCGTACTGCGGCAATGCCCGGTGGATCGGCGCGCCGCTCGCGCCGTTGCTGCGTCAGGCCGGAGTGTTGTCGGGAGCTGATCAGATCCTCGCGACATCGACCGACGGGATGACGATCGGCACACCGGTTAACGCAGTACTCGATGGCCGTGACGCGATGCTCGCAGTAGCGATGAACGGCGAGCCGCTGCCGATCGAGCACGGCTTCCCCTGCCGGATGCTGGTGCCGGGCCTGTACGGCTACGTCTCGGCGACCAAGTGGGTCGTGGACCTCGAACTGACCACGTTCGCCTCCACGGCCGGGTACTGGGTACACCGCGGCTGGGCACAGAAAGCACCGGTGAAGACGGCGTCGCGGATCGACGTACCGCGTTCGGGCGCGGCGGTGCCGGCCGGGACGGTCGTGCTCGCCGGGACGGCGTGGGCGACGCACCGGGGCGTGGCCGGGGTCGAGGTCCAGATCGACGGGCAGTGGCACGAGGCGACGCTGGCCGCCTCGGATACGCCGGACACCTGGCGGCAGTGGTCGTACACCTGGCAGAACGCTTCTCGCGGCAGCCACGAGATCGCGGTACGCGCCACCGACGCGACAGGCGCGGTCCAGACCTCCGCGGTCCACGACGTGATTCCGGACGGCGCGACCGGCTACCACCGCATCACGGTCAACGTCACCTGACAGCGCAGACGACGGCGCCGGATGACGGGATCCGGCAGAATCCAGAGGTGACCGCACCCCGCCTGATCGCCACCGACCTCGACGGCACCCTGCTGCGCTCGGACCTGACCGTCTCCGACCGGACCTGCTCCGCCCTCAAGGCCTGCTCCGCGGCCGGACTCGCGGTCGTGATCGTGACCGCGCGACCGCACCGGACCGTCGTCGAGATCGCCGAGCGGATCGGCTGCGCCGGCACGGCGATCTGCGCCAACGGCGCGACCGTGCTGGACGTGGCGAGCGGCGAGGCGGAACTCGTGCGCGCCTTCACCGCCGAGCAGGCGCTGGGCATCGTGGCGTCGCTGCGTCCGCTGCTGCCGCCCGAGACCGGATACGCGCTGGAGACCGGCGACGAGGTGTTCCGCGATCCGGCCTTCCGGCCAGGACTGATCTCCGGCGTCGGCAGCCTCGTCCTGCCGGACCTGACGCAGGCGCGGCCGAACGGCGGCCGGTTCGTCAAGGTGCTGGCACGCTGCGACGGCGCGACCGCGGACGACCTGCTGGCCGTCGCCCGGCCGATCCTGGACGGTCGGGGCGAGCCGTCGCACTCCGGCGGCCGCGGCCTGCTCGAGATCGCCCCGCCGGGCGCGACGAAGGCGGGCACGCTCGCGTGGCACTGCGCGCAGCTCGGCATCGCCGAGCACGAGGTCATCGCGTTCGGCGACATGCCGAACGACCTGCCGATGCTCACGTGGGCCGGCACGGCGTACGCCGTCGCCAACGCGCACCCGGACGTGTTGGCCGTCGTGCAGTGCGTTACCGCGTCGAACGACGAGGACGGCGTCGCCGTGGCGCTTGAGGAACTGCTGGCACAGCTGGCCTGACGCGCCCGACAGCGCTCTATCGGCGTAGCAGGTCCTTGCGTACCTTCCCCATGGCGTTGCGCGGAAGGGCTTCGACGAAGCTCACCGCGCGGGGACGCTTGTGCGCGGACAACGTGCGCGCAACGAAGTCGATGAGTTCGGCCTCGGTTACGCCGTCCGCGACGACGAAGGCTGCGATGCGCTGCCCTAGGTCGTCGTCGGGGACGCCGATGACTGCGGCCTCACGCACACCGGGGTGCGCTAACAACGCGTTCTCGACCTCACCGGCGCCGATGCGGTAACCGCCGGACTTGATCAGGTCGGTCGAGGCGCGTCCGACGATGCGGTGACCGCCGTCCGGTTCGATGACCGCCATGTCGCCGGTCCGGAACCAGCCGTCGGTGGTGAAGCTTGCGGCGGTCGCGTCGGGGCGGCCGAGGTAGCCGGAGAACACGGTCGCGCCGCGCACGTGCAGCTCGCCGACGCTCGCGCCGTCGTGCGGCACCGGTGAGCCGTCCTCGGCGGCCAGCCGGGTGTCCACGCCGGCGAGGGGCCGGCCGACGGTGCCGGGGCGGCGGTCGGAGTCGTCGGCGCGTGTGGAGATCGTGATGAGCGTTTCGGTCATGCCGTAGCGCTCGACGGCACGGTGGCCGGTCAGCGCCTCGAGGTCGCCGAAGACGGGAGCGGGCAGCGCCGCCGAACCGGACACGAGCAGGCGCGCCGCGGACAGCGCCTTGGCGGATGAGGGATCGGCGCAGATGCGGGACCAGACTGTGGGCACGCCGAAGTAGAGGGATCCCGCTGCGGCCGCGTAGCTC